>NZ_CP127385.1:7406591-7712921 GCF_030378205.1 Bradyrhizobium sp. NP1
CTCGATCCTCGGCCAGCTCGACCCGACCATCGAAGCACTCGATTCGGTTTCGGTGGTGCTTGGCGGCTTGCGGCTGACGCCGCTGCTCCTGATCAAGCTCGGCCTGCTGCTGATGGTGGCGCTGTGGCTGACCAACATCGTCTCCAATTTCCTGGAGAACCGGATCACGCGGTCCAGCGACCTGACGCCCTCGGTGCAGGTGCTGCTGATCAAGATGATCCGCGTCGGCCTGATGATCTTCGCGGTCACGGTGGCCATGAGCGCGGTCGGCATCAACCTGTCGGCGCTGGCGATCTTCTCCGGCGCGGCCGGCGTCGGCATCGGTTTCGGCCTGCAGAAGATCGTCGCCAATTTCATCAGCGGCATCATCCTGCTCGCCGACAAGTCGGTGAAGCCGGGCGACCTCGTCACCATCGGCGACAGCCAGGGGCGGATCAGCGCGATGAAGACGCGCTACATCTCGGTCGCCGCCGGCGACGGCCGCGAGTTCCTGATCCCCAACGAGGACCTGGTGACCCAGAAGGTCACCAACTGGACCTATACCGACAAGAACACGCTGGTGAAGATCGCCTTCGGCACCAACTACGACGCTGATCCCCGGCTGGTGTGCAAGCTGGCGGCAGGGGTTGCCGCCGCCGCGCCGCGCGCGATCAAGGGCAAGCCGCCGAACTGCATCCTCACCGAGTTCGCCGAGGCCGGCATGAAATTCTCGCTCACGTTCTGGATCGCCGACCCCGACGGTATGGACAACGTGAAGAGCGACGTGATGCTGGCGCTGTGGGACGCGTTCAAGCACGAGGGCATCCGCGTGCCCTATCCGGTGCGCGAGCTCAGGGTGCGGGGCGCGCTGCCGGTTGAGACCGTGGTGGAGGCTTCGAGCTGAAATACGGCAATTTACGGTGTTCCACTGCCGCAAGCCCGGCTTGCACTGGACGCCCCGATCATTAAATTAGGCGAGTGTGGCGGTTCGGAGCCCCACTGCATTAATAAGTTGCTAGTGTCCTTCGATTCCGAAGTTCGCAAACGAGGTATCCGCAGAACGATGCGAACTTCGGAATCGGGACACTGGCAATGAAATCGTTCCCGCCGCGAACAAGAAACCCTTCATGAGCTACGTGGAAGCCAGCGACATCTCACTGCGCAAGACCGGACAGATCAAGCTGCACGGCGAAAGCGCCTTTGCCGGCATGCGCAACGCCGGCCGCCTGGTGGCGAAATGCCTGGACGAACTGACCGACATCGTGAAGGCCGGTGTTCCGACCGCCAGAATCGATGAATTCGTCCGCGAATTCGCCTTCAGTCATGGCGCCTATCCGGCAACGCTGATGTATCGCGGCTACCGCTATTCGACCTGCACCTCGCTCAACCACGTGGTCTGCCACGGCATGCCCGGCGATCGCGCGCTGAAGGAAGGCGACATCGTCAATATCGACGTCACCTTCATCGTCGACGGCTGGTATGGCGATTCCAGCCGGATGTACGCGATCCATCCGATCGCGCGGAAGGCCGAGCGGCTGATCGAGGTGACCTACGAGGCGATGATGCGGGGAATCGCCGCGGTGAAGCCCGGCGCCACCACCGGCGACATCGGCCACGCGATCCAGAGCTTCGTCGAGCCGCAGGGCATGAGCGTGGTGCGCGATTTCTGCGGCCACGGCCTGGGCCGCCTGTTCCACGACGAGCCCAACATCATCCATGTCGGCCGGCCCGGCGAGGGCGTGCCGCTGAAGCCCGGCATGTTCTTCACCATCGAGCCGATGATCAATCTCGGCAAGCCGCATGTGAAGATCCTCTCGGACGGCTGGACCGCCGTCACCCGCGACCGCTCGCTGTCGGCGCAGTTCGAGCATTCGGTCGGCGTCACCGCTAATGGCGTCGAAATCTTCACGCTGTCGGAGCGTCACGGCGAGAAGCCGCTGGCCGCGCGCTGATCCCGTCACCACCGCTCCAGGCGGAGGCTTCCCCGCGCAATGGCCCGCAAAGCGTCCAGGAAGCCGGCAAAGGCCGAAAGCAAGGTCGCTGCCAAGCGCGGCGCGGCGAAGCCGTCTCTCCTCGCTGGCGGTAACCCGCAGATCGCAAAGGCCGAGGGCAACGCCCCTGTGCAGGCCTACATCGCGGCGATGCCGGGCTGGAAAAGCGAGGTCGGACAGCGCCTCGACGCGCTCATCGAGCGCACCGTCCCCAGCGTGCGCAAGGCGGTCAAATGGAATTCGCCGTTATACGGCGTGGAGGACCGAGGCTGGTTTCTCGGCGTCCACTGCTTCGCGAAATACGTCAAGGTCGCGTTCTTCCGCGGCACGTCACTGCGTCCCGTCCCTCCGGGTAAATCCAGGAGCAAGGACACGCGCTATGTCGACATCCACGAAGACGACGGTCTCGACGAAGCGCAATTCGTCGCCTGGGTGAAGCAAGCCAGCCAATTGCCCGGCGAGCGGATGTGACCCGCCAGGCGCAGGGACCGATGATGAAAATGCTCCACTTCGTCGGACCAAACGGGCCCTACTCGGTTTCACTAGACGACGATCGGCCTTCTGTGGAGGACAAGTCGCTCGTCGTGGTTGCGAATGATGAAACGAGCCATTGGACAATTGAAGTGGACGATGACACATCCGGTATTCGCGAACTCTCTGGAATGACAGGCGACGGGTCGGGTTTGTGGTTTGTGCTGCGGCTAGGAAGCTTCCCTGAGATGCAGTATTGGGGGGACCGGGTCCTCATTCGCGCCGATAAGACCGCATGATGGTATCGGCCAGCACAACGGCCTGATTACTCGTCTCCGCCCATGCGGCGCATCAGCTCGTCGGCGCTGTAGTTGTTGCCGGCCGACAGGGCGCAGATCCGCGACAGCTGGACGTAAGGCAATCCCGTCTCCTTGGCCCAGGCGTTGAACTGCGCCTGCACCTTGGCGAGATCCTTCTTTGACTTGACCTCTTCGCCGATGTCGAGCCCGGCCTCGCGCAGGCAGGCGACGACGTCCTTCGAGGTGACAAAACCGTCCCAGCCGAGGAAGCGCAGCAGCATCTGGCCGGTATTGCCGCCGAGCCGGCTGCCGCGCTTGGCCAAGAGGTCCAACAACCCGACCTCATCGGACGACGGCCAGCTCGCGAGGAAGCGGCCGAAGCTGCCATGCTCCTTGGCAATCTCCTGCACGAAGCGGGTATTGTCGCGCACCGACATGATCTTGGCGCCGTTGCGCACGATGCGCGTGTCGGCGGTCAGCTTCTCCCAGAATTCGTCGGGCTTGAAGGCGAGCGCGGCCGGCGCAAAACCTGCAAAGGCCTCCTCGAACCCGTCCCATTTCGCCTCGATCACGCTCCAGGCAAAGCCCGCGCAGAACACCCGCTTCGTCATCTCGGCGAGCGCGCGGTCATCGGTGAGTTTCGCAAGTGCGGCCGCGCGCGGCTTCGGCGGCAACAGTTTTTCCAGCGCCTTGGCGCCGCCCTTGCGCTTCTCGGCACGGGCGCGAATGGCCTTGAACGGCGTCATGACGGTCACCCCTGTTGCGCGATCCGCAGCAGGCGGTCCGCGCACGGCGCGGCCCCGGCTTGCGGGCCCCTGTTCGCGCTTACCCGCCCGGTCGTGAAGGTGTCAAGAAGCCGTAACCGGCACGGCGCTATCGATTGTCGATCGCCCGGCCGGTGTAGTCGGTCATCATCGCGGTCGCGATCAGGGTCAACACGGCGCAGAGCGCTATATAGGCCGCGATCGCGGTCGATGTCTGGTAGGTGCCGAACAGCCAGGTCGCGATCAGCGGCGCAGGCCCGCCGGCGATCACCGAGGCGAGCTGGTAGCCGAGCGACGAACCGCTGTAGCGCAGGCGTCCCGAGAAGCTTTCCGCGATCAGCGCGGCTTGCGGCCCGTACATCATGTCGTGCGGAATCAGCGACAGCACGATCGCGAGGAAGATGACCGGCTCGCTCGCAGTGTTGAGCATGCCGAAATAGACGAAACCGAACAGGCCCGTCACCGCCGCGCCGATCATGTACATGTTCTTGCGGCCGATGCGATCGGACAGATGGCCGAAGAACGGGATCGAGAAGAAGGACAGCACCGAGGCGGACAGCACGGCGGTCAACAGGAAGTCGCGCGAGACGTGCAGGGCGCCGATGCCGTAGGAGAAGATGAAGGCGGTGAAGATATAGAACGGCGCCTGCTCCGCCATGCGCGCAAAGGCCGAGAGCAGGATTTCCTTTGGATGCTCCCTGATCACTGCGAGGATCGGGGTGCGCTCGATCCTGTTCTCGGCGACAAGCTTCGAGAACACCGGCGTCTCCAGAATGCCGAGCCGGATGTAGAGCCCGACCGCGACGAGCACGATGCTGAGCAGGAACGGCACCCGCCAGCCCCAAGGCCAGAAATTGCTCGCCCGACATCTGGCTGAAGGCGAGCACGGCCAGATTGGCGAGGAAAAGCCCGCAGGGCACCCCGAACTGGGGCCATGACGCGACCAGGCCACGCGAGTGATCGGAACGCGCCCACTCCATGGACATCAGGACCGAGCCGCCCCACTCGCCGCCGACGCCGACGCCCTGGACGAAGCGCAGCACCGTCAACAGCACGGCGCCCCAGATGCCGATGCTTGCATAGGTCGGGACCAGCGCCACGGCGAAGGTCGCAAGTCCCATCAGGAGCAGCGTGGCGATCAGGGTCGATTTGCGTCCGATGCGATCGCCGTAGTGCCCGAAGATGGCCGCGCCGATCGGACGGGCAACGAAGCCGACCGCATAGATCGCGAAGGCTTCGAGCGTGCCGACCCAGGGATCGGAATGCGGGAAGTACAGCTTGGCGAAGACGAGGCCTGTGACCGTGCTGTACAGAAAGAAGTCGTACCATTCGATAGCGGTGCCGATGGTCGAGGCAATCACCGCGCGGCGGAGCTGGACGCTGTGATCGAAGGCGCCGCCGCCTTCGGCCGTGACATAGGACGTGGCCATGCGCGTTCCTCTCAAAAAAATGTTTTTCGATGATAAAACTTCGCTAACCGCGCAGCCTTCAAGACTGAACGAAGGGCGCTCGATGTTGCGACGCAACACATCGCCGCACTCACAGCAGCGGCCGCAGCAGCAGATCGAGGCCGAGCAGCACCAGGCAGATCAGGAACCAGCGACGGAAGGCCGGTGGGCTGATCCGGCCGCGGATCGCGGTGCCGAACCACATGCCCGCCAGCGCCGGCACGATCGCGAGCATGGAGGAAAGGATGCTGGTGGCATGGAAAGCACCGCTTCCCGAGAGCCCAAGGCCGAGCGCAATCGTGGAGATCGTGAACGACAGGCCGAGCGCCTGGATCAGGTCGTCCCTGCCGAGCCCCAGCGACTGCAGATAGGGAACGGCGGGAATCACGAACACGCCGGTTCCGCCGGTGACAAGACCGGTCACGAGGCCAACGAGCGGCGAGGCCCAGCGCTCGATTCGCGCCGGCACCGAGAAGGGCGGCGCCAGCAGGGCAAGCAGCGCATAGGCCGCCAGCGCCGCGCCCAGGGCGGCCGTGGTCCAGGCTGTGTTGACGCTGGTCAAAAGCCCGGCGCCGGCGACGGTGCCGACCACGATGCCTGACATCATTGGCCAGAGCCGCACCATCAGCGCCGCGAAGTTCGGCCCGGTGACGAGCTGCCAGATGTTGGTGACGAAGGACGGCATCAGCAACAGCGAGGCGGCTGATAGCGGCGACATGAACGCGCCCAATACCCCCATCGCGACCGTGGGAAGACCCATGCCGGTGACGCCCTTGACGATACCGGCGACGAAAAATGTCGCGGTGACCAGCGCAATGATGGTGGTCGACTGATCCATGGGCATTTCCTTCGCGCCGATCGCGACCGGGCACAATGCGGAAGATTCGGCAATAGCCTTCGCTAAAACCGAAGGCTGATTCGATTGTGAAGCCGCGGCCGGGACGACGGCCGCCGCTCCTCCGGCCCTTGCAAAAGCCGCAACGCCGGGCATGCTGTGGCGCCCCATGCCCACGCCGACAAAACCGCCGGACGAGGATCCCGAAAAGCCGCATTATCTCGGCCATCGGGAGCGGCTGCGCGAGCGCTTCCGCAGCGCAGGTCCGGATGCGCTGAGCGACTATGAGCTGTTGGAAATGGCGCTGTTCGCCGCGCTGCCCCGGCGCGACACCAAGCCGCTCGCCAAATCGCTGCTGAAGAAATTCGGCTCCTTTGCCGAGGTCATGCATGCGCCCGAGACGCTGTTGCGCGAGGTCGACGGCATCGGGGAAGCCTCGATCAACCAGATCAAGCTGATCGCGGCGGCGGCCACGCGCATCGCCAAGGGCGCGCTGCCCGAGCGGGTCTCGCTGTCATCGTGGAACGACGTGATCGGCTATTGCCGCACCTCGCAGGCGTTCGCGGACAAGGAGCAGTTCCGCATCCTGTTCCTCGACAAGCGCAACCGGCTGATCGCCGACGAGGTGCAGCAGACCGGCACGATCGACCATACCCCGGTCTATCCGCGGGAGGTGATCAAGCGCGCGCTGGAGGTGTCGGCGACCGCGATCATCCTGGTGCACAACCACCCCTCGGGCGATCCTTCGCCGTCGCAGGCCGACATCCAGATGACACGCGCGATCGTCGAGATCGCAAAGCCGCTCGGCATTGCCGTGCACGACCACATCATTGTGGGCCGAGGCGGGCATGCCAGCCTGAAGGGGATGAAGCTGATCTAGCGAAACAGCCCGGACAGCACAACGGCGGCCACCAGGGCCGCCGTTGGTCGAAAAGAGATTTGCGCGCGTCAGTAGCAGTAGCGCGGCGAGACGCGGGTCCAGTAGCCGTCGCCGCGCTGGATGTAGCAACCGTCACGATAATAGTAATAGCCGGCGCGACGCCGTTCGCCGTCGGCGGCGATGGCAGCTCCGGTCCCGGCTCCGACGACCGCGCCGATCGCGGCACCACGGCCTCCGCCGAGGGCCCCGCCGACGATCGCGCCACCGACGCCGCCGAGAAGCGCGCCGCCCAGCGCATCCTGTGCCGCCGCCTGCTGCGCCGACATCGCCAGCGCCAAAGCGAGCAATGACGCCATTCCAAAGGTTCGAACCATTCCCTGCCTCTCCATTTGATTCGCCGCGCGAGCTTCCTTGGCGTTCCGCCGTTGGTCAAGCCACCAAGGCCCGGACGATGACCGCAAACGATGGGATCATATGGACAAAATTCGGGCAAAACGGGGCGGCCAGGGCCAAAAGCGGATCGGCAATGACCGGCAAAACACATCGTTTCCCGGTGAAAATGAACGAATTGGCACGATGCTGGGGCGCGGCAGCGCCCGGGCGGCCGGGACCGGCCGTTATTCGCTGTCACGACGGTTGGTTGTCAGGGCGCGACCCAGCGCTGCACCGCTTCCACGGTGTCGCCCGGATTGGTGTTGAAGCAGATCCTGGCGTCGCGTGCGTGGATGTGAACGAGGTTGATGACCTTCTCGAACAACAGCAGAAGCGCCGGCGGCAGCCGCAGGCCAGCGCCGATCACGACGCAGTCATAGCGCCTCGATCGCAGCGCCGCCGTCACCACGTCCTCGGCGGTTTCGCCGAGATCGATCAGGCAGCTCTCGACCTCATAACCGAGCGCGCGCAACTGGTCGAACTGGCGGTTGATGTAGTCGCGGATCAGTTGAGGGGTGAGACCCGGCATGCCTGAGACGTCGGCAAGCGCGGGTTCGATACCGATCGCGAGAACGGCTTTCGCCATGAAGCGTGCTCCGATTGCTGTGCTTCGATCGCAGGATCGCCCGGCAACGCCGTTCACGGCGTATCCGTTCCTTCGGGGATGATGCGGAAAGGTGGCTACCGGCTTTTTCCGGAAGCTGTGTGCCCTCAGGAGCCGGGATAAGCGATGCTTATCTCTGATATCCGCCAGACGGTGGTTTTTCGGGAACGATGCCGTGCTTACCTCTGCCGCAACAGGAGGACCATGCCATGCCCTTCGTTCGCATCGATCTCATCGCGGGAAAACCCGCCGAGTTCCGCAAGACCCTCGGCGAGATCGTCTATCAGGCCATGCGGGAGACCATCAACGTTCCCGAGAACGACAAATTCCAGGTCATCACCGAACATCCGGCCGGCGATCTCAACATCGCCGGGAGCTATCTCGGCAATCAGTACAGCAAGGACATCGTGCTGATCCAGATCACGCTGAACACGGGCCGCACCGTCGCGATGAAGAAGGCGTTCTTCAAGCGCGTCGCCGACGACATTCATGCCCGATTGGGGTTGCGGCGCGATGACGTGTTCATCAACCTCGTCGAGGTCGCCAAGGAGAACTGGTCGTTCGGCGGCGGCATCGCGCAATACGCCGAGTAGCGCATCACCGCTCCGAGGCCGTTGCGGCGGCAGCCGCACGGCGCATCAAGAGATCGCGCTCGCGCCGGTTGCCGGCGAGCGCCGCGGCCCCGGCGAAGGCGTCGCGCGCCTCGGCGTGACGGCCAAGCTTCTCGAGCAGGTCGCCGCGCACGCTTCCCAGCAGATGGTAGGTCTTGAGCGCCGGCTCGCTCATGAGACCGTCGACGATGGCAAGCGCCGCTTCCGGACCTTCCGCCATGCCGACCGCAACCGCGCGATTGAGCTCGATCACGGGCGAGCGCACCAGCTCCGCCAGCTGCCCGTACAGCATGCAGATGCGCGACCAGTCGGTCTGGCCCGCCGTTGCAGATCGCGCATGGCAGGCGACGATCTCGGCCTGCAGCGCGTAGAATCCGATGCCGCCGCCAAGCTGATGGGCGCGCATCAGCGCCTGCAGGCCGCGCCGGATCTGGATCTTGTCCCAGCGCGCGCGGTCCTGCTCCATCAGCAGGATCGGCTCGCCCTGATCGTCCGTGCGCGCCGCCATGCGCGAGGCGTTCAATTCCATCAGGGCGAGCAGGCCGTGCGTCTCCGGCTCGAAAGGCGCAACCGAGGTCAGCATGCGGCCGAGCCGCAATGCCTCGTGGCAGAGCTGCGGGCGCAGCCATTCGTCGCCGCTGGCCGCGGCATAGCCCTCGTTGAAGATCAGGTAGACGACCTCGAGCACCGAGGCGAGCCGCTGCGACAGCTCCTCGCCGCGCGGCGTCTCATAGGCAAGGCCGGATTCGGACAGCGTGCGCTTGGCACGGACGATGCGCTGGGACACTGTCGGCTCCGCGATCAGGAACGACCGGGCGATCTCCTCGGTGGTCAGGCCGCAGATCATGCGCAGCGCCAGCGCGGCGCGCGCCTCGCGCGACAACAGCGGGTGGCAGGCCGTGAAGATCAGCCGCAGCATCTCGTCGCCGATGTCGTCGTCAAGCGCGGCGTCGAAATCGGGCATCGTCTCCTGCTCCTGCTCGAGCTCGCGCGCAAGCACGTCATGCTTGCGCGCGAGCATCTGGCGGCGGCGCAGATGATCGAGCGCGCGGCGCTTGGCGGTGGCAAGCAGCCAGGCACCGGGCCGCTCCGGCACGCCACTGACAGGCCAGTGCTCGAGCGCCGCGAGCAGCGCCTCCTGGGTGAGATCCTCAGCCAGCGGCACGTCGCGCAGCATCCGGGACAGACTCGTGATGAGGCGCGGCTGCTCGACGCGCCACACCGCAAGGATGGTGCGTTCGGCGTCGGCGGCCGTCATGGCCGCCGGCCCCGTTGACGCCGGCGGCGCATCAGGCCTTCGCGCGCACGTCGACCTCGCAGGCGCCGTCGACCCCCGGCGTCGCGAAGGCACGAACCTCGCAGATGCCGTCCCAGCCCGGCATGTGGTCGACGTGGAGCTGCATGAACTCCCTGGCCATGGCGAGCGCTTCCGCCTTGTCGCGCAGCTCGAAAATCGCGTAGCCGCCAACCATTTCCTTGCTCTCCACGAAGGGGCCGTCGATGACGCTGAGCTTGCCGTCGGCAATGCGTACCTGGGCGCCCATCTGCACCGGCATCAGCCCGCCGGTGTCGATCATGCGGCCCGCCCTGATCTCGCGGTCGGCAAGCTTGCCCATGGCCTCCATCAGGGCTGGCGTCGGCGAGACGGAAGGCTGGGACGACTTGACGAGATACATGAAGCGCATCGTGAAACTCCTGTTGGGCGAGCCTGCGGCCTTATTGCCACAAATCCGTCTCGCTATGGAGTCGACGATCGGCGGGCGGCCGGATCGACAAGGATCTCAATTCTTTTTTTGAGCCCGCGACCGAGCGCAAACCGGACTATTGCCGCAGCATGATCAGGGGATCGGCGCTGTCGGGGACCTTGCGCCATTGCGCGTTGTCGTCGGCCTCGAACTGCCAGGTCTCGCCGGCCTTCGACATCAGCAGGATCTGGCCATGCTCGAGCCGCCACTGGGTCGGCGCGAAGGCGGCGACCGCCGGGTCGCATTTCGGCTTGAGGAAGACCTGGAAATTATCCTGCCCGGCCTCGGTGTTGGTGAGGGTCAGCCCGCAGATCGCCTGGCCGTTGCCGCGCACCATGGACCAGTCGCCGATCATCTGGTCCATCGACTTGGCGAGCGAGCGCGCCGCGGCGAGGTTTTGCAGGATATAGACGCCCTCGCCCTGCCGCAGACCCTCGAAAATGCCGGTCTCGACCTCGGTGAAGTCGATCACGGCTTCGCCCGCGGCATCCTGCAGCCGCACGATATCCAATCCCCTGACGTTCCAGGCGACGATGTCCTTGGTGAAGGGCAACGCCTTGGAACAGGCCGGCTCAAGCTCGAGCTTCAAGCCCTGCGGCCCGGTATCCGGCTTCAATGTGATGACGCAGGTCTTGCTGCGTTCGGTGGTGGCAAGCTCCCACTGCCCGATCATGTCCTTCTTCAGGCTGCTCGCGTCCTGCGACCACGCGAGCGAGACGGCGCCGAGCACCGCCAATCCCGCCAGCGCGATCGCGGAACGAAAGCTCATCAGCGCCCCTTCACCGGCGTCTCGGCAACCGGGGTCAGCGGCGGCTTGCCGGCGAACCAGGCTTTCAGGTTGTCGACGACCAGCTGATCCATGGCGTTGCGCGTTACCACGGAAGCCGAGCCGATATGTGGCAGCAGCACGACGTTCTGCATCGACTTCAACTCGTCCGGCACGTTCGGCTCGGCGGCGAACACGTCGAGCCCTGCGGCGAGGATGGTGCCCGATTTCAGCGCGGCGATCAGCGCCGGCTCGTCGACCACGGAGCCGCGCGCGACGTTGACCAGGACGCCGCGCGGCCCGAGCGCCTTCAGCACCTCGGCATTGATCATCTTCGCGGTCGAGGCGCCGCCCGGCACGATCACCATCAGCGTGTCGACCGCCTTCGCCATCTCGATCAGGTCGCCATAGTGCTTGTAGGAGACCTCGGCGGACGGCTTGCGCGAGTGATAGACGACCGGCACCCTGGAGGCCTCGAGCCGGCGCGCGATCGCCTGCCCGATCCGGCCCATGCCGACGATGCCGACCTTGCGGTCGCGCAGCGAGCCGACGCTTAAGGGATAGTTCTGCGTCTGCCACAGCCCGGAACGCACATAGCGGTCGGCCTTGACGAATTCGCGCAACGTCGCGATCAAGAGCCCCATGGCGACATCGGCGACCTCCTCGGTCAGCACGTCGGGGGTGTTGGTGACGACAATGTTGTGCTCGCGCGCGTAAGCCGAATCGACGTGGTCGTAGCCGACGCCGAAGCTCGACACGATCTCGAGCCTGGGGAATTGTGACAGCGCCTTTCTGTCCGCCGGCACCGAATGATAGGTCACGGCCATGCCGCGGATCTTCGCGACCGTCTCCGCCGTCAGGCGCTCGAGGTCGGCGCGGGTCTCGGCCGTGTGCCGGACGAACTGGTCGGGAAAGCCGTTTTCGAGGATCGGCCTGATCGGCCCGTAGATCAGGAGATCGATCTTTTCAGAAGAAATATTCCCGGACGCCATCAGTTTTCCTTTCCGAGCGCACTTTCGTGCCAACGCCGCAAAACGAGGTGGGAAGTTAGCGCCAGCAAGGCGTAGATGACAATCCCGGCAGCCGAAAGCAGCAGCAATGCGGCGAACATTCGGGGAATGTTGAGGCGGTAGCCGGATTCCGCAATTCTGTAGGCAAGCCCCGAACCGGCGCCGGCGGTGCCGGCGGCGATCTCCGCGACCACGGCGCCGATCAGCGACAGCCCGCCCGCAATCCTCAAGCCCCCCAGGATATAGGGCAGCGCCGACGGCAGCTTGAGCAGGCGCAGTGTCTGCGAGGGCGAAGCGCCATAAAGCTGAAACAGGCCGGCGAGGTTGCGGTCGACCGAATTCAGCCCCAGCGCGGTGTTGGACAGCACCGGGAAGAACGCGACGATCCAGGCGCAGACGATCACGGCGGTCTCCTGCGGCAGGTAGATCAGCAGCAATGGCGCAATCGCGATGACGGGCGTCACCTGCAGGATCACCGCATAGGGAAAAAGCGCGTATTCAAGCCATTTTGATTGATTGAACAGCAGCGCGAGCCCGATGCCGCCGACGGCTGCCGCCACAAAACCTTCGAGCGTGGTCAGCAGCGTGACGCCCAGGGATTGCGACAGCACGCCCCAGTCGGCAATCAGGGTCGTGAACACCGCGACCGGACCGGGCAGCACGTAAGGCGGAATGTGGTTGAGCCGGACCACGAGCTCCCAGAGAACCGTGCCGGCCGCCAGCACGGCAAGCGGCAGCAGGATGCGAACGAAGCGCATCGGATCGGAGCCTGCCTGGGGTTGCGGGGCGCTCATAGTGCTGACTGCCCGGCATAGGATGGCGCCAGCGCGGCCGAGACCTCGCGGCAGAATGCGGCATAGCCGGCGGAGGTGCGGAATTCCTCGCTGCGCGGCTCCTCGGCTGTGATGCGGATTTCCGCGCCGATCCGGCCGGGTCTCGCCGTCATCACGATCACGTGCTGCGACAGGTAGACGGATTCGAACACCGAATGGGTGACGAAGATGACGGTCTTGCCGAGCTTGCGCCAGAGCGCGAGCAGATCGTTGTTGAGGCGGAAGCGCGTGATCTCGTCGAGCGCGGCAAACGGTTCGTCCATCAGCAGGATGTCGGGATCGGTGACCAGCGCGCGCGCCAGCGACACCCGCATCTTCATGCCACCCGACAATTCGCGCGGATAGGCACGGGCGAAGTCCGCGAGCCCAACCCTGGCCAGCGCCTCCTCGACGCGCGCGTCGGCGTCGGCAGATGCGACATGCGCAAGCTTGAGCGGCAGGCGGACGTTTTCCCGCACGCTGGTCCATGGCATCAGCGTCGGCTCCTGGAATACGAAGCCGATCGATTGCCCCGGCCGCGTCGCGCCCGGATGATGGATGACCTCGACCGTGCCCGAACTCGGGGGGCTCAGGCCAGCGATCAGGCGCAGCGCCGTCGACTTGCCGCAGCCGGAGGGCCCGAGCAGCGAGACGAACTCGCCCCTCTGCACCGAAAGATCCAGCGGGCCGAGCGCCATCACGCCGTTGTCATAGGTCTTGGTCACGCCGCGCAAGCTGACGGCGAGGTCCGTGCTGCCGCTGTCCACGCAAGCATTCATCTAGTTTTTGGGCCGAAGCTCGAGCCCGACCGCCTTGTTGACGAAGCGCAGCGTGTAGGACTTGCGGTAATCGATGTCGGAGCGGACCACGCCCGCCTTCACCATCTTGTTGAAGAAGCTCGCGACGCGCTCGTCGCTCATGGCGCCGATGCCGTCGCGCAGGGAGTCGCCGGAATCGACGATGCCGTACTGCTTCATCTTGGCGACCGAATAGGCGAGCAGCTCGTCCGTCATCTCCGGATTGAGCTTCTTGATCATCGCATTCCCGGCGGAATTGTCGCCATAGATGTAGTTGTACCAGCCGACGATGGAGGCATCGACGAAGCGCTGCACGAGGTCCGGCTTCTTGTCGATCACGTCCGCCCGCGTCTCGATCAGCGTCGAATAGGTGTTGAAGCCGTTGTCGGCGAGCAGGATCACGTTCGGCTTGAAGCCGGCCGCCTTTTCAACCGCAAAGGGCTCTGAGGTGACATAGCCCTGCATCGCGCTCTGGCCGTTGGCGATGAAGGGCTGGGCGTTGAAGGTATAGGGCCGCACATTCTTGTCGCTGAAGCCATATTCCGATTTCAGCCACTGGAAGTAGCTCGACATCCCCTCCTTGGAGATGAACAGCGTCAGCGGCTTCAGCTCCTCGAGCCTGGTGATCTTCAGCTCGGGGTGGGTCAGGAACACCTGCGGGTCCTTCTGGAAGATCGCCGCGATCGTCACGACCGGCACGTTGTTGGCGACCGCGTCGAACGACATCAGCGTGTTGGCCGCCATGAAGAAGTCGATCTTGCCGGCGACCAGCAGCATGCGGTTGTTCTCGTTCGGACCGCCCGGCACAATGGTGACGTCGAGCCCGTATTTCCTGTAGGTGCCGTCGGCCACCGCCTGGAAAAACCCGCCATGCTCGGCCTCGGCCACCCAGTTGGTGCCGAACGACACCTTGTCCAGGGTCTCGGCGCCGGCCGGCCATGCCGCAAGCAGCGCTGCAACGAGGCTCGCCGTTAACGCTCGCAGCAGGAGGGCCGCCTTCATGATTGGACTCCGTCGCTTATTCTGGTGGGGTGGATTTGACATTCGCTACCCATCTAGCCGCGCATCCCGAATGCGAAGGTCAAATCCGAAACTCCGCCAGAATCTTATATTTGCTAGTGGTCCTTGACGCCAACATTCGCAAACGCGCCTGCTACGATGGGGTGCGAATGTTGGCATCGGACCACTGGTCCATGATAGGGATTGATGCCGGCGTTCCGGGCTCGTGTCCCGATTCCGAAGTTCGCATCATTCTGCGGGCCTCTCGTTTGCGAACATCGGAATCGAAGGACACTAGCAAATTATTGACGTAGTGTGGCTTTGGTTCAGAAGTCCGCATGACGAACGAGCGGCTGGCATGATGCGGACTTCCGAACCGCCACACTGGAGACCTCGGCAAACTAGCCTGCAAATCGGCACAATGAAACATCTCCTGCGATGAGTTCGACACCGCCCCGCGACTGGACCGAGATCAGATGGAGCGCGTTTTCCGCCGCCGATGCGGCGCGCTGGATCGCCGTGCTGCCGCTCGCTGCCACCGAACAGCACGGGCCGCACCTGCCGCTTGCGACCGACGTGCTGATCGGCGAGGCCTATCTGGCACGCGTGCGCGAGCTGTTGCCCGCCTCCCTCCCGGTGACGTTCCTGCCGATCCAGAGGATCGGCATCTCGACCGAGCATATCGATTTCCCCGGTACGCTGACGCTGTCGAACGAAGACGCGCTGCGCCAATGGACCGCGCTCGGCGCCAGCGTCGCGCGCGCCGGCATCAGGAAGCTCGTCATCGTCACGAGCCATGGCGGCAACAGCGCCGCGATGATGCTGGTGGCGCAGGATTTGCGCGCCCATCACGGGATGCTGGCGGTCACCACCTCATGGTCGCGCTTCGGCGCGCCGGCGGGGCTGTTTCCGCCGGAGGAATTGCGTCACGGCGTCCATGGCGGCGCGGTGGAAACCTCGATCATGCTGGCACGGCATCGCGACGAGGTGCGCCTCGATGCGATCGCGGATTTTGCTTCGCGCGCAATCGCGATGGAGAAGGAATATCGCTGGCTGTCGACGCAGCGTCCGGCGCCGTTCGCCTGGCAGGCGCAGGATCTTCATCCGAGCGGCGCGGTCGGCAACGCCACGCTCGCTTCCGCCGAGAAGGGCGAACTGCTGCTCGACCACGGCGCGCGCGCCTTCATCGAATTGCTTGACGATGTCGGCAGGTTCGATCCCGAAACGCTCGCGCGCGGTCCTGGAAAATGAGTCTGTTTCTCTATAAGACACTGTAATTGCTAATCTATTTTCATTACCGATTTTTCACTGACGTCGCCTCGAACCGCCTTTTGCGCGCCTCCGTCCAATCACCAAGCGGACCACATCGGCCACGCTCAACAGGATGGAGTTTTGAAAATGTCATTTAAATCAAAGATTGCCGCTGTCGCCCTTGCCGCGCTCGCCGTCACCGGCAGCATCGCCTCCACCACCAAGCCTGCCGAAGCCCACGGCATGCACCTCGGCTGGGGCGTCGGAGCGGGCATCGTCGGCGCCGCCATCGTCGGCAGCGCGATCGCCGCCAGCAGCGATCCCTATTACTACGGTTACCGCCGCTGCGGCTGGGTCCGCCAGTTCGACGGCTACGGCAACTACATCGGCCGCATCCGCACCTGCTACTGAAGACACACATCGGACTTTCGGGCGCTGCCGATTTGACGTCCGGCACGGGCATCCCGTCCAGCCCGTGTCGCAATCTTCGACCCGCCGGCCGTCCCCCGGCGGGTCGTGCGCTTTCGGCGCGCACGACTGCACCATCAGCGTGCGTCATGGTGGCGCAGACGATGCGGACGGACGCCGTGGTCTCAGGGATATTTCGCGATCCGACGAAAACCTGCGCCCGGACGCGCGCCGTGTACGGCTGGCCACGCGCTCACCGCCTCGCAGCTCGGCATCGCCCTATCCTCCCGCCAGGATAACGCCGATCCTCCCCGGAGGATGGGAAAACGCGCTTGACTCGCACATGGCGCGGGCGTATGGCGCCAATGCTGTCGCGAACGACCGGTTCGCCGCAGTGATGCAACCCGATTGAAAGAACCATGGGCAGTACCCCCTTTGGCAGTGCCGGATTCGTCGTTCTGACGGCGTCCGCTCTGCCGCAAGACAGAGAGATGTACCGCGCCGGCGACGGCCGCGTGAGGATTGGCGGGAGCGCTTAGGCCACCGCGTTTTGCTCACCGACCTGCCGCGTGACGCGGAAGTGGAGGTGAGCGATGTTCGAGACATTCGCAGAATTCAGGCTGGCAAGATTCGTGCTGGCAAAATCCAGGCCGGCTCGGCCGCACCCGGTGTGCAGGCCGCGGTCCGGCATTCCCGCCAACGACAACCTTCCGGCTGCGGTACCGGCACGGCGCCGCCGGCAGCCGCTCGTGTGCCGCTGGGTCGTTGCCGGTGACGGCAAGAGGCTGACCTGCCTGTGGCAGGTCGCCTCCCCGCCGCTTCCCGCACCCCGGCAGCAGGATGAACAGCGCGACCGCCCACGCGCCGGCCGGAAGATCGCATCCGGGTTCGCGAACCGCACGAAGCCCGGTTTCACATAACTGTCTTTGAACCGTCTTATTCAACAATCCGCTCGCGCGGAGAGTTGCTGAGGCCGCGAGCAGTTGCCCGCAGCAAAGACCAGACCATGGACGGGAATTTCACGAAGGACGGATCGATCGATCAGGCCCCGAACCGGCGGCCCCTGGCCGATCGAGCCGGAGCAATCCGGGGCAACGATCAGAGTAATGGGCTGAGGGGCAGTGATGACGTGGGTCGTGTGGGGAGAGACGGGCGTGACGGCGGCACGCAAGGCGAAGCGGCTCGGCGGCGTCGGCACGCCGGATCGGAGGCTGGCGGGCGGACTGTCACGGCCGAAAGCCTGCGAGCCGTGCGGCACGCGCTGTTGCACGCCCGATACACAGCAAAGGCAAACCGTTTCCAGGCGTCCCTGCTCGCTTCCAACTGCGAATCGGTCGCAATACGGTGCAACGGGGATTCAGTGGCCCCAGTGCGCCGGGAGACGGATATCAGGACGGGCCGCAAAATCGTTGGCGTTTGCCTTGGCGCATTCGGGCTCGGCGCATTCAGCCTTGCCACGCCGGCGCAGGCGGCGGACCTGCCGCTCAAGGCGCCGGCCTTGCGCGCCGTCTATGACTGGACCGGATTTTATATCGGCGGTCATTTCGGCTATGGCGGCGGCAGCCTCGGCGCCGGCACCAATCCGCTGCCGCTGGAGGGCGCGCTGCTGCCGCACAGCGTCATCGGCCTGAGTGGCGGCTACCAGATGGGCTACAACCGCCAATTCGCCAACAATGTCGTGCTCGGGATCGAAGCCGATGCGTCCTTCACAAGCCCCGAGGATGCGCCGCGCGTGACACCTGCGCCGTTCAACAGCTCGATCGACTATACCGGCACGCTGCGCGGCCGCATCGGCTATGCGTTCGGGCGCTGGATGCCCTATGTCACGGGCGGCTTCGCCCTGGGCCATACCCGCGTCAACATCAACGAAGATCCGGCGCCAGTAACCATCATCTCGCGTGTGGGCAACTATCAGACCGGCTGGACCGCCGGCGCCGGCGTCGAGTTTGCCGTTAGCGGCAACTGGAGCGCCAAGCTCGAATATGACTACATCGACCTGGCGCGACGGACCTACGACCTCAGCGGCTTTGGCTTGCCCAATGTCACCGTCGATCCGCGCATCCATCTCGCCAAGCTCGGCCTGAATTACCGCTTTGTCGACATTCCCTGGATGGCGCCGGCCAAGCCCGAAGGCACCACCGCGCTGCCCGAGTCGGACGTCTGGAACCTGCATGCGCAGACCACGATCCTGCCGCAGAGCTATCCGTCGTTCCGCTCCCCTTACGAGGGCGCGAACAGCCTGCCCGGCCGCGGCCAGACCCAGACCACCTGGACGACGACGGCGTTCCTCGGCGTCCGTCTCTGGGAGGGCGGCGAATTCTATTTCAATCCCGAACTGGCGCAGGGTTTCGGCATCAACGGCACGCTCGGGATCGCCGGCTTTCCGAACGGCGAGGCGCAGAAGGCTGGTGCCGAATACTCGAAGATCCGACCGCAGCGCTACTATCTGAAGCAGACCTGGGGTCTTGGCGGCGCGCAGGAGGACGTTCCCGACGGGCCCAACCAATTGCCCGGCAAGCGTGACATCGACCGCATCACGCTGATCGTCGGGCGCTTTGCGATCGGCGACTTCTTCGACAACAATGCCTATGCCCACGACCCGCGCGCCGACTTCATGAACTGGTCGATCTGGGAATCCGGCGCCTATGACTTCCCGGCCGACCTGCCGGGTTATACGCGTGGCGCGATCGTCGAATTCAACCGCAAGGACTGGGCGATCCGCGCCGGCGCGTTCGAGGTGCCAGGCGCACCAAACAGCGACGTGCTGACCACCAGGGGCGGCGGCTCGGTCGTGGAGTTCGAGGAGCGCCACAGCATCTTCGATCAACCCGGCAAGCTCAGGCTCGGCGCCTTCGCCAACAGCGGCAACACCGGCAACTATCGGCAGGCGCTGTCAATCGTGGCAACCGACCCGACGCTCGACATCAACGACGTGATGGCGAGCATCCGTCACGCCAACCTCAAATACGGCTTCTACGCCAACCTCGAGCAGCAGATCACGACCGATGTCGGCCTGTTCGCGCGCGCAAGCTGGAATGACGGACAGAACGAAATTCTCTCGTTCACGGACGTCGATCGCAGCCTGTCCGGCGGCCTCTCCATCAAGGGCAGCTATTGGGGCCGGCCGAACGACACCATCGGCATCGGCGGCGCAATCAACGGCCTGTCGGCTGCGCATCGCGACTTCCTCGCCGCCGGTGGCCTTGGCCTGCTGATCGGCGACGGCCAGCTCAACTACCGCAACGAGCGCATCCTGGAGGCCTACTACTCCTGGAGACTCAATGCGTGGAGTGCGCTGACATTCGACTATCAGTTTGTTGCAAACCCCGCCTATAACGCCGACCGTGGACCCGTCTCGATCTTTTCGAGCCGCCTGCACGCCGAATTCTAGCCCAATATTCCAGCTCAAGATTCCAGCCCGAGGCCGCCCTCTCATGACGCTCCATGATATCCGCGCTGCCGTGCTGGGGCGGGTGGTGCGACCCAATATCTGGGACCTCGTCGCGCTGATCCTCGTGATCGGCGCGATGGTGCTGATCGTCTATGGCGGCGAGCAGACGACGCTGCCGCTGTCGACACTGGAAGCGACCCCGGTCTCGCTCGATCCGGGCAACCTGCCGCTCTACGCCCTGCGCACGACGATGCGGATGCTGCTCGCGATCGTCTGCTCGACCATCTTCACCTTCATCTACGCCGCGATCGCCGCCAAGAGCCGCCGCGCGGAAATGGTGATGATCCCGCTGCTCGACATCCTGCAATCGGTGCCGATCCTCGGCTTTCTGACCTTCACCGTGGTGTTCTTCCTCAACCTGTTTCCGGGCCAGGTGCTGGGCGCCGAGCTCGCGTCCGTGTTCGCGATCTTCACCAGCCAGGCCTGGAACATGACCTTCAGCATGTACCAGTCGATCCGCAACGTGCCGAAGGATCTGGAGGAGGCGTCGCAGAGCTTTCACCTCTCCGGCTGGCAGCGCTTCTGGCGGCTCGACGTGCCCTTCGCGATGCCCGGCCTGATCTGGAACGCGATGATGTCGATGTCCGGCGGCTGGTTCTTCGTGGTGGCCTCGGAGGCGATCACGGTCGGCAACACCACGGTGACGCTACCCGGCGTCGGCTCCTATGTGGCGCTCGCCATCCAGCAGCAGAACAAGCCGGCGATCGGCTACGCCATCCTGACCATGCTGCTCGTGATCATCGCCTATGACCAGATGCTGTTCCGCCCGATCGTGGCCTGGGCCGACAAGTTCCGGTTCGAGCAGACCGCGGCCTCGGCTGCGCCGACCTCCTGGATGCTCGACCTGTTTCGCCGCACCCGGGCGCTGCGGGCGCTGACCTACCCGTTTGCGTCGGCCAACAGCATGTTCTCGAACCTGCGCATCACGCTGCCCAAAAAGTTCGACGCGCCGGTCAAGGGCGGTGGCCCGCCCTCGCGCGTGATCGACGCGCTCTGGCTGCTCCTGATCCTCGCCGTGACCGGCTATGCCGGCTGGACCGCCTGGCGCTATCTGTCGGCCCATCTCGGCTGGTCGGACGTGGTTGCCGCCATCGGCGACGGCTTCATCACGCTCGCCCGCGTCGTCGTGCTGATCACGCTTGCAACCCTGATCTGGGTGCCGATCGGCGTCTGGATCGGCCTGCGCCCGAAGATCGCCGAGCGGGTGCAGCCGCTCGCCCAGTTCCTGGCGGCCTTCCCGGCCAACCTCGCCTTTCCCGTCTTCGTCATCGGCATCGTGCGCTTCGGCCTCGATCCGAACATCTGGCTGAGCCCGCTGATGATCCTGGGCACGCAGTGGTACATCCTGTTCAACGTCATCGCCGGCGCCAGCGCCTTTCCGACAGATCTGCGCGAGGCGGCCTCGAGCCTCCACCTGAGCGGCTGGCGCTGGTGGGTCAAGGTCGTGCTGCCGGGCATCTTCCCCTATTACGTCACCGGTGCGATCACCGCCTCCGGCGGCTCCTGGAACGCCTCGATTGTCGCCGAAGTCGCTAGCTGGGGTCCGACCCACCTGTCCGCCGAAGGCCTCGGCGCCTATATCGCCAAGGCAACCGAGGCCGGCGATTTCGCGCGCGTGGTGCTCGGCATCACCGTCATGTGCATCCTGGTAACGCTGTTCAACCGCCTGTTGTGGCGGCCGCTCTACGCCTTTGGCGAGCGCCGCCTGCGACTCGGCTGATCTCGGAGGATTTTCATGCTCGACCAGACCAAGCAATCCACCCTGATCGACATCCGCGGCGTCTGCCGCTCCTTTCCGAAGGGCAGCGGCGAGGACCTGCTGGTGCTCGAGAATGTCGACTTGCGGATCCAATCCGGCGAGATCGTCGGCCTGCTCGGGCGCTCCGGATCGGGCAAGTCGACCCTGCTGCGCATCATTGCCGGCCTGATCGCGCCGTCGTCGGGGGCCGCGACCTGCCGCGGCGAGATCATCGCCGGCCCGCCGAACGGCGTCGCCATGGTGTTCCAGTCGTTCGCGCTGTTCCCGTGGCTGACGGTCCTGCAGAACGTCGAGCTCGGGCTGGAGGCGCTCGGCATCGACGCCGCCGAACGCCGCACGCGCGCGCTCGCCGCGATCGACCTGATCGGCCTCGACGGCTTCGAATCCGCCTATCCGAAGGAGCTGTCGGGCGGCATGCGCCAGCGGGTCGGCTTTGCCCGCGCGCTGGTGGTGCATCCGGACCTGCTGCTGATGGACGAGCCGTTCTCCGCGCTCGACGTGCTGACCGCCGAGACACTGCGCACCGACCTGATCGACCTGTGGATCGAAGGCCGGCTGCCGATCAAGTCGGTGCTGATGGTGACGCACAATATCGAGGAGGCGGTCCTGATGTGCGACCGCATCCTGGTGTTCTCGTCGAACCCGGGTCGCGTCGCGGCCGATATCAAGGTCGACCTGCCGCATCCGCGCAACCGGCTCGACCCGGTGTTCCGCCAGCTGGTCGACAGCATCTATGCCCGGATGACGCAGCGGCCGGAGCCCAAGACGCCGGCGGTCGAGGCGGCCGCGCATGGCAACGGCGTCGGCCTGGTGCTCAACCACGTCTCCTCGAACGTTTTGTCTGGCCTGATCGAGACGCTGGCCGCGCCGCCCTATAACGGGCACGCCGACCTGCCGGTGCTCGCCGGCAATTTGCAGCTCGAGGCCGACGAGATCCTGCATCTCGGCGAGGCGCTGCAGCTCATGCGCTTCGCCCAGCTCAGCGAAGGCGACCTGATGCTGACCGACGCCGGCAAGCGCTTCGCCACGCTCGACACCGACGCGCGCAAAAAAATGTTTGCCGAACATCTCGTCAACTACGTGCCGGTCATGGGCCTGATCCGCCGGGTGCTCGACGAGCGGCCGTCGCACACCGCGCCCGCGGCACGCTTCCGCAACGAGCTCGAGGACTACATGTCCGAGGACTATGCCGACGAGACGCTGAAGACCATCGTGTCATGGGGCCGCTATGCCGAGCTGTTCGCCTATGACGAGCAGTCGGAAACCTTCAGCCTGGAAAACCCGCACTAAATCCGTCGTCCCGGGAAGCTCGGTTTACCCTCTCCCTTGTGGGAGAGGGTGAAAAGCTCACGGCACCGGCTGGAACGACTCCGCGCGCGCCATCGCCCAGGCATCGCGGAAGCGCAAGTCGTCGGTGCCCTCCAAAAGTTCACCGGGACGCAGCGCCGGATAGAGCTGGGCGAAGGTCAGGACCTCGGTGCTCGAGGTGCGCTTGGAGAAGTGGATCGTACGCAGCTCATTGGGATGCTCGAGGCCGGCGGCGGCGAGCAGCTCGGCCAGCGCGATCAGGGTGGCGTCGTGATAATTATAGACCCGGTCGATCTTGAGCGGCACATACAGCGCACGTGCGCGGGTCGGGTCCTGGGTGGTGACGCCGGTCGGACAACGATCGGTATGGCAGCTCAAGGACTGGATGCAGCCAAGCGCAAACATGAACCCGCGCGCCGAATTGCACCAGTCGGCGCCGATCGCCATGGCGCGCGCCATGTCGAAGGCGGTCGCGACCTTGCCGGAGGCGCCTAGCTTGATGCGGTCGCGCACATTGATGCCGACCAGCGCGTTGTGGACGAAATTCACGCCCTCGCGCATCGGCATGCCCAGATGGTCCATGAACTCCAGCGGAGCGGCACCGGTGCCGCCCTCGTTGCCGTCGACCACGATGAAATCGGGGTAGATGCCGGTCGCAAGCATCGCCTTGCAGATCGCGAGAAACTCCCAGGGATGGCCGATGCACATCTTGAAGCCGGTGGGCTTGCCGCCCGAGAGCCTGCGCATGGTGGCGATGAATTGCATCATCTCGATCGGCGTCGAGAATGCCTTGTGGGTCGCCGGCGAGATGCAGTCCTCGCCCATCGGCACGCCCCGGATCTTGGAAATCTCCTCCGATACTTTCGCCGCCGGCAACACGCCGCCATGCCCGGGCTTGGCGCCCTGGCTCATCTTGAGCTCGACCATCTTGATCTGGTCGTCGCTGGCGACGCGGGCGAATTCGTCCGGGTCGAAGGTGCCGTCGCGATGCCGGCAGCCGAAATAGCCTGAGCCGACCTCCCAGATCAGGTCGCCGCCCATCTCGCGATGATAGGGGGACACGCCACCCTCGCCGGTGTCATGGGCAAACCCGCCCTTCTTGGCGCCTGCGTTGAGCGCGCGCACCGCATTGGGGCTGAGCGCGCCAAAGCTCATCGCCGAGATGTTGAACACCGAGGCCGAATAGGGTTTGGCGCAGTCGGGCCCACCGATGGTGATGCGGAATTGTCCCTTGGAGTGAGCCTTCGGGGCGACCGAATGGTGCATCCACTCATAACCTTCGCGATAGACGTCCTCCTGCGTGCCGAACGGGCGCTTGTCGAGCTGCATCTTGGCGCGCTGATAGACGACCGCGCGGATGTCGCGGGAGAACGGCATGCCGTCCTTTTCGCTCTCGAAGAAATACTGCCGCATTTCCGGGCGGATCTCTTCGAGCAGGAAGCGCATATGCGCCGCGATCGGATAGTTGCGCAAAACCGCGTGGTTCTTCTGCGTCAGGTCGCGGATGCCGAGCACCGTGAGCCCGCCGAAAATGAGCAGCGGTATGAGCACGATGTCGAGCGCCTTGGGATTGTGATCGAAGATGCCGACACCGAGCAGGAGGGCTGTCGCCACGGCGCAGATGGTGAGAACGATGAAGCGCGGCGAGAACGGAAGCAGCAAGGTTTCCATGGCACCCCTCGGGCAATTCTGCCGTACCGTTCTTGTTATTCGTGCTGGCGACCTGGTCCGGCGTCAGGCCGCCCGGCGCACGATATCCGGCATACCGCTCGTCGATATGACAGACGCCAAGCACGGAGGCTACCGAATTCTCCGCCGCAGAATCAATCCGTTAGGTGGCTAGCCGGTGTGGTTGGCCGGGGCGCGCTTTTGCGGTGCAGCGTGGGCCGCGGGATCAATGGCTGTGCGGCCGCAGCTCGTGCGGAATGAGCCGCTTTTCGAGGCCGCTTGCCGCGATCCAGGCGTCGGTCGCCGCCTTGGCGCGCTCGATGTGATCGGCCGTGCGCGAGAAATCATAAGGTGATCCGACCAGCGGGCAAAGCGGCGGCACGACATAATATTCGATCGCCGGATCGAGGTTTTCGAGCTCGCTGACGAGCTGGCGGGCGATCAGAAGGGTCAGTGCATGCAACGCATTGGCGACCGCGCCGACCGGCGGCGCATCGGTCGCGCAGGCGTAACCGGTCGGCAGCACGATCAGCCGGGTCGCGCCCTCCCTGACCGCGATCCGGACCGGGGTGTTGCTGGACACTGCGCCGTCGGCGAGAAAGTGATCGCGGTAGTGGATCGGCGAAAACGCGCCGGGGATCGAGGTGGAGGCGACGATGGCGTCGGCCACCGAGCCGTCCGAGAACACCACGCTGTCGCCGGTGATGATGTCGGTCGTGACGATATGCACCGGGAGCTTCGCGTCCTCCAGGTTGCGATAGGGGATGTGATCGTCGATCAGCTTGCGAATGCCGTCATGCGTGATCAGGAAGTCGCGACGCCAGAGGAAGCCGAGCAGCGTGCGCCAGGTCACCGGGAAGACGTCGCGCCGGTGCAACGCCTTCCATATCTGCTCCAGCCGCAGCACGCCCTTCAGCGTCGGGGTGCCGGCGTAGAAGGCGCCGTTGATTGCGCCGACGCTCGAGCCGACCACCATGTCGGCGCCGATGCCGTGCTTGGCGAGCGAATGCAGCATCCCGACCTGGATGGCCCCGAAGCTGCCGCCGCCCGCCAATACAAAGGCGGTTTTCCCTGTGTTCGTTCGACCCGACACGATGTCCCCCCAATCCCCTCGTCGCCGCGCCGCCGTCAGCCGTTGGCAAACAGGCCGGCGTGGGTCTCCCGCAACTGCCGCTTCAGAAGCTTGCCGCTCGGATTCTTCGGCAGCGCCTCCGCAAACACGACGCGTTTGGGCGCCTTGAACGAGGCGAGCTTTGCAGTGGCATGCTTGAGAACCTCCTGCTCGGTCAGGCTGGCGCCCGACTTCACGACGATGACCGCCACCACCGCCTCGACCCAGCGCGGATGCGGCAGGCCGATCACGGCGACTTCCGACACCTGCGGCATGTGGTAGAGCGCCTCCTCGACCTCGCGGCTGGCGACGTTCTCGCCGCCGGTCTTGATCATGTCCTTCTTGCGATCGACGATGGTGATGTAGCCCTCCTCGTCGATCGTGGCGAGATCGCCGGAGTGGAACCAGTCGCCCTCGAAGGCAGCGCGCGTGCGCTCGTCGTCGTGGAAATAGCCCAGCATCAGATGCGGCGAGCGGTGCACCACCTCGCCGACCTCGCCCGGCGCGACGTCGTGCATCGCTTCATCGACGACGCGCGTCTCGACGTTGAGCACCGCACGGCCGCAGGAGCCGGGCTTGCGCAACTGGTCCTCCGGCGCGAGCATGGTCGCAAGCGGCGCGATCTCGGTCTGGCCGTACAGGTTCCACAACCGCACCTTGGGCAGGCGCTGCGCAAGCTCGCGCAGCACCTCGACCGGCATGATCGAAGCGCCGTAATAGCCCTTGCGCAGGCTGGACAAGTCGGTCGTCTCGAACAACGGCGATCGCAGCATCGCGATCCACACGGTCGGCGGGGCGAAGAACGAGGTGATCCCATACTTCGCGATCAGCGGCAGCAGGTTTTCCGGCGTCGGAAAGGCGGTGATCACGTTGGTGGCGCCGACATAGACCGACGGGCCGAAGAACACGTCGAGCTGCGCGCAGTGGTAGAGCGGCAGCGCGTGAAGAGCGAGATCCTCGCCGGCAATGTCCGCATCGACCACGCAACTGACATACTGCCAGATCACGGCGTCATGCGTCAGCATCGCGCCCTTCGGCAGCGATTCGGTGCCGCTGGTATAGACGATCTGCGCGAGATCGGAGCCTGCGAGATCGACTGACGGCACCGCGGCGCCCGACAAAGTCAGCGCCTCGAAGCCGAGCATGTCGGCCTGCGGCTCGCTCGGCGCTTCCGAGGGCAGCCAGATCAGTTCCTTGACGGTGTCGGCCTGCGCCCTGGCGGCGCGGGCGATCGGGGCGAAGGCGGTGTCGGTCGCGAGCAGCCGGGCGCCGGCATGGCGGAGGATGTAGGCGACTTCCTCGGCCTTCAGCATGAAATTGACCGGCACCAGCACGGCCCCCAGCCGCGCCAGCGCGAAGCGGAGCGCGACGAAGGCGTGCGAGTTGCGGGCCAGGATCGCGACGCGATCCCCTTTGACGACACCGCGCTCTGCAAGCCCCGCGGCGAGGCGGTCGACGAGCGCGTTGAACTCGGCGTAGGTCCAGCGCGTCTCGCCGCAGATGACCGCGAGCTTCCCGGGCGAGCGCGCCGCGCTGCGCCGCAAGAGATCGGCAAGCGTCTGCCGGCGAACGATGGAATCCATGGCGCACTTCCCCCGAATGATCCTTGGGGGAAGCTTAGCACAGGCGTCTGCTGTTACGAGCAGGACGTTCGACGACGGACCGAGACAGCCGTGCCTCAGCGCTCGACGAAGGCCTTCTCGATCACGAAATGGCCGGGCTCGCTGTGGTTGCCTTCGAGGAAGCCGCGCGCCTCGAAGATGCCGCGCAGGTCGTCCAGCATCGCCGGGCTGCCGCACATCATGATGCGGTCGGTCGCGATGTCTAGCGGCGGCTGGCCGACATCCTCGAACATCTGCTTCGAGGTGATCAGGTCGGTGATGCGGCCGCGATTCCGGAACGGCTCGCGCGTCACGGTCGGATAATAGACGAGCTTCTCGCCAAGCAGCGGGCCGAACAGCTCATCCTCGCGCAGGCGCGCCACCAGCTGCTCGCCATAGGCGAGCTCGGAGACCTGGCGGCAGCCATGGACCAGCACAATGGTCTCGAAGCGGTCGTAGACGTCGGGGTCCTTGATCAGGCTCGCGAAGGGCGCCAGGCCCGTGCCGGTCGACAGCAGGAGCAGCCGCTTGCCGGGAATGAGGTTGTCGGTGATCAGCGTGCCGGTCGCCTTGCGGCCGACCAGGATGGTGTCGCCCTCCTTGATCTTCTGCAGCTTGGAGGTCAGCGGGCCGTCGGCCACCTTGATCGAGAAGAATTCAAGCTCCTCCTCGTGATTGGCGCTCGCCATGCTGTAGGCGCGCAGCAGCGGCCGGCCCTCGACCTCGAGCCCGATCATCGCGAACTGGCCGTTCTGGAAGCGGAAGCCGGAATCGCGCGTGGCGCGGAAGCTGAACAGCGTGTCGGTCCAGTGCCGCACGGAAAGAACTTTCTCTCGATAGAACGCGCTCATCGGTTTCGTTTTTCCAATTGCCGTGATGATGGAAGGATCAACCTGTTTGCCGCGAAAGTGCAGAAAACACTGACAGGACCGGGCTTTTCGCGCTCTGATCTACTCGAATTGGCGCAGGATTCAACCCATCGTCACGCGCATTTGCGCACGCGAATGGCTGTCACGCGCGACGCGCAAATCGTGCTGAATTTTTTCTTTCTGACCTGCCTGCCACAGCAATTTACTTGCCGAAATCGGCGCCCCTCTGGCAAATAATTGCGTTAACCCTGAAGGGTCGATCATGCGAGGCGAGCAGCGGATCTTCGTCGAAGCCGTCAGGCGCTATTGCGCACGCCATGCCATCACGGTCGAGCTCAGGTCCGGCGGATGGCTGATCGTGATGCACAAGGGCGGCAGGCGGCATTTCGCGCTCGGCTACGACATCGGGTTGAACAGCGCGATCGCGCACCGGATCGCGAGCGACAAGGCGGCGACCGCCGACATCCTCGCGCTGGCCGGCATCCCCGCGGTTGCGCACACGCTGTTCTCGAACCCCGCGCGCGCCGGGCTCGCGCCGCAAGCTGCCGCGCAAGCGGCGATGCGCGATCTGCTGCGGCAACACGAGCAGGGCCTCGTCATCAAGCCCAACACCGGCAGCTCGGGGCAGCTGGTCTTCCGGGCGCGCGACGCCACCGGTCTTGCACGCGCCACCGAAGCGATCTTCACCGCCAGCCTCGATGTCGCGATCGCGCCGTTTGTCACGATCGAGGAAGAGGTGCGCGTGGTGCTGCTCGACGGGCAACCGCTCGTCGTCTACAGCAAGCAGCGCGGCGCGGATTGGCATCACAATCTCGGTGCCGGCGCAACGGCCCTGCTGCTCGATAGAGGAGAGATGCGCGAAGCCTGCGCCGCGATCGCGGCGCGCGCGACATCCGCGATCGGTATCCGCTTCGCGTCGGTCGACGTCATCAGGGTCGAGGGACGCTGGCTGGTGCTCGAAATCAATTCCGGCGTGATGATGGAGGCGTTGGGGCGGCAGCATCGCAAGGTCGTCGAGGAAGCTTACGCGGCCGCGCTCGATGCGGTGTTCGCTTAAGCACCGCGACGCTTGCCTATTCAAGGAGCGATCCTTTGTCCGTTCGGGACGTTGTCGGGAGACGCACGCCCACCTTCCCGCGACGCGCTTTGCGCCCGAGTGATGCAAATTTCTTGTCCCCCGGAAGATCAGAGGGCGCAGGGAAAGCCGGATGCGCGGTGCGCACCCGCAGCCTCGCGTGCAAAAAATGGAAAGCACACGAGTTAGTCACCACAGGTACGCCAAAACGATCCGGCCTTCCCTGCGCGAATGGTTTTAACGGTTTCCTTCGCGCTCTCCCCGGTGACCGGGCTCTCTTGCCACCGTCGCCTGCCGATCATCATCGGCAAGCTTAGCGCCAGCGTCGGGGCGCCAAAGCTGTTGAGGAAATCGGCCGTGTGGCGAAGCCGCCTAGCCGGTTGCGACACTTCTCACGCCCGTTGCATGTCGCGGCCTGCCGCCAAAATGCAACGCGGTACAGCCTCGAATTGAGGAAACAGATCGAGGGAACGACATGCGAGAAAGTCGCCCTCACGTTTTTGTTCCGCTCCGCCACGGGGGCGATGTTCTTGGGCCATTGACAGCCCAGGTGGCAGGCGGTTAATTCCGCAACATGGGGGTCCAGCGATCCCCCCACGAGGCGACATGCCCAAGTATCGCGTCCCGCTTTCCGCGGAGGCGCTGCGTGTCCCGAAGAACCTTCTTCATTCTCGCCTTCGCAATTGTAGTCCTTGTCTGGCCGCCCGGGCACAGCACGAAGGCTGCCGCTCCCGACCGCAGCACAATCGTATTCGTCTGCCTCCACGGCTCGGTGAAGAGCCAGATGGCCGCGGCCCACTTCAACAGGATCGCGCGTGAGCGTGGGCTACCCTTCGTCGCCGTCTCACGCGGCATAGAGGTTGACGCATCGATCCCCACAACGATCAGGGACGGCTTGAGCCTGGACGGACTGGCTCCGGTCGACGATGTTCCGCGCCCGTTGACGGCGACCGAGGCGGTCGCCGCGACCAAGGTCGTCGCGTTCGATGCTGTTCCCGATGACAGGAGAGGAACGGCCGAGATCAACTACTGGTCCGACGTGCCGCCGGCCACGAAAGACTACACCGCTGCCCGTGACGTCATCCTGCACAGCATCGACGATCTCATCCCAACGTTGGCGACGCTGCGGCCAGAGACGCTGCGAGGCACGGAAGGTCAACAATCCAATACTCATCGCGGCAACCGCGATCACTGGTCTGATCGCGTATCCGATCCTGCAACCGGGATGGGCGATGGTGCACTAATCGAGCAAAGGGGAACGGGGCGTGACCAACCGTTCTGACACCATGCTGCGCGTCGAGGATCTGACCAAGCGCTACGACGCCGAAGGGGCCGGCATTGACCACGTGACCTTCTCCGCCGTCCGGGGCGACGTGCTGGGCATCATCGGCCCGAACGGCGCAGGCAAGACGACCTTGCTGGAGGCCATTGCCGGGCTCCTTGCTGCGGATGCTGGACGCGTGCTTTGGCGCAGCGAGCCGTTGCCGACGTCGGCGCGCCGGCATGCACTGTTCTATCTTCCCGATGGCGTGCGGCCATATCCGGACCAATGGACGGCCCAGGTTATCTGGTCGTTTGCGAGCGTGTATCGCCGCTCGCAAGCGGATGTCCGGGCGATCATTGCTGCGCTGGGATTAGAGCCGGTCCTTGCGAAACGCGTGCGTGAGCTATCGAAAGGCTACGGCCGCCGTCTCATGCTGGCGCTGGGCCTGCTTGCGCCGCACGACATGCTTCTGATGGACGAGCCGTTCGACGGCTTCGATCTTCGACAAACGCGCGACGTCATCGGCTTGCTCCGCGACCAGGCGGCCCACGGGCGAACGCTCATGCTCGCCATCCATCAGCTGGCCGATGCAGAGCGCGCCTGTGACCGCTTTGTCTTGCTCGCCGGAGGTCGGGTACGCGGCTTTGGCACGCTTGACGAGCTGCGCGCGCGCACCGCTTCGCCTGGCGGATCGCTGGAGGACATTTTTCTTGCGCTCACGTAAGACAGATCGCGTGCATTTGGCGCCGCTGCGGCCCCTCCTGGCGAAAGAGCTGGCAGAGATCGTCAGCGGCCGGGCACTGTGGACCATGTTGCTGCTGGTCTGTCCGCTGGTCGGATACAGCTTTGTCCAGGCAGTCTCGCTCTACAGCGAGTCGAGCAGCGCCGCGCTGCAATCGCCGGCGATGGCGTCAGGACTGTCGCCGCTCGACGGCATCCTGGTTCCGACGTTCGGTGCGTTCTACGTCGCGGTCACGCTGCTATTCCCCTTCGTGGCGATCCGGGTGCTCGGCCAGGAGAAGGAATCCGGCTCGTTGCGCCTTCTGGTCCAACTCCCTTATCGGCCATCCACGCTCATTGTCGTGAAGCTGGTCGCCGTGCTTGCAGCATGGGGGGTGGTGAGCATTCCAGCGCTTTCCACCCTGGTGCTGTGGATGATGCTTGGCGGGCATCTGGCGCTTGCGGAAACGATCAATCTTCTGTTCGGTCACTTGCTTTACGGGCTCGTTGTCGGCGCCACCGCTCTGTTTGCGGCAACCATATCCGAAAGCGCGGCCACTGCGGCCATCCTCGCGCTCGCCGCAACCATCGGATCGTGGGTGATTGATTTCACATTCGCCGGCCGCTCCGGCTTGTCGGCGTGGATAGCGCAGATATCGCTGACCCAGACCCTGCGCGGTTTCGAGCAGGGGCTGTTTTCCGCCGGGCTCGTGCTGGGAATCACGGCTGTGATTTGCTCCCTCGTAGCGCTTTGCAGCGTGTGGCTGCCGCCCGGGACCCCGACACGGACCAAGCTTGTGCGATCAGTGCAGTGTGTGGTCGTTACCATCGTCGTACTCGGCGTTGCAATGCAGATAAAGACAACAGCCGACACCGCGGAAGACCGGCGGAATTCCTTTGCACCGGCGGACCAGCGCCTGCTCGCCACGCTTCGTCTGCCGCTTGCGATCATAGTCCATCTCGCTCCCGAGGATCCGCGTTACATCGATTTGCGGCGCAATGTGCTCGCCAAGCTTGAGCGTGCGATGCCCAACGTGTCGATCGTGCTTTCGAGCAGCCATCAGGATTATGCCGGGAAAACGGATGCCTATGGCGAGATCGAATACGCGTATGGCGGTCGAAACGATGTGAGCCGGTCGACCAGCCCGCGAGAAATCCTGCCGCTCGTCTATGCGCTCGCGGGGACCGAGCCGCCCAAGCCTGCGGCGGCCATGGACTATCCCGGTTATCCGCTGGTTACGAGTGCGGAGGCGACCCTGCTCTGGTTCTTCGGCGCCCTGCCGCTCTTGATCGCGCTCGTCTGGTGGCGAAGCCGTCGTCCGCCTCCGATCAGCCGCTACCCGTTCATGAAGGAGACCAACCATGCGGATCAGCAGCAGCATTAAAGCGGTTGTCGTATCGACGATCGGCTTCGCGGCATTATCCCTCCCGGGTCTTGCCGCCCCACCCACCACCTTCGATCTGGCCGACGAAACTGCCGGCGCGGAACCCAAGTCGTTCGTCCCGGTGGTCGGCTTCTGGCGCGTCGCGGATGACAATGGGAAAAAGGTGCTCGTCGTCGACGGCCGGCAGTGGAAGGAGGGGCAGTCCTCGGCCGGCATTGCCGACAAGGCGCGCACGCTCTATGGCGAGCGCTACGCGGAATTCCTCGATCGCGTGCAGGCCTATGCCTACTTCCCCTATGTGGTCGCCCCCAACGTACAGAGCTTCACAGATGGCGAGATCACGGTTCGCTTCCAGGGATTATCGGGCCGCATCGATCAGGGCGCCGGCATCCTGTTCAATCTCAAGCAGAACGGCGACTATTTGACGATCCGCGCCAACTGCCTAGAGAACAATCTGGTGCTTTGGAAATTCGAGAACGGCAAGCGTTCGTCCGTCCACTGGGTGCGCAACACGCCGACCGCCACGCATCAGTGGCACGATCTCAAGGTTCGCATTACCGGCACCAAGGTCGAGGGCTATCTCGATGGCAAGCTCTATCTTGAACACACGCTCGCTCAGCCTGTTTCTGGCCGCATCGGGCTATGGTCGAAAGCCGACAGCCACATGTACTTTTCCGATTATACGGTGACGGCCGCCAACTGACGCGGGGAGGCGGCGGCGCGTGCCGCAGATCCCCGCGATAGCCGCAGCCTTCTCACGATCTGCACGATGGCGAGATAGATACCGGGAGCTGCGCGACCCGGCTGGTCCTTGATGGCATTTACGACGTCTCCTCCGGCGGCTTGATGTGGCGGAACGAGAACAGCAGCGCGAGGTCATAGGCGATCTTGAGCGCGCCGCAGATCACGAGCGGCAATCCTGAAAAGGTCGTCGTCAGAAGCGCGCCCGCAATCGCCGGGCTGATGGCGGAGGCCAGGCTGCGGGGGACCGCGGTCACGCTCGCGGCGGCTGGCCGCTCGGCGGGTGTTACCACGGCCATGACGTAGGAGGTTCGCGTCGGAACATCCATTTGCGAGAGCGCCGCGCGGAGCAAGAGAAGGCCTAGCGCGACATAGAGATTGGGCGCGAAGGCCGCAAGGATCAGAAAGACGCTGGATGGAATATGCGTGAATACCATCGTGTTGACGAGCCCGACGCGCTTCGCCAGCCACGCCGCCACGGGATAGGAAAAAGCACTGAGCGTGCTCGACCAGAAAAAGAAGAGCCCGGCCTGCGCGAGCGACAGATCGAAGCGCTGAAACAGCCACAGCGCCAGCAGCGATTGCACGACGAAGCCTCCCGCGAAGGCATCGACGCTGAACAGTATTGCCAGCTTGTAGACCGTTCTGCGTGAAGGCCCGAGCGGCGCATGGCTTTGCTGCTGCGCCTGCGTGGTCGGGAGCCGGCGGTAGAGGATTGCGCTCGCCACACCCAGCGCGGCGTAGAGATAGAACATCAGGCGCAGCGCAGCCAGATTGGCGACGCCTGCCGCGGTCAGGAATTCAGGCAAGGACGAGGCAAGCGATCCTGCCGCGGCCGACAGCGCGCCGATCAGGCTGTAGCGCGCGAAGACGCGGGTGCGGTCCTGATCCGCAGCGCCGCGCGCGAGCATGGCATGTTCGAGCGGCACCAGGACGCCGAGATCGCCGGCAGAAGGATTGATCGTGCCGATGAATGCGACCACTGCAATCAGGACCAGGTGCCCGACATTGGGGAAGACCAATCCCGTCGCCGACATCAGCCCGGCACCCAGCAACATCAGCAAACGGAGGTCGCGGCGGGGCGCAATCATGCCAACACCGAGCGTCAGTACGGCGGTTCCCAACAGCGAGGCGGTGGCAATGAGCCCGACCGCGACGGCATCGTAGCCGAGCTCCGTCATGTAGGCGGGAAGGATGATGATCGCAAAGCCGTCGGCGAACCCGCGCAGCCCGCGGGCAACATAAAGCCTGATAATGCTGACCCGCATCGTCTCCGTCCGGTCTTGCAATGCGACGTCTATCACGGCAGCACCGTGATCCTGATCCGGTCAAAACGGGTAACGCTGTCCGCCTTGGTCCAGAGCGCGATCCCCCCGGCCTCGTCAAATGTTCCATCGGTCACGCTGAACAGCGCCTCGCCGTCATAGGAAACAGTGAAGCGGTCGCCTTCGGCCCGCAGCGAGAGGACGTGCCATTCGCGCAGCGTGACTTTCAGGTCCGAGCCGCCGAGCAGCTCGCGACGTCCGTTGACGACCCGATAGAAGCGCACATTGTCTTCCAGGGCGTTGGCCCGCGCCACGTAATAATTGTCCGGATCGGCCAACCGCACGGCGATGCCGCCGGCCTGGTCTACCTTGCCGGCGATGGCCTTGAAGCGAAGCGTAACCTCGATGTTGGCGGCCGACAGGCTGTCGTGGATCGCAAGCGGAAAGCGGTAGCCGCTTTGGTCCGTGCTGATCTGCTCGATCGCCCGTCCATCGTCTGCGCTTGGGTCCTCGGTCACGATCCATTCGCCTTCCTGTCCCTTGCCGGTCCTCGCAAAGTTAAATCCGCTCGGCGGCGATCCGAGCGCCATTCGACCGATCACGATCATGGGCAACACTCCGGTTTCAGCGAACGATGACACGCCGGCGCACGCGGCACGCTGGCCGCGGCAAGGCTCACAACAGGTCTGACGGGGTGAGGAAACTCCGGCCTTGTTCCATCCACGCGCAAGCCCTCGAGAGATCGAGCATTGCGCAGAGCTTGGACAGCAAGCCGTCTGGCGGGGAGTCTGCGGTTTCCCCGATGCTTACGAGGATAAATCCACGGCGATGACGGCGCAAGCCCCGCGAGCCTGGTGCCACCTCAGCCGAGGGAGCGCTCCGCAAGGAGCGCGTCTCGAAGGGCGAATAACGCGGAGCGCCCTAGTTGTTCGCGCCCGGCGAATCGTCGAGCGCCTTGAACGCCTCTTCGAGCTGCGGCGAGATCGCCACGTTGAGCCGCTCCCCGGTCGGCAACCGCCTGACGAACCACTTGTCGTAGAGCGGCACCAGGTCGTGGTTGGAGCCGAGCTTGCGGAACGCGCGCTCGACCACGGCGGAAAGCTGCGGCTCGCCCTTGCGGAACATGATGCCGTAGGGATCGTAGGACAGGTAGTCGCCGGTGACACGGAACCTGTCCTGCGACTTGTGCCGGGCGATCAATCCGTAGAGCAGGATGTCGTCGGTGGCGAAGGCATCGGCCTTGCCGTCGACCAGCGTCTGGTAGGACTGCTCATGGTCGGCCGCCGCGATGATATTGAGGCCGAGCGAGAACTTCTTGTCGGCGCCATGGATCGCCTGCTCGTTGGTGGTGCCCTTGGTGACCACCACGGTCTTGCCCTTGAGGTCGGTGATCCCGGAAACGTTCGCGGCCTTCGGCACCATCAGCTTGGTGCCGGCGACGAACATCAAGGGCGAGAACGCCACCTGCTTGGCGCGCTCGGAATTCGCCGTGGTCGATCCGCATTCGAGATCGATCTTCTTCTCGAGCACCGCCTGGATGCGGTCGTCGGAGGTGACCTTGACGTAGTCGATTTTGAGATTGGGATCGTCGACCTCGACGCCGATCTCGTCGACCACGGCCTCGCACAGTTCGAGGCTGTAACCGATCGGCCGGTTGGCCTGGTCGAGGAACGAGAACGGCGGCGAGCTCTCGCGATAGCCGAGCCGCACGACATGGCTGTTCTTGATCGCCGACAGCGTGGGGCTGAGCCCCTCGCCGCCTGTTGTCTGGGCCATGGCGGGCGATGCCAGCAGGCACGCCGCCAGCCACAATCCGACCGCCGATACCGGCCCTGAACGCCGAGGCATGGTTCGCCTCCTCTAGTGGCCGGCCAGCACGGCGCCCGGCACGGCATCGGAGGGCACGGCGTCGTCAGGCCCGAGCTCATGCTCGCCCTTGAGCTCGCCCTCCCACTTCGCCACCACGGCGGTCGCAAGCGAGTTGCCGATCACGTTGGTGGCGCTGCGTCCCATGTCGAGGAAGGTGTCGATGCCCATGATCATGAGCAGGCCCGCCTCCGGGATGCCGAACTGGCTGAGGGTGGAGGCGATCACGACCAGAGAGGCGCGCGGCACGCCGGCAACCCCCTTCGAGGTGATCATCAGGGTCGCGAGCATCGCGAGCTGCGTGCCGAGCGACATGTCGATATGGTAGGTCTGCGCGATGAAGATGCTGGCGAAGGTGCAATACATCATCGTGCCGTCGAGATTGAACGAATAGCCAAGCGGCAGCACGAAGGCCGAGATCCGCGACGAAGCCCCGAAACGGTTGAGGCCCTCCAGCGTCTTCGGATAGGCGGCTTCCGACGAGGCGGTCGAGAAGGCGATCATCAGGGGCTCGCGGATCAGCTTCAGCAGATGGTTGTAGCGCGGCCCGATGACGATAAAGCCGACGATGACCAGGATGCCCCACAGGATCATCAGCGACAGATAGAAGCCGCCCATGAAGACGACGAGCTTCCACAGCACGCCGAGGCCGTTCTTGGCGACCGTGGCGGTGATCGCGGCCCACACCGCGACCGGCGCGAACAGCATCACATAGGAGGTGACCTTCAGCATGATGTGCGCGAGGTCGTCGATCAGCGCGAGGATCGGCTTGGCCCGTTCCGGCAGCGCGCCGAGCGCGACCGCGAAGAACACCGCGAACACCACGATCTGCAGGATTTCATTCTGCGCCATCGCGTCCGCGATCGAGGTCGGGATCAAATGCGTGAGGAACTTCTCGATCGAGAAGGCGGAGACCGGCAGGCCGGTCGATTGCGTCTTTTCCGGCAGCGTGCCCGGGAAATTGGCGCCGGGCTGCAGCAGGTTGACCATCACGAGGCCGAGCAGCAGCGACACGAAGGAGGCGCTGACGAACCAGCCCATGGTTTTGGCAAACACCCGGCCGAGCTTGGAGCCGGACCCCATATGAGCGATGCCGCCGACCAGCGTTGCGAAAACCAGCGGCGCGATGATCATCTTGATCAGGCGCAGGAACAGCATGGCGATCAGATTGATGTCGGCCGCAAGCTCGGCCCGGCTGTCGGGCATGAGGTTGAAGATCAGCGCCCCCATCACGATGCCGAGAACCATCGCGCCGAGGATGAATTGCGTAAACCTGTTCGACATGTGCTTACCCCCGTAAGTCCGGGCCGGGCCGTGTTTCCGAAGTTCGTAAGCTGATGGGGAGCCTTTGAAACGAACCTCGGAAACAAAGGTGCACGGCCAACCAAAACTCTTCGTGCCGCTCTTCGATTTCGCATTCCCGATCGAACCCGCGGCAATCCGAGCAGGAACGTCAAATCGACGGCACTTTCGAGTGTGGCAGATTTTAAGACCGGCGCAACACGCTTCGCGCTTGCGCGTGGTGTACCAGCGTGTTCCGATTGTGGAAGACGGCGCGAGCCGCTACCCTGCTTGCAACGCACAATGATGCAGTTGCTCATTTGCCGGGCGCACAATTGCACCGATAATCACCAAACGAGTGGAGGGAAGGCCATGAACGCGAGCATCAATCGCCAGGTCCTGCTGGTGGAGAAGCCGGCCGGCAAACTCGGTTCCGAACATTTCAGGATGACCAACGGCGTCGTGCCCGAGCCAAAGGACGGCGAGGCGCTGCTGCGGGTGAGATACATCTCGCTCGATGCCGCTAACCGCGCCTGGATGCATGGCGCGACCTATCGTTCCGCGGTCGAGGCCAATACGGTGATGGCCGGCGGCGGCATCGCGGAAGTGATTGCGTCGAAGGATCCCAGCCTGAAGCCGGGCGACATCGTGTTCGGCGACACCGGCTGGCAGGATTATGCGGCCGTGCCGGCGCGGCAGCTCTCGAAGATGCCGAAGCTGGAGCCGATGACGCATCTGCTCAGCGTGTTCGGCGTCGCCGGGCTGACCGCCTATTTCGGCCTGCTCGATATCGGCAAGCCGAAGGCCGGCGAAACTGTCGTGGTCTCGGCCGCCGCCGGCTCGGTCGGCTCGATCGTCGGCCAGATCGCGAAGATCAAGGGCTGCCGCGTCGTCGGCATCGCCGGCGGCAAGGACAAGTGCGGCTGGCTGACGTCCGAACTCGGCTTCGACGCCGCCGTCGACTACAAGGACGGCGCGGTGTTCAAGGCGCTGCGCGCCGCCGCGCCCGACGGCATCGACGTCTATTTCGACAATGTCGGCGGCGACATTCTGGAAGCCTGCCTGCCGCAGATGAACAATTACGGCCGCATCGCCTGCTGCGGCGCGGTCTCGCAGTATGACGGCGCGCCCTCGGCAACGGGTCCGCGCGGCGTACCCGGCCTTATCGTGGTGAAGCGGCTCATCATGCAGGGCTTCATCGTGATGGATTTCTATCGCCGGCGCGACCAGGCGCTCGCCGACCTGCAGGCCTGGGTCAAATCCGGCAAGCTCAAGGTTGAGGAGGACGTGATCGAGGGGCTCGAGAACACGCCAAGGGCACTGATCGGACTGCTCGCGGGCGAGAACCGCGGCAAGCGCATGATCAAGGTGTGAACGGCGGCGGGCAGCGCCCCCGCAACATTCCACTTGCGGTAGCAGCCAAAGCGGCAAATGATGCCGCCCGAGCGGGCTTTTTCTGATCAGGTTTTTTTACTGTTTCACTTCGGTTGGAGCGGCGGTTTCCCGTCGGCAACAAAAAGGATTGCTCCCATGACTAACCTGTGCAGGCGCGCCGTCCTGGCTATTCCCTTGCTTGCGGCGGGTGTGAGCGCGGCTCTGGCGCAAGCACCGACCGAAGCGCAGCGCGAGGCCATCAAGTCGGCGTGCCGCTCCGACTACATGGCGCATTGCTCCAGCATTCCGCCGGGCGGCGCGGCCTCGCTCGAATGCCTGCAGAAGAACATGTCGAGCCTCTCCTCGGGTTGTGCCGGCGCCGTCCGCGCGGTGGAAGCGCCCGCGGCGACGGAGACCAAGAGCGAGGCCAAGCCCGAAGCCAAGCCGGAGGCGACTCCCGCCGCCAAGGAAACGGCCAAGGAAACAACGAAGGAGACGAAGCCGGCCGCCGAGCCTGCGGCGACGCCGAAAGCCGCCAGCGCCGCTGGCAAGAAGCCGAGCAGCGCGCAGATCGCGGCGATCCGCAGCGCCTGCCGCTCCGACTATCCCAAGGTCTGCGCCGGCGTGCCCACGGGCGGCGCGGCCGCGCTGGAATGCCTGGAGAAGAACAAGGCGAAGGTCTCGCCCGCCTGCGAAAAGGCGGTGGCCGCGGCCGGCGGCGGCGCCGCGACGGCGGCGGGCAGCGCACCGGCCGCCACCGCTGCAGCAGCGCCCGCGGCTGCCGCGGCCGCTGCGCCGACCGTGCTGGTGCTGCGGCCGATGCGGCCGCGCGAAGTGCTGTTCGTGATGCGATCGGCCTGTGGCGCCGACGTGCGCGCGCTGTGCTCAGGTATTCCGGTCGGTGGCGGGCGCATCATCGAATGCCTGAGGACGCAGGCGGCGTCGCTTTCGCCTGATTGCAAGGGCGTGCTCGGCCAGTTCGCGGCGCAGTAGCGCGCGCCGCGGTCCGACATCGCGGGGGCCGCTGCCTGCGCGATGTCGATTTGCCAGAAAACCAACGCACACAAACTGGGAGAAAGACATGCGTGCACTGCTGCTCGTCGCCGCTTCCATCCTGGCTTTCGGCGCAACCATGACCTTCGAGTCCACCGACGCCAATGCCGTGGTGTGTGCCCGCGGCGTCTATCGGGCCGGCTGCGCCGGACCGAGGGGCGCGGCCGTCGTGCGCCATCCGGCGCGTGTCTGCCGCTCGGTGCTGGTGAACGGCGTCTACGTGCGACGCTGCTACTGATCCCCGCCCCGATCGCGGCTATATTTCCAGTGGCGCCGCCGGCCGGCGCAGGCTAGTGTGGCCGATCAATTGTAAGTATACTGTCAATCAAGGAAGGGATCAGGGAGGAGACGCGTGCGCATCGCCGTGATCGGCGGAGGGCCCGGCGGGCTCTATTTCAGCTATCTCTGGAAGAAGCGGAATCCGGAGGATTGCGTCGACCTGTTCGAGCAGAACACGGCCGGCGCGACCTTCGGCTTCGGCGTCGTGTTCTCCGACGAGGCGCTGGAATTCCTGCGCGCCGACGACCCCGACACCGTGGATGCGATCGCGCCCCGGATGGAAAGCTGGGAGAACATCACGCTCAACCTGCGCGGCGAGAGCATCGCGATCGACGGCGTCGGCTTCTCCTCGATCGGGCGGCTGGAGCTGCTCACCCTGCTGCAGCAACAGGCGCACGGGGTCGGCGTCGCGCCGCAATTCGACAGCCCCCTGCACTCGGTCGACCAGCTCGCGGACTACGACCTGATCGTCGCCGCCGACGGGCTGAACTCGATGGTGCGCCGCGCCTTCGAAGGCGATTTCGGCACCTCGCTGTGCTACTCCTCCAACAAGTTCGCCTGGTACGGCACGACCAAGCGCTTCGACACGCTGTCGCAGACCTTCATCGCCACTGAGCGCGGCACCTTCAACGCCCACCACTACCGCTATGCGCCTGAGATGAGCACCTTCCTGGTGGAATGCGACCGCGCCACCTGGCAGGCCTATGGCTTCGCCTACAAGAACGGCGATGAATCCAAGGCGATCTGCGAGGACTTGTTCGCCGACACGCTCGGCGGCCGCTTCCTGGTGTCGAACAAGTCGGCGTGGCGCAGCTTTCCCTGGGTCTGGAACGAGCACTGGTCGTTCAAGAACATGGTGCTGATCGGCGACGCGCTGCATTCGGCGCATTTCTCGATCGGCTCGGGCACGCGGCTCGCGATCGAGGACGCCATCGCGCTGGTCAAGGCGCTGGAGGCGGAAGCCCATGTCGCGACCGCGCTTGCGCGCTACGAGGCCGAACGCAAGCCGATCGTGCAGAAGCTCGTCACCGCGGCGCGCACCAGCGCCGACTGGTACGAGCGCTTTCCCGAGCACATGAAGCTCGAGCTGATGGACTTCGCCTATAGCTACATCACCCGCTCCGGGCGGATCGACGACGCGCGGCTGCGCGCGATGTCGCCCGGCTTCATGGCGCAGTACGAGGCATCGAGGAACAAGGCATGAGCCGTGCCGTCGCCGACCGGGTGCCGCCGGACGGCGCGGGCGCGCGCGAGATCGGCTTTGCGATCCCGCAGAGCTATAATGCGAGCCGCATCCTGTTCGACAACCTCGCGGCCGGCCGCGGCGATCGCCCGGCCCTGACGGGTCCGGCCGGCGCGCGAACCTATCGCGAGCTCTGCGCAGAAGCCTGCCGCTGGGGCAACGGCCTTGCGTCGCTGGGCTTGAGGCGCGGCGACCGCGTGCTTCTGTTCCTCGACGATACGCCGGCCTATCCTGCGGCATTCTTCGGCGCGGTGCGCGCCGGGTTCGTGCCGCTCTTGATCAACACGCTGACGCCGCCGGAGCTCCTGCAATTCTACCTCGCCGACAGCAGCGCCTCGGTCGCGGTGGCCGATGCCGAATTCGTTGCGCGCTTCGATGCCGCCGCCTGCCGGGATACGAAGCTTTCGACGCTGATCGTGGTCAATGGCGAGGTCGGCGCGACCGCTGCTCCGCGAACGATCGAGGCCGGGCCGTGGCTGGCGCGGTTTCCGGCCGAGCTCGCCGAGGCCGACACCGATCGCAACGAGATGGCGTTCTGGATGTACTCCTCCGGCTCGACCGGGAGACCAAAAGGCATCGTCCATCTGCAGCACGACATGGCCTATAGCGAGCAGGCTTTTGCGCGAAATGTGCTGAATCTCAAGCCCGGCGACATCTGCTTCTCGGTGCCGAAGATCTTCTTTGCCTATGGGTTCGGCAATTCCATCACCTTTCCATTTTCGGTCGGCGCGGCGACGCTGCTGCTGCCTGGACAGCCGAAGCCGGCGGCGATCTTCGAGGCGATCGGAAAATTCAAGCCGACCGTGTTCTTCGGGCTGCCGACGCTCTACACGTCGCTGACCAAGGCGGAGAATGCCGCGGCCGCCGACTTCTCCTCGCTGCGCATGGCGATCTCCGCCGCCGAGGTGCTGTCGGCGGACGTCTTCAACGGCTGGAAGGCGCTCACCGGCCTCGAGATCGTCGAAGGGCTGGGCTCGACCGAGGTGCTGCACATCTATCTCTGCAATCGCGCGGAGAAGAAGAAGCTTGGGGCCGCGGGCCTGCGGGTGCCCGGCTACGAGATCGCGCTCAAGGACAAGGACGGCCGCGCGGTCGGCGACAACGAGGAAGGCATCCTCTGGGTGCGCGGCGATTCAGCGACGCCGCTGTACTGGAATCGGCCCGACAAATCGGCCGAGACCATCCGTGAAGCCGGCTGGATCTATACCGGCGACCGCTTCGTGCGCGATGCGGAGGGTTTTTATTTCTTCCGCGGCCGCGCCGACGATCTCGTGAAAATCTCCGGCCAATGGGTCTATCCGCTGGAGGTCGAGCTGTGCCTCGCCGAGCATCCAGACATCAGGGAATGCGCGGTCTATGCCGCCGAGCTGCCGGACCGCCGCATGACGCTGAAGGCGGTCGTGGTGATGAACAGCCGGCGTTTTGACGCCGAGGATGCGACGAAGCGGCTGCAGGATTACGTCAAGGCAAAGCTTCTGCCGTACAAATATCCGCGCGAGGTGATCTTCATCGACGAGTTGCCGAAGACCGGCACCGGCAAGATCGACCGCCAGGCCTTGATGCGGATGTAAAGTGCCGGCACTTCCACAGTGTCGTCCCTGCCTTGTGCGCAATTGCGCACTGGAGCGGGGACCCATAACCACAAGCGCCCGCTGCTTTGCCAGGCTGTGGCCCCAGCCTTACCCACAACGTCTTCTTGTGGTTATGGGTCCCGGCTCACGCGCTTGGCCGGGACGACGACAGAGTATTCTGCGCCCTACCCCTTCAGCCCCGTGCCGCCATAGAGCCAGGCGAGATCGCCGTACCATTCTTCCTGGCTCTTCGCGCTCATGATGGCGTTGCGGAGGCGGGCGTGCTCTCCGTCCGGATGATAGATGTGCTCGCCGATCGCGCGTGACAAAAGCTGCACCCGCGCGGTGCGCGGGAAACGCTGCGCGCGGTAGGCTTCCAGCGCCGATGCGTGATCATCATGCTGCGCGAGCATGTGCGACAGGCACACCGCATCCTCCATCGCCTGGCAGGCGCCTTGGGCGAAATATTGCAGCATCGGATGCGCGGCGTCGCCGAGCAGCGCAACGCGGCCATCGACCCAGTGCTCGCTGGGATCGCGGTCGCACAACACCCAGAGCTTCCAGTCCTTGCCATGTCGGATGATGTTCTGGGCCCGCTCATGGACGTGGCGAAAGCCCTTCATCACCTCTTCCTCCGAGACCGGCTTCCCCGCAACCGGCTCGGGCGCGTCGTTGTGATAGGTGACGACGAGATTGAATACCTTCCAGCCCGAAAGCGGGTAATGCACGATGTGGCATTTCGGCCCGGCCCACAGCGTCGCCGCGTTCCAGCGCAGATCTTCCGGCATTTGCTCGGTCGGGATCACCGAGCGATACGTGGTGTGGCCGGAGACGCGCGGCGGCCCGTCCGATGTGACCTGCTTGCGGACGTTCGACCACAGCCCGTCGGCGCCGATCAGGAGCGATCCGGTGACGCGCTCGCCGCTGCCAAGCTGTGCGGTGACCGACGCGCCGTCCTGCTCGTAGCCGAGAACCTCGCTCGAGACGCGCAGCTCGATCAGCGGATGCGCACGGCAGGCCTTCAGGAAAACCCCGTGCAGGTCGCCGCGATGCACCACCGCGTATGGATTGCCGAACCGGGCGCGAAACGGCTCGCGCAGGTCGACATGGGTGATCTCTTCCGCACTCAAGGCATCCATCAGGCGGAGCTGGTCGATATAGACGGCCATGCCGCGCGCGGCTTCGCCGACGCCGAGATAGTCGAAGGCATGGAAGGCGTTGGGGCCGAGCTGGATGCCGGCGCCGATCTCACCAAGGCTTGAGGCCTTCTCCAAGAGGATCGAGCGGATGCCCTTTTGCGCCAGCCCCAATGCAGCGGCGAGGCCGCCGATGCCGCCACCCGCGATCAGGACTGGCCGGTCGAGCGCCATCAATTCGATTTCCCGAGATGCTGGAGCGCGTCCTCGGCGCGCAGCGGCACGCGAGACGCCTCATTGTTGAGATCGACGAGCTGCGACAATAGCCCCATCAGCATCTTGCGGTCGGCCGCCTTCAGCGGCTGCAGCATCCGCGCCTGCGCGCGGTCGACCGCGGGCATAATCTCGCGCAGCGTCCCTCCGCCCTGCCGCGTGAGGTAGAGCAGCTTGACCCGCTTGTCATCGCGCGCCGGCCTGCGCTCGATCAGTCCCTTGCTCTCCAGCCGCTCGATCACGTTGCCGAGCGTCGAGCGGTCGAACGCGATCACCGCGGACAGCCGCGTCGCATCGATCCCGGGATGGGTCGAGATCGCGATCAGGGACGCATATTGCACCGGCGTCAGGTCGAAGGCGCGGCACTCCTCGACAAAGATCGAGACCGCGATCTGCTGCATGCGGCGAAACAGATAACCGGGCGCGGTGTAGACCGCGTCCATGGTGACGGAATCAGGCTTCGGCATCGGGCTGCCTGTCAGGAGCTGCATCGGCAAACGCCTTCATCGCCTTGGCGGCGGCTTCAGCCTTGAGGAGCCGCGGGAAAGCGGAAACGTCGACCCCGAAGCGCCGGGCGTTGCCGAGCTGCGGCACGAGACAAAGATCGGCGATGGTCGGCGCCTCGCCGAAGCAGAACGGACCGGGCTCGTTCGCGACCAGCTTCTCGCACGCGGCAAGTCCCTCGCGGTTGGCCCACGCCGCCCAGCCCGTCACCTGCTCCTCGGGCAGGCCGAGCTCGCGCAGCCGCGCCAGCACCTTCAAATTCTGCACCGGATGCGTATCGCTGGCGAGCACCATGGCAAATGCGCGGACCTTGGCGCGCCGCAGCGGATCGTTCGGCAACAGCGGCGGCGAGGGATGGATTTCGTCCAGCCATTCGATGATGGCGAGAGATTGCGTGAGCACGCCGCCCGCGCCGTCCTCCAGCGTCGGCACCAGCCCCTGCGGGTTGAGCACGAGATAGCCGGGCGCGCGCTGCTCTCCCTTGCGCAAATGGTGCGAAAGATGATCGACGCTCAAGCCCTTGAGATTGAGCGCGATCCTGACGCGGTACGCCGCGCTGCTGCGGAAATAGCCGTGCAGCTTCATCGGAACCTCCCCCGAGACTATCGTCTCGATACCTTGCTTGTCATTCCGGGGCGATGCGTCAGCATCGAACCCGGAATCTCGAGATTCCGGGTCTGGTGCTGCGCACCATCCGGGAATGACGGAGCTAGACATGAACTGACGAGTTGACGCTAGCCAAATTGGCAGTATGCTGTCAATCTACAGAAGAATGACGGGAGGCCAGCCATGGAAGCCGTGTCGAAGACGCCGGAACGCGAGGCGTTCTACAAGAAGATCGATGGCGAGAACCTGTCGGCGCTGTGGAACGTGATGGGCGACCTGATCACGCCGGAGCCGAAGAGCGCCTGCCGGCCGCATCTGTGGCAGTTCGACAAGATCCGCGACTACATGACCGAAGCCGGCAAGCTGATCACCGCGAAGGAAGCGGAGCGGCGCGTGCTGGTGCTGGAAAATCCGGGGCTGCGCGGCCAATCGAAGATCACGACCTCGCTGTTTGCCGGCGTGCAGATGGTGGTGCCCGGCGACGTCGCGCCGGCGCACCGGCACAGCCAGTCGGCGCTGCGCTTCATCCTCGAGGGCCATGGCGCCTACACCTCGGTCGACGGCGAGCGCACCGCGATGGAACCCGGCGACTTCGTCATCACGCCGTCGATGACCTGGCACGATCACTCCAACGACACCGCCGAGCCGATGTTCTGGCTCGACGGGCTCGACATTCCCATGGTGCAGTTCTTCGACGCCTCCTTTGCCGAAGGCATGAAGGAAGACCAGCAGAAGATCACCAAGCCCGCGGGCGACAGCTTCGCGCGCTACGGCCACAATCTGCTGCCGGTCGACCAGAAGCGTGCATCGAAGACCTCGCCGATCTTCAACTATCCCTATCATTATACGCGCGAGGCGCTGGAGCAGGCCAAGCGCACCGACGAGTGGGATGCCTGCCACGGGCTGAAGCTGAAATTCTCCAACCCCGAGACCGGCGACTATGCGATGCCGACCATCGGCACCTTCATCCAGCTATTGCCCAAGGGCTTCAAGACCGCGCGCTATCGCGCGACCGATGCCACCGTGTTTGCGGCGATCGAGGGCAAGGGCCGCACGCAGGTCGGCGACCAGACCTTCGAATGGGGCCCGCGCGACCTGTTCGTGGTGCCGAGCTGGCGCTGGGTCACGCATGAGGCGGACGCGGATTCGGTGCTGTTCTCCTTCTCCGACCGCCCGGTGCAGCAGAAGCTCGATTTGTTCCGCGAGGACCGCGGCAACGCGTGAGGCGATCGTCGCCCTGGCGAAAGCCGGGACGACGGCCGTATTGCCGCTACCGCCAGTGCAACAGCCGCGCTTCGAGCAAGCCGATCAGCTTGCCGATGGCGAGCCCGAACAGGCTGAGGATCACGACGCCGGCGAGCAACTGATCGGTCTGCATCAGATTGCCGGCCTGCAGCACGAAGGCGCCGATGCCGAACTCGGCGCCGATCATCTCGGCGCTGACCACGAGCAACAGCGCGACCGACGTGGTGATGCGGAAGCCGGCAAGGATCGATGGCAGCGCCCCCGGCCAGATCACGCGGCGGACGATGGTCGCAAACGGCACGTTGAAGCTCTGCGCCATGCGGATCAGGTTGCGCGGCACCGCGTCGACGCCGCTATAGGTCGCGATCGCGGTGGAGAAGAACACACCAAGCGCAATGGTCGCGATCTTCGGCTCCTCCCCGATTCCGAGCCACAGGATCAGGAGCGGCAGGAGCGCGATCTTCGGGATCGGGAACAGCGCCGAGATGAAGGTGATGCCGACGCTGCGCGCGAGCCGCGACAGCCCGATCGCGAAGCCGACGATGACGCCGGTCGCCGTGCCCAAAATCCAGCCGACGCCGATCCGCAGCAGCGAAACCGAGACGTGATGCCAGAGCGCCCCGCTGACCGCGAGCTGGTAGATCGCGCGCGCAATGGCGGAAGGTGTGGGCAGGAACAGCGGATTGACCCAGCCGACGCTGCCGGCCGCCTGCCAGAGTGCGATAACGAGCGCCAGCGCGACCCAGCCGCCGTAGCGGCTCGCGCTCGGCACGAAGCCGGCGCCGCGAAACGCCACGGGGCGCGTTGCCGCGGCGATATCGGCGTCCGGCTGCCTGGTGCCGCGGTCAAGCATGCTGCACCTCGCGCTCGGCATCGATCGCCTGCTCGCGGATCAGCGCCCAGAGATCGTTCTGCAGCGCAAGCAATTGGCCGCGCGCCTCGACCGCGCCGCGCTCGGCGCGCGTCATGGCGATCGGCACCACCTCGCGGACGCGGCCCGGCCGCCGCGACAGCACGACGATGCGGTCGGCGAGCCGCACCGCTTCCTCGAGATTGTGCGTGACATAGGCCGCGCCGATCGCGCCATCGGCGAGCAGGCCGATGAAATCCTCCATCAGGAGTTCGCGGGTCTGCGAATCCAGCGCCGACAGCGGCTCGTCCATCAGGAGGATCGCGGGCCGCACCGCGAGCGCGCGGGCAATGCCGACGCGCTGGCGCATGCCGCCGGAAAGCTGCTTCGGAAAAGCGGCGCGGAAATCAGAGAGCCCAGTGCGGCGCAATGCGTCGTCGACGATTCGGCCCCGCTCCGCCGCGCTCAAGCCGGCGTGCAGCAGCGGAAATTCGACATTGGCCGCAACCGTGCACCAGGGCAGCAGCGCGAAATCCTGGAACACGAAGGTCAGCGGATTGAGGCTGCCACCCGGCGGCGCACCGCGCAGCAGGGCCGCGCCGGCATCCGGCTGCAACAGCCCGCCGAGGACCGAGAGCAGCGTGCTCTTGCCGCAGCCGGAGGGACCGACGATCGCCACCACCTCGCCCGCGCCGACGGTGAACGAGACGTCGTCGAGCACGGCGAGGTCACCGAAGCGGTGGCTGATATGGTCGGCGATCAGGTCCATTTCATCGCTGCCTGTTCTAGCCGTCATGCCCGGGCTTGTCCCGGGCATCCACGTCTTACTTTCGTTTCTGCCGCCAAGGCGTGGATGGCCGGGTCAAGCCCGGCCATGACCAAGAGAGCGCTAATCCGGCTTCACGAAATCGGATGCGATGATCGCCTGCGCGTCAAAGCCCTTGTCGACAAAGCCCTGCTCCTGCAGCCATTTGATCTGGTTGTCGACATTCTTCACATCGAGCTTGCCGTCCGGATCGATATAGGCGCAATTGCCGACCACCTGCTCCACCGGGAGGTTGGTGTATTTGGCTGTTATCTCGAGCAGCGGCCTGGTCTTGTCGTTGATGACGGCCTTGCCGTCCTTCACCTGCGCCAGGATCACGTCGTGATATTCGCGGTCGGCGCGCTCCAGCGCTGCGAGCAGTTTTGCGACCCGCGCCTTGTCGGCGAGCGTCTTGGGCGAGGCGAACACCGCGCCGAGTTGCCAGGGCGTCTCGTCGCCGACCCAGCCCAACAGCTTTGCGCCGTTCGATTCCATCAGCGGCCGCGCGGTCGAAACCGGCAGCAGCGCGGCATCGACGGTTTCGCCCTTCAGGGCGGCCGCCGCGTTCGATAGCGATTGCAGCGGCACGACCTTCACCTCCGAGAGCTTGAAGCCGTATTTGTCGGCCAATAGCCCCAGCGAGTAATGGAAGCTCGATCCGACCTGCGTTACCGCCACGCGCTTGCCCGCGAGATCCCTAGGGCTCTTCAGGCCCGCGGCATAGGCATTGTTGCTGGCGAAATAGCCGATCAGGGGATAGCCCGCCTTCTCGCGGCTCATGCCACCGATCACCTTCAGCGTGCCCTTGCCGGCAAGGTTGTAGAGACCCGCCGTGAAGGCGGTAATGCCGAAATCGACGTCGCCGGACGTGGTCGCGACCGCGATCGGCTGCGCCGCGTCGAAGAACTTCAGCTCGACGTCGAGACCGGCCTCGCGGAAATAGCCCTTGTCTTGCGCGATGAACACCGGCGCCGACGACGACAGCCGCAGCACGCCGATTTTCGCCTTGAGCTCATCAGCCCTTGCGCCCGCGATCGCCGACAGCGCCAGCAGGGCCGCCAGCGCGGCCCGCGCCACCCTTCTCATTCCAGTTTCCTCCGTCACACGCCGTCAGGCACGCGCTGATCGCGGCCGATGAAGGCGCCCTGTTCTTTCAATTGTCCTTGCAGCTTCTCGATGGCGATGTCGCGCGGCCTGGTGTTGCCCGACAGCGCAAGCGCGGCCGCCGAGCCCGCGGCCTCGCCCATCGCGAAGCAGGCGCCGGAGACGCGGGCCGCCGACTGGCCTTCATGGGTCATCGACGCGCAGCGGCCGGCGACCATGAGATTGTCGATCTTCTCCGGCACCAGCATCCGGTAAGGCAATTCGTTGAAGCCACGCGACTGCGGGATCGGCGGGAACTTGAAGATCACGTCGCCGGCGACATGAGCCTCGATCGGCCAGCCGTTGACGCCGATGGAATCCTCGAACGACGCGCAGCCGAGCACGTCGTCGCCGCTGAGCCGGTAGCCGCCGATGACGCGACGGGTCTCGCGGATGCCGAGCTGCGGCGGCAGGTCGACGATGTAGGACTGCTCGAAGCCGGGCACGGTGCGCAGGAAGGCGAAGGCCTCGACCGCCTGACGGCGGCCGTCGATCTCGCCACGCGTCAGGTCATCCGGCTCGATGCCGTTGATGGCGCTGCCGTCGGCCCGCGAAAGCTGCGTGAAATTCACCCGCCATTCGACCGGCGAGCGCTGCGGCCGCACGATGGCCGCCTTGCGCGGAAATTTGTGCGTGCCCGCAGCCTCCGCCTGCTCCATCAGGGTCGGGATGGTCCGCCACGCCTCGCCGGCGCGAGCGGGATCGACGCCGTTGAGGCGGAACATCATCGAGGGATAGAGCATGTGGCCGGCGCCATCGCCGAGCTCGAACGGCGCGCCGGCCCAGGCCGCCAGATCACCGTCGCCGGAGCAATCGATGAAGATATTGGCGCGCACCGCCTGCCGGCCGCCCCTGGTCTCGACCATCAGCGTATCGATCCGCCGCTCATCCCCCATCACGACGCCGGCGCCAAGCGCATGAAAGAGGATGTCGACCTTGTGGGAGGCGAGCAGATCGTCCGCGGCGATCTTGTAGGCCGCGGTGTCATAGGCCTGGGCCAGAATTTTCCCAAGCACCAGATGCGGCGCGTTCAGACCGCCGAGCCGGTCGATGCGCGCGAGGAGATCGGAGGCGATGCCCTGCACCACGCGATGCATCTCGCCATGCACATTGGCGTGCAGCCCGCAGAAATTGGTGACGCCGGCCGCCGTGCCCATGCCGCCGAGAAAGCCGTAGCGCTCGACGAGCAGCGTGCGCCGGCCGGCGCGCGCCGATGCGACGGCCGCGGCGATGCCGGCGGGCCCGCCGCCGAGGACTACGACGTCATATTCGCCGTAGAGGGGCACCTGCCGGGCAGGCTCGAGGATGGATTTGGTCGGCACAATCAGTTCCGGATCGTCATCAGTCCCGGAGGGTTTTCAGCGCTGATCCCGGGACTGTCAACCCGCCGACTCCCTGCACTTTGGTCATTCCGCGGCGTCGAGGATGGTCTTGCCGGTGGTGTTGTCGACGATCACAGGTGTTTCGAAATAGCTGATCTCGGGCGGGCTGCCGTAGCGCTCGGTGATCATCTTGCGCCACTCGGCGTTATACACCCGCTCGGCGGCCTCGCGGCTTTCCCAGAGATAGCAGCCGCCGCCGGTGTGGCTTGCGGCGTCGAACAGATAATATTTGCGTACGAGACCTTTGAGCCCCTGATATTTCGGCGCCGAACCCTTGAACAGCTCGGCCGCTTTCGCGGCATCGATGGTCGCGGGCAGCTTGAATCGGACGACAGCGGTGATCATCGGGCATTCTCCCTGCTTGGGCGGCGCGGTTGCGCGGCGCGCCGGCGCTCATTAGGCTTCAGCCTACCATTTTCAGCGAGACATTCACCCCATGCGAATCTGCATTTTCGGCGCGGGCGCCGTCGGCAGCCATTTTGCGGTCAGGCTGGCGCTGGCGGGTCATGACGTGTCCTGCGTGATGCGCGGGGCGCATCTCGACGCCGTGCGGGCGAACGGATTGCGCCTGCGCGTCGGCGACACCGAGTTCCACGCGAGGGTGAAGGCATCCGACGATCCGGCTGCGCTGGGCCCGCAGGATCTCGTGATCAGCACCTTGAAGGCGACCGGCGTCCACGGCCTCGCGCGCGGCCTTGCTCCCCTGCTCGGCGACGACACGCCCGTGATCTTCGCCCAAAACGGGATTCCCTGGTGGTACGACATCGGGCTGCCGCCCGATCATCCTTCAACGCCCGACCTCGGCTTTCTCGATCCGGGCGGCGCGCTTCGTGCCGCGATCGCGAGGTCACGCATCATCGGCGGGGTGATCTTCTCCTCCAACGAGGTGATCGCGCCCGGCGCCGTCGCAAACCTCTCGCCCGAACGCAACCTGCTTCAAATCGGCGAATGCGACGACCGCGACAGCGAGCGCATCGCGCAGCTGCGTGCGACGCTCGAGACCGCCGGCATCGGCTCGGCTGGTGTCACGCAGATCAGGGAGATGATCTGGTCGAAGCTGCTCACCAATATGTCGATGTCGGTGCTGTGCCTGCTGACCGGGCAAACCGCGCGCGCGGTGCGCGACGAGCCGGCGCTGCAGCACGTGATCCCGCGCCTGCTCGATGAGGCCAACGCGGTGGGGCAGAGCTGCTATCCCACTGTCAAGCGCATCACACGCTCGGGCCCCGCGCCCGAGCACAAGCCCTCGATCCTGCAGGACTACGAGCTCGGCCGCGCCATGGAGATCGACGCGCTGGTCCGCGCGCCGCAGGCCTTTGCCCGCGCCGCTGATCTCTCGACGCCGATGCTGGACATGCTCGCGGGGCTGGCGATCCAGAAGGCGCGCGACAAGGGCCTTTACCGGGCGTGATTCCCGATCAGGTTGCCTGGAGCCCGAGGCGATCGAACAGCCTGCGATCGGTGCTGTCTTCCGGATTTGCGGTCGTCAGCAGGGTGTCGCCGATGAAGATCGAGTTGGCGCCGGCAAGGAAGCACAGCGCCTGCATCTCGTCGCTCATCGCGGTCCGGCCCGCCGACAGCCGCACATAGGATTTCGGCATCATGATGCGCGCCAGCGCAACGATGCGGACGAACTCGATCGGATCGGTGCGCTTCGAATCGGCAAGCGGCGTGCCGGGAATCGGAATCAGCTGGTTGATCGGCACGCTCTCCGGCGGCTCGGTGAGATTGGCGAGCGTCACCAGCATCTCGACGCGGTCGCGCTCGGTTTCGCCGAGACCGAGAATGCCGCCGCAGCACACTTTCATGCCGGACTGCCGGACATGCTCCAGCGTTTCCAGGCGGTCGGAAAAGCCGCGCGTGGAGGTCACCTTCGGATAATAGCGCTCCGACGTGTCGATGTTGTGATTGTAATAATCGAGCCCGGCTTCGCTCAGCCGATCCGCCTGCTCGCGCTCCAGCATGCCGAGCGTCATGCAGGTTTCGAGCCCGAGCGCCTTGACCGCGCCGACGATCTCGACGATCGCGTCCATGTCGCGCGGCTTCGGGTTGCGCCAGGCGGCGCCCATGCAGTAGCGCGTCGCGCCGGCGTCCTTTGCCTTGCGCGCTTCGGCGACGATGGTCTCGACATCCATCAGCTTGGAGGCGACAAGCCCGGTCTTGTGATGCGAGGACTGGCTGCAATAGCCGCAGTCCTCCGGACAGCCGCCGGCCTTGATGTTGAGCAGCTTGGAGAGCTGCACGCGGTTCGGATCGAAATGCTCGCGATGGACCGATTGAGCCTTGAACAAGAGGTCATTGAACGGCAATCGATAGACCGCCGAGGCCGTCTCATAGGTCCAAGCCGATCCCGCCGCCGGCGCTGTCGTCACGCCGGCCTGTTCACCCATCTCAAGCATTGCAATCTCCGAAGACCATCCCCTGTAGCCATCATGGCACGCCGCCGCGCGCGATGCCAGCAATGCTGGCGCGCATCGGCATGCCAAATTTGCGAAAGAAAACCGCGATTGACCGAGTGCCCGCACTGGTATCACTCTGCCATCATGCGCGGGTCATGAAGCGGTGAGCGTGGAACGATGCAGGTCAAGGACAGGGTATGCGTGGTCACGGGCGCGGCGGGCGGCATCGGCGAGGCGGTCGCGCGCGCCTATGCGGAAGGAGGGGCGCGCGGCGTCGTCGTCGCCGACCTGAAGACCGCGCGCGACCGGCTGGCGCGGGTTGCCGGCGACATCGACGGGCTCGCGGTGACCGCCGATGTCGGGCTTGAAGACGACGTCAAGGCGCTGATCGCAGCGGCCGAGGACAAATATGGTCCCATCGACGTGTTCTTTTCCAATGCCGGCCTGCTGCGCAAGGGACAGGAGGCCGCGTCCGACGCCGACTGGGAAGTGAACTGGCGCGTGCATGTCATGAGCCATGTCTATGCGGCGCGCGCGCTCGTTCCCGGCATGCTGGCACGCGGCTCGGGCTACCTGCTCAACACCGCTTCCGCCGCAGGCCTGCTCGCCTCGCTGAACGCGATGAGCTACGGCGTCACCAAGAGCGCAGCGGTGGCGCTCGCCGAGCATCTCGCCATTCAATATGGCGACCGCGGCATTCGCGTCTCCGTGCTGTGCCCGCAATCGGTACAGACCGCCATGTCGACGCCGGGACCGAGTGCGGCGCGCGTTGACGGCGTGCTGCAGCCGGCCGAGGTCGCGCGCATGGTGATCGAGGCGATGGCGGAGGAGCGCTTCCTGATCCTGTCGCATCCGCAGGTGCAGGAATACATGCAGCGCAAGGCTGCGAACCGCAACCGCTGGCTTGGCGGCATGCGGCGGCTGCGCGACCGGATCCATGGCGCGCAGGCGCAGCGTTGAGCCGGTGACACGCTAGCGGAGCTTTGGATTTGACGTTCGCATAAGGGAAATCGCGGCAAATGGGTAGCGAACGTCAGATCCGCTCCACTAGATCGTCGCGCTCCAGGCCGCGAAGGCATCGAGGATCTCGGCCATCACCTCTCCATCGCGGCGCCCCGAGCGCACAGGCACGTGGAAGGAATGATCGGCGGCTTCGACCAGATGCAGTGTCGCCTGCGCGGCGAGCCTCTTCACCACGGGTCTGAGCAGATCGACTTCCGCCAGCTTGTCGCTGGTCCCCTGCAGGAACAGCATCGGAATGTCGATATCGGCGAGATGATCGGCGCGCTCGCTCGACGGCTTTCCCGCCGGATGCAGCGGAAAGCCGAAGAAGGCGAGCCCCTGCACGCCTTGGAGCGGCGCCTTGGCCTGGGCCTGCGACGTCATCCGCCCGCCGAACGACTTGCCGCCCGCGATCAGCGGCAGGCCTTCGGCGCGGCGCGCGGCCTCCTCGACCGCGGCGCGGACGGTTGCCTGCGCAAGCGCCGGCGGATCGGGGCGCTTGCTGCCCTTTTCCATATAGGGGAACTGGTAGCGCAGCGTGGCGATGCCGCGCTCGGACAGGCCCGTGGCGACGGCTTCCATGAACGCATGCGTCATGCCGGCGCCCGCGCCATGCGCGAACACGTAGCAGGCGTGCGGCCGCGGCGGCTGCGTGAAGAGCGCGGAGACGGCGCCGGCGCGGCCGACATCGATGTGAAGCGATTGCGGATTGTGGTCCTTCATGGCGCCAGCATCGCCCGGGCGCAGCCCGCGCGCAATGCGGGATCGGGACGAAAGGCAGCCCCTCTGCAGGCAAAAATCCAGCGGCGTGAATCGACCCGGCGTTCAGCGGCCACTGCGGCCAGCCTTTGGTCGTGCCTTTGGTCGTGCCTTGGCCTCGCCGGCCGGCCAGGCGCGCATGGCAAGGCGGCCTATTTCGACCAGCTTCTCACGCGACGCCCCGTCGCGCGCCTGCACCGCAAGCCCGCGCGCAACGGCGCTGTAATAGGCCGCCAGCATGTCGCAGTCGACATCTTTGGACACGTCGCCATCGGCAACGCCCTTGCGGATGCGAACCGCCATCGCGCTTTCCGAAAAGGCGCGATGCTCGGCCATCATGTCGCGGATGTTCTTCATGCCCGGCGAACAATGCGTGCCCGCGAGCGAGATCATGCAGCCGAGCGGGTGATCGCCGCGGGTGAACTCTTCCGCGGTCGCCTCGAACAGGAGCGCGAACGCCGTCCTCGCGTCGGTCGAAGGATCATTGAGAATGGCGAAGAACCATTGGCCGGCCCATTCCAGATAGGACTGGGTGGCCTCGCAATAGAGCGCTTCCTTGCTGCCGAACGAATTGTAGAAGCTGGACGCGCTGATCCCCATCGCGGCGGTCAGGTCGTCGAACGACGTGCCCTCGTAGCCACGCTCCCAGAACAGCTTCATCGCCTCCTTAAGCGCGATATCGCGGTCGAACACCGCCGGCCGGCCCCGGCCACGTTTGCTGCCCTGAATTATTTTTGTTGTCATCGCTCCAATAATCCTTGAACGGCGCCTCCCCACTTCTATATCCGCCCAACCATATTGGAGTGCCTGCTCCAAATATCAACCCCGGATCAACCAAGAGCGCGACCTTTACCGTCCGAAATGACAAGTGCCCGGCATCACCACCTCGACACGCTGGAGCGGCCGGCGCGTGCGCTTCGAGACGCAGGCGGCGGTACCGCCGCCGAATTTCAAACAGCATGGCAAGGACTTGTGGACAGCGTCATGGATCAGATCACCGACCCTTCGAAGCTTGAAAGAGAACCGCTTGACGAACCCGCAGGCCGGCCGCGGCGGCGGACCTGGAGAACGGCCGCGATCGGCGCGGCGGCGGTTCTTGGCCTCGCCGTCGTCTACTTCGCCGTGGCGCCGCATCGAGGAAGCCAGGCGGTGGCCCTGCCGACGCCGGCGCCGCTGGTGACGGTCAGCCAGCCCTTGCAGCGCGAGGTCGATACCAGGGTTGGCTTTCTCGGCCAGTTCTCGGCGGTGGACCGGATCGAGCTGCGGGCGCAGGTCGGCGGCACCCTGACCGAGATTCACTTCAAGGATGGTCAGATCGTTCACAAGGGCGACCTGCTCTTTGTGATCGATCCCCGCCCCTATGAGATCAGGCTCGCGCAGGCGCAAGCGGCGCTGCAGACCGCCACCGCCCGCGTCGCGCTCGCCAACAACCAGCTTTCTCGCGCGCAGTCGCTTCGGCGCAACGAGTTCGCAACCCAGGAAACGGTCGACCAGCGCACCTCCGATCAGGATGCATCGCAGGCCGCGGTCGATGACGCCAAGGCGCGCGTGCGCGATACCGAGCTCGACCTCGAATATTGCCGCGTGCGGGCGCCTTTCACCGGCCGCATCGGTGCGCGCCAGGTTTCGGTCGGAAGCCTGGTCGCGGGCAGCCGTGCCGCCACCAGCCCGACCACCCTTTTGGCCACGCTGGTCTCGCTCGATCCGCTCTATCTCGACTTCGACATGAGCGAATCGGATTTCCTCACCTTCTCGCGCGAACGCGCCCGCGAGGCCGGGCCGCTCGCCAACAAGGTGCTGATCGGGCTTTCGGACGAGAACAGCTTCACCCGCGAGGGAACGCTCGACTTCATCGACCATTCGCTCGATCGCTCCAGCGGCACGATCCATGCCCGCGCCACGGTGCCCAACCCGGACCTGTTCCTGGCGCCCGGCCAGTTCGCCAGGCTGCACGTGGCGATCGCACCGCCGGCGCCGGTCTATCTGCTGCCGGACGCCGCTGTCGTGCTCGACCAGTCGCAGCGCCTGGTGATGACGGTTGCGCCCGACGCCACCGTGAAGCCCAAGATCGTGACGACAGGCGATCTTCGCGGCGGGTTGCGGGTGATCCGGTCCGGCCTGGAGCCGAACGATCGCGTCATCATCGACGGGCTGGTGCGCGCCACGCCCGGCGCCAAGGTCGCGCCGCAGGACGGCACCATCCGCTATGACGCCGCCGCCGACCGCCAGGGCTGAGACCGAGCGCGCAAATGCTGGGCTGAACAGGAGCTTCCCGTGACACACAGCTTCATCGACAGGCCGATCTTCGCCACCGTTCTCAGCGTCTTCGTGACGCTGATCGGGCTCGGCACGCTCGCCATGCTGCCGATCGCGCAATATCCGGAGATCGTGCCGCCGACCGTCCAGATCACCACGAGCTATCCGGGCGCGTCCGCGGAGACCGTTTCGCGGACGGTCGCCACGCCGCTCGAGCAGCAGATCAACGGCGTCGAGAACATGCTCTATCTGAGCAGCCAGTCTACCGGCGACGGCAAGCTCACCGTCACCGTGACGTTCCGGATCGGGACCGACCTCAACGTGGCGCAGATGCTGACGCAGAACCGCGTGCAGGACGCCCTGCCGCGCCTGCCCGAGGACGTGCAGCGGCTGGGCGTGCAGGTGAGGAAGTCGACGCCGAACATCCTGCTTGCAGTGCACCTCTATTCGCCCGACAGCTCCCGCGACACCCTCTACATCTCCAACTATGCGACGCTGCATGTGAAGGACGTGCTGGCGCGCCTGCCGGGGGTCGGCGACGTGCAGATCTTTGCCGGCCGCGAATACGCCATGCGCATCTGGCTCGACCCCGACAAGGTCGCGGCCCATAATCTGAACGCAAGCGAGGTCCTCGCCGCGCTGCGCGCCCAGAACGTCCAGGTCTCCGCGGGCGTGCTGAACCAGCCGCCGGTCGCCTCAAAGCAGGCCTATCAGCTCAACGTGCAGACGCTCGGCCGGCTCTCCACGCCCGAGCAGTTCGCCGCCATCGTCCTGAAGTCGGACAGCGAGGGCCGCGTGACGCGGCTGCGTGACGTCGGCCGGGTCGAGATCGGCGCCGCCGACTACGGCTCGACCGCGTTCATGGACCGCGGCCCCGGCATGCCCTTGCTGATTTTCGCCCAGCCGGGCGCCAATTCACTCGCCGTCGAGCGCGAGGTGCTCGACGCCATGCAAACGCTGGTCAAGGATTTTCCGCCGGGCCTCGACTACAAGGTCATCTACGATCCCACCATCTTCGTCGGCAAATCGGTCGACGAGGTGATCAAGACGATCTTCGTGGCGATCCTCTTGGTGGTCGGCGTCGTGTTCCTGTTCCTGCAAAGCTGGCGCGCCGCCATCATTCCGGTCATCGCGATCCCGGTCTCGCTGGTCGGCACCTTCACCTTCCTCTACGTCCTCGGAATCTCGTTGAACAACCTGTCGCTGTTCGGCCTCGTGCTGGCGGTCGGCATCGTCGTCGACGACGCCATCGTCGTGGTGGAGAATGTCGAGCGCAATCTCGAGCGCGGCATGACCCCGGCCGAGGCCGCCCATGTCACCATGAACGAGGTCGGCGGCGCGCTGATCTCGATCGCGCTGACCTTGTGCGCCGTGTTCGTGCCTTCGGCCTTCCTGTCGGGCATCACGGGACAATTCTTCCGCCAGTTCGCGGTCACGATCGCAGCCTCCACCCTGATCTCCTGCTTCGTCTCGCTGACCCTGAGCCCTGCGCTGTGCGCGGTGCTGTTCAAGGCGCACGAGCCTGGCCACAAGCCGCGAAGCTCGATGATCGCCCGGCTGGTGCAAGCGGGCGTCGACCGCTTCAACTTCGGCTTCGAATGGCTGTCGACCAGCTACGGGCGGCTGACGCGGCGCCTGGTGCAGATCACCGGCGTCGTGCTGGTGGCCTACGCGGCACTGATCGGCTTCGCCGGCTTCCAGTTCGCCCGCGCGCCGACCGGCTTCATTCCGGAGCAGGACCAGGGCTATCTCATCACGGTCGTGCAGCTTCCGCCCGGCGCGACGCTCGAACGGACCGAGGCCGTGGTCAAGAAGGCGATCGAGATCATCATGTCCACGCCCGGCGTCGAGCATGTGGCGCCTTTCGCAGGGCTCGACGCAACCACGTTCACCATCGCCTCCAATGCCGGCACGATCTTTTCCGGCTTGCCCTCGCTGTACAATCATGAGGTCGAGGGCCTGACTGCGACCAGCGTTCTCGCCGACCTGCGCAAGCGCCTTTCGGTGATCCAGGAAGCCTATGTGCTGACGATCCCGCCGCCGCCGGTGCAGGGCATCGGCAATGCCGGCGGCTTCAAGATGATGCTGCAGGATCGCGCCGGGCTCGGCTCGGATGCGCTCGCGAAAGCGGCGCAGGCGCTGGTCGCCGCCGCCAACAAGGACCCGAGCTTCGCCGGCGTGTTCACCCTGTTCGGCACGCGCTCGCCGTCGGTCTATGCCGACATCGACCGCGAGAAGGCCGAGAAGGTCGGGCTGACGCCGACCGACGTCTTCGCCACCTTGCAGGTCTACCTCGGCTCGCAATATGTCAACGATTTCAACTATCTCGGCCGCACCTACCAGGTCATCGCGCAGGCCGATGGCTCATTCCGGCAGGATCCGCAGGACATCGCGCGGCTGAAGGCGCGCAACACGTCAGGCGAAATGGTGCCGGTCGGCACGGTGGCGCGGCTCAAATCCGAGAACGCGCCCTATCGCGTGCCCCGCTACAACCTGTTTCCCGCCGCCGAGGTGATGGGCGTCGCGGCGCCCGGCGTCGCGACCGGCACCGCGCTGCACCGGATGGAAGAGCTGGCGCGCGAGGTGCTGCCGCCCGGCATCGGCTTCGAGTGGACCGAGCTTGCTTTCCAGCAGCAACAGCCGGGCACCTCATCCTTGCTGGTGTTCGGCGCGGCGGCCCTGTTCGTCTTCCTGGTGCTCGCGGCGCAGTATGAGAGCTGGAACCTGCCGCTCGCGGTCGTGATGATCGTTCCGATGTGCCTGCTCGCCTCGGTGACGGGACTGTTGATGCGCGGCATGCCGATCGACGTGTTGGCCCAGATCGGCTTCGTCGTCCTGGTCGGTCTTGCCGCCAAGAACGCGATCCTGATCGTGGAGTTCGCGCGGCAGATCGAAGACGGCGGCGCTACACCCGCGGAAGCCGCCGTGACCGCGGCGCGGACACGGCTGCGGCCCATCCTGATGACGTCGCTCGCCTTCGTGTTCGGCGTCGCGCCGCTCGTGGTGGCGACCGGCGCGGGCTCGGAGATGCGGCAATCGCTGGGCACCGCGGTGTTCGCCGGCATGCTGGGCGTCACCGCGTTCGGCCTCCTGTTCACGCCGGCCTTCTACGCCGTCGTGCGCAGGATCAGCCGCAAGAAGCGGCCATCGGAGACAAGAAAGGTAGCGCAACTCACGTAGCCTGGCACTCGACAGTTTAAACCGGGCTGCGTCCTTACGCGCTCGCGTCGAGTTCCAACAGACGCTCAGGTTATGCGGGTTGGGCTGCCATTGCGACTGGCGACGCAGCGTGGCATCGACAAGCTGCGCAATGCCTGTCGGCGACGGCAAGCATAAGCTGTTTCGCGCTGATCCCGCCCCTGCGGCGCTTTCTCTGCGACGCCTCATGAAGCGAAGCGGTCGGCGCGCCGTCGTGCCGATCGGCGGTCTCGATGCAACCTCCCTGCGAAATCTTTTGCATGGAAATCCGGCAACGCATCTGCCGCCAACGTCACGCAAGCCGCATGTCAGCGCAACGAGAGGCGTCTGCCGAATTCATTCGTAACGCCCCGACTGAATCGCAGGGGCGGAAATCCCGTCATGCGCTTGAACTCCTTCGTGAAATGGGATTGATCGTGGTAATGGTCGTAAATCTCTTGCGCGAACGCATCGTATGGCCGCTTCTGCGCCCAAATTTGATAGAACTTTTGAAAGCGGAAAATTTCGGCGATCGTTTTCGGGGCCACGCCCACATGGTGCTTAAAAAGCAGTCCCAGGTAACGCCGCGAGTAGCCTGTGGTTTGCTCCAGATCGGAGACTGATGTCCTTCCGCTGCTAGCCCTCAGCGCGGCTACACAAAATTCTACGACGGGGTTCTGCTCCTTGTTCCTCTGCAAGAGCCGCAGCAACTGCGTTTGAATGAAGTCGACCTTTTCATCGGCTCCTTTCAAGTCGTGTACCTTGTCCATGACTTGCCGTCCCCACTTGCCGAGCAGCGCATCAACGGCCAGGTGGCGGTTCGTCGTTTCGGCCATCGGCACGCCGAAGATTGGAAAGGCGCCGCACGGGTGAAAATCAATGCCGACGATACCGGTCTTTTTGGGCTGGGTGCGGAGGAAGGCGGGGCCATCTCTAACGCCGACGAAATAGACGCCTTTCTCCCGGCCTTCCTCGACCTGTCCGTTGGCAGTCGAAATCATGGAGTTTTCGTACGGGATTATAAGCCGTGCGCAACCGTTGGGCGCCGATACGGTCCTGTCTTCGGGCGGCAGGCCAGAGTCGCTCTCGAATATCCACACGGCTTCGACGTGTGCACCGAGCTCGGGTCGTGGTCTAGCAAACGCAACCTTCATGCAAGCAACCCGTCAAACTCCCCGCGCTTCATCTGGAGTTGCCGCAACACGAATGTCGCATCTCTATCTCGCTAGACTTCGTTGGGCACAACTTCCTTGTCTTCGGCGGCCCTTGTTGGCAGCCTTGAACATCCTATCCACGTGATAAGGAACCAGATAGCCAGCCGTCAAGCAACAACGTCGATTTCGCCGTTGTCCAGTCCTCGTGTCCGCCCCCGACGCTTGTATCCCTTTGCAGCGGGCCTCTTACAAGCGTCGGGAGCGGGACACGAGCGCTCCACGTGGCTTGGGATTTGACGTTCCCATGAACGACTCGCCGCCCTGGCGATAGGAACGTCAAGTCCGCCACACGCGCCCGGCACGGAATTTCCCATTCTTACAATACGTCGCCGCTCGAACTTGCAAGCATGATCAGCCCTTGGACGACCGGCATGCCGAAGAGCAGACGATAGTTGGGCTCTCGCACCAATCGGAATGGGATGGGAGGACTTGTCGGCGGGCGGATCCGCCGGCGCAACGCATCTTGGACCACTTGAGGACGTCACTTTTTATGTGGGCATGGACGCCAGGGACCGGCGCACATCGTCGCGCGCGAGCGGCGACGCCCGTGCCTTACGGTAACCTGATCGATGCGCCGGAGCATGAGTGCGTACAGGAGCGGCCTGTCCGTGGCCGGCGCGTCCAGGGCAGCGGATCAATGCGTGACCTTGTCAGGCATCAGCAAAAGCAAATGGAGCATCAAAATGGGCGAGAGGCTTGGTCACGAAGACGTCAATCCAGTCGATCCTCGTCGGCCGAAGCGAATTGCGATCGTTATTTCGAACCCAGCGACCTCGACCAATACAGGATGGCCGGTTGGGTTCTGGTGGAGCGAGCTTGCGCACACCTTCTACATGTTCATCGAGAGGGGATACGAGATCGAGGTCTTCAGCCCCAACGGCGGTCCGTGCAAAGCTGACGTGATGAGCGATCCACGTGACGCCAGCCGCTGGTCGGCCGGCGACCTCATCTCCATGGGTTTCATCCATACCCCGGAATATGCGCAACTGGTTGAGCAGACACGCCCGGCGCATGAAATCGACCTCGAAAAGTTCGACGCGATCGTCGTTGCGGGTGGACAAGGGCCTATGTTCACCTTCGAGCAGGCAAAGGGTCTCCACGAAAAGTTCGTCGCCTTCTATGAGGCGGGCAAGGTCGCCGCTGCATTGTGCCACGGCACCGCCATCCTGCGGTATGCGAGGCTGAGGGACGGAACGCCGCTTGTCCGGGGCAAGATCTTCACGGGCTTCTCCAACATGGAAGAGGACGACGCGGATGAAAAGAGCTGGGTGATGGGAGCGCTGCCGCGAGGTGAGCGCATCATGCCGTGGCGCATCGAGGACGAAGTCAGGAAGCTCGGAGGGATCTACACGCAAGGCGGTCTTTGGCGCAGCTACGCGGTCCGCGACGGAAACCTTATTACCGGCCAGCAGCAGTTCTCCGGTGGGGAAGTCGGCAGGTTGGTGGTGGAGGCTCTTGGAGGCTAACCGCCGATTTGCCGGACCCGGAATAGATCCAGAAGTATTTGGAATCGATTGCTGCGCAGCCGCACTCGTGATCGTGGCGGCCGGATACGTCATATCCGATGACCTGTCCGAACAAGTCTGTGGCTGGCCCGGTGCTATTGTGGCAAGCTCGGTGCGACTTCCTCATGCTAGTGTGGCGGTTCAGAAGTCCGCATCATTGTCGCCGCGCGCTCGTCATGCGGACTTCTGAACCAAAGCCACACTAGATCAATAAGCTGCTAGTGTCCTTCGATTCCGAAGCTCGCAAACGAGGGGCCCGCAGAATGATGCGAACTTCGGAATCGGGACACTAGGTTGCACAGGGTCCTAACCAAGGAGGGCCACCATGGTAACTTATGTCGTGCTGGCGAAGTTCACCGACCAGGGAATCCGCAACGCCAAGGAGTCCCCGAAGCGGGCAGATGCCTTCAAGGAAATGGCCAAGACATTCGGCGTGACGGTGAAGGACATCGTCTGGACGCAGGGCCGATACGACGTTGTGACGATCGTCGAGGCGCCGGATGAGGCATCCGCCATGTCGCTAAATTTGAGCCTCGGCGCGCTCGGCAACGTCCGCACCGAAACGATGCGGGCCTTTTCAGCGGCTGACATGACGCAGATCGTCGGCAAGATGCTCTGACCATCGCGCTCGCACAGCTGCCACTTCTAGAGCGAGGCCACCGCCTTGCGGCCTTCGTGGCAGCGTGCCTGCGCTGGCGCGCGTTGCTGGCGATCCCGGCATGACTCGAACATGCGACCTACGGTTTAGGAAACCGCCGCTCTATCCAGCTGAGCTACGGGACCGACCCTCGCTCCATAGCAGAGGCGGCCTCTGACCGGAAGCCCTCGCCCGTCGCGCGGCAAAGCCACACCGTGCGGCCGCCGGCACGCGGATCCTCGGCGGCATGTTCGACCACCGCGAATCCGGGCGCGGCGATCAGCGCCCGATATTCTTCGGCATCGAGGCTCGCGTGGAACAAGGGATCGCCGCGATAGGTGCCGACGGCAATGCCATGCGCCGGCCCGGTATTGAACATCAGGACGGCGCTGGCGGCGGCGTGGCGCGCGAACACCAGAAACATCCGACGTTGCGCGTCGAAATCGAGATGAAAGAAACTATCCCAGGCCAGGATGCCGTCGAACTGCCGGTCAAGCGCGAGCGTTCGCATATCCGCCACGATCCAGTCATGACCCGGAAGACGCTCGCGGCACAGGCCGATCATGGTCGGCGAGGAATCGACCCCGGTCACTTGAAAGCCCTGCCCGGCCAGATGCCGCGCGATCGGCGATCCCGCGCCGCAGCCGAGATCGAGCACGCACCCGCTCGCCGGCAACAGCCCGGCAAAGCGGTCGAGCCAGATCTTCTCGTTCCACGCCGCGGCTTGCCTGTCGGCGTCCCACGCGCGCGCGTGCCGTTCGTAGTGGCCGACAATGGTTGAGGCGAGTTCGCTCATGCCGAAAGCCTTCCTTCCTGGCAGGTGATGGCGGCAAGACCAAGCCCGCCCCGGTCCGCGCGACGGGTTCCCCGGGCGGCGGCCAGCCGAGCGCGCCGGCCGAAACGGCCACGCGGCCCGGTCGGGCGGCGCGAACCGTCGCCAGGAACGCGCCGACCTCGCTGGGGTCGTCAAATCTTAACAACAGCTTAATCCCGGCGCTCGCGCATTGCCGCGCGCTTCCGGCGTTTCGAGCCCCGTGCGCCGAACCTATTCGACAGTCGCGATGCGTCTCCGGCGCCTTGCGCTCACCGGGCCTTCGGAAGGTCGATGCGTTGCGGAGCCCCGCTGCGCGGCGCGAAATCCGCCCGTCAAGACCTTGCATCGCGTGTGACCGGGCCATACACCTTGGGCCTCCTGACCTCGATGCATGCAGGTGAAGCGACATGCAACTCCTGCGCGAAACTTGTTCCCTTCCGGGATGTGGGGCGGCCTCAAAATGGCGACAATTCGCACCGATTAAGTTCGCGGAACTCGGGGGAAATGGCGTTCGTGATTCGCTCGCGCTTACCAGCCTTGTTGGTCGCCAGCACGCTCGGCCCTTTGCTGCAGCCGTCGCTGGCGCACGCGCAATGGTGGAGCCGCGGGCCGGCCGATTTCGAGGAATGCGCCGACGCCGCGGAGAAGGCGCCGACCAAGCAAGAGAAGACCTCGAAGCTCGCCGAATGCAACGCGAAGTTCGCCGGCCGGCGCAAGCCCGGCGGCGGCTATGCCTATTACGATTTCATGCAGGACCGCACCTTCGACATCGCGGGTCCGAATCCGACGCCTGAAGAGCAGCACTTCATCGACGAGCAGTATACGGTCTATCTGGAGAAGCAGCGCCGCAGCAATATCGCTGCCGCCTTCTCGGCCAGGCAACAGCAGCAACAACAGCAGCAGCAACGGCAACAGCAGCAATTGGTGCAGCCGGCCTCGTTCAAGGGCGAAACCGAGAAGATCCCGGTGCCGCAGCAGCGACCCAAGGTGCTACCATCACGCAAGGACTGCCTGAAAAACGCGTTCTCCTGCGAATGGCCGCGCCTGTCGGAAGGCTTGAACGAGATCAAGCGGATGTTCACCGCCTCGCCCACCACCAAGCCCAAGAAGGGCTGAACGCGCGGCCACCGCGATACCGACGCGGCGGCACCATCGCATATGACATTCAGCGCGAAGCGCCGTGCAGGCGGCGGGAACGATGCGGCGGCCGGATGTTGCGCGGCGCCGGCGCAGGGACGGTTGCCGCCGCACGCTGCTCCTGCAGCCGCGCGTCATAGCCCGGCGACGGCGTCACCGTCGGAGGTGCGGCTTGCGCCGGCGCAACCAGACAGCACAACCCCAGTGCCACCGCGACCCATGCTGCGAAAGCAGGCTTCATCCTGTGCTCCATCACGCTGGCGGAGAGCTTACAGTCGAACGGCGCGAATTCAAGACGGGCCGCGGACCTGTTGCGGCGTCAATCCCGGCGATCCGCGGCCGCTCGCTTCGGCCTGCCGGATCAGCGCGACGACGCGGCGCGAGACCGGCACCTCGAGTCCATGGCGATCGGCGAGCGCGGTGATGACGCCCTGGAGGTAGTCGATCTCGGTCTGTCGGCCGCGCGCGAGATCCTCCCACATCGAGGAGCGCGCCGCGGGGTCGACCCGCATCGTGCGACCGAGCAGCAGGCTGAAGATACCGTCAGGCAGCCGCAGCAGAGGCGGCATCAGGCGCGGCGGGATCGGTGTCGGCGATACCGGCGCGACGCCTTCCGCGCGCAGCGCCAGAAGGCCCTCCGCCATCTGGTCGGCCAGCAGGCTTCGCCAGGCGCGTTGCGAAAGCTGCTCGCGCAGTGGCAGGCCTGACAGTGCGTTCAGCGCGTTGTTGAGATTGACCAGGAGCTTGCCCCATTGCACGCCGGTGATGTTGTCGGTCGCGTGCATGACAAGCCCCGGCACCGACAGTTTTTCGGCGGTGCCGGCCGCATCGCGCTCGATCACGATATCGCCCGAGGTCGAGCGGTGAAATCGACCCCTTCCGAGCGCAACCACGTTGAACGGCACCATGCCGCCGAGCACCGCACGGCCGGCGACGCGCGCGCGCAAGGCGGCGACATTCCCGACGCCGTTTTGCAGGCTGACGATGACGGCATCTTCAGGCGCATGCCGTGCGATGGTATCAGCCATTTCAGCGGTATCGGCGCTCTTCACCGTTACCAGGATCGTGCCGGCACGCTTGAACATCGACGGGTCCTCCGACAGCGTCAGCGTGTCGGCTGCGACCGTGCGGCTGACGCCGTCGAAGCCGGTCAGAAGCAGGCCGTCGCCGTTGATTTCATCGATCACGCGCCGGCGTGCCAGCAAGGCGACGTTGCGACTTGCTGCCGCAAGCCAGCCGCCGACGAAACAGCCGATGCTGCCGGCGCCCGCTACCGCGATCGGTCGATCCGAATTCATGTTGCCCTTCCCGCGCAATGCTTCGCACCGATAGCAGATTTTCACGGCCTTCGACCTGTCGCGGGCAGACAGACGCGCCGATGCTGCCTTGTAACCGTCATGCCCGGCCGCTATGTTTTTGGCGCGGGGCAGGTGAAATGCGGCAGGAGAAGAACCATGGGTCTACTTGACGTGTTGAACGGCATGCAGAACGGCCCGCGCGGGCCGAGCACCCCCAGCAGCAGCAGCCAATCCGGCGGCGGCATGTCGCCGATGACGATGGCGATCCTCGGCCTGCTCGCCTGGAAGGCGATCAAGCACCTGACCGGGGGCCAGTCCGGCGCGTCGCCGCAGCCGGCGCCCGCCCCTGCGCCATCGGGCAGAACGGCGATGCCTGGTGGTGGTGTCTCGGGCGGCGGTCTTTCCGGCGGTGGTCTTCCGGGTGGTCTTGGCGACATCCTCAAGGGGCCGCTCGGCGGCGTGCTGGGCGGCGCGGCCGCCGGCAGCGTGATTTCCGGTGGGCTCGGCGATCTCCTGAAGCAGCTGCAGCAGGGCGGTCACACCGAGACCGCGAATTCCTGGGTCGGCAAGGGCGACAACAAGCCGATTGCGCCGGGCGATCTCGCCAACGCGCTGGGTGCCGACCAGATCAGCGCGCTCACTTCGCAGAGCGGATTGTCGCGCGACGAATTGCTCCAGGGCTTGAGCCAGTATCTGCCGCAGGTGATCGATCACCTGACGCCGGATGGTCGGCTGCCGACGGATTCGGAGGTTTCAGGCCGGCTCTGAGCGGAGCCTCGTCAGCTCGGCTTGCGGCTTCGCTTGTCTTAGGAAAGGACGACAACCATGAGCGGCATTCTCTGGATCATCATTGTCGGCTTCATCGCCGGCATCATCGCGCGCCTCCTTTCGCCGGGCCCCAACAATCCGAGCGGCTTCATCTTCACCACCATTCTCGGCATCGCGGGGGCATTCCTCGCGACCTGGATCGGCCAGGCCATCGGCCATTACGGGCCCGACCAGGGCGCCGGCTTCATCACCGCGACGATCGGCGCCCTGGTGGTGCTGTTCATCTGGAACCGGCTGGTGGCAAGCGGCATGCTCCGCGACTTCAACCGGTGACGCGTCGCCAGCTCCGGTCATTGCGAGGAGCGTGAAGCTCCGAAGCGATCCAATCTTGCCATGCTTGGATTGCTTCGCTGCGCTCGCAATGACGATCCTACGTGATGAGATGCATGCCGGCATCCATCCGCACCACTTCGCCGGTCATGTTGCTCGAGGCTGGCGAGGCGAGGAAGCAGACCAGCTGCGCGATGTCCTCGGCCGAGGAAGCGACCTTCAGCGGCACCCGCGCCACCACCATGTCGCGCACCTGCTTGGCACCGGCCTCACCGCGCCCCTTGGTGAACCAGGGCGTATCGATATAACCGGGACATACCGTGTTGACGCGGATCAGCGGCGCCAGCGCGCGCGCCAGTGACAGCGTCATGGTGTTGAGCGCGCCCTTGCTCGCGGCATAGGCGACGGAAGAGCCGATGCCGCTGATGCCGGCAACGGACGAGACGTTGACGACCGCGGCCGCCTTGCCGCTTGCCTTGGCGGAAGCTTCCAAAAGCGAGCGCGCCGCGCGCACCATCTGGAACGGGCCGATGGTGTTGACGCCGAAGATGCGCTGGAAATCCTCGGCCGACAGCCCGTCGAGGTTCTCATGCGCCATATGCTTGGTGGTGCCGGCATTGTTGATCAGCGCGTCGAGCCGTCCCCAGGGCGCCGCGGCCGCCACGATGCGCTTGCAGTCCTCGTCGCGCGAGACGTCGCCCTGCACCACCACGACCTCGGCGCCTTCCTTGCGGCAGAGATCGGCGGTCTCCTCCGCCTCCTTCCGGCTCGACGAGTAGTTGACCACGAGGCGCCCGCCGCCCTTCGCCAGAATGGCCGCGGTCGCAGCACCCAGGCCGGATGCAGAGCCGGTTACGATTGCGCACAAACCATCCTTCGACATCCGTTTCCTCGTGCTTTCCTGAACAGGCAGTTTCGTTGGCTGCGCTTACCATATCGCGCGCGGAGATCGCCGCAACCGCGGAAAGTTCGTTGCGCGGAATTAGCTGCAACTCGGCGCGGGATGCAGGCGGCCCTGCGGTGAGCGCTTGTCACGGCTATGGCTTTTCCTCATCATAGAGCGCAAGAAAAGATGCAGGTGCCGGCACAGGCCGGGCGGCCAGCCAAAACCGGGGAAACGCCGTGGCGGAGAGCGAGAACATTGTCGTTGCGACCGCGGAGAAGATCTTCGCCGATCTCGCCGACGCGCAAACCATCAATCACGACAAGAAGGGCGCCTGGAAGGCGCCGCTCTGGAATGCGCTTTCCGAAGCCGGCCTGCCGCTGTCATGGGTCGACGAGGAACTCGGCGGCTCGGGTGCCAATCTCGCCGACGGGTTCGCCGTGCTGGGGGCCGCTGGGCGGTTCGCGATCGCGGTGCCACTCGCGGAAACCATGCTGGCGGGATGGCTGCTGTCGCAGGCCAGGATCGCCTCGCCCGAGGGCGAGATGACGGTGGCGCCCGCGACCCCGAAAGACCGCATCACGGTGAATGCGGACGGCACGCTGTCCGGACGCGCCCGCGGCGTTCCGTTCGCGAAGGAAGCGAAACACATCGCCGCGCTCGCAAGCGGCGCCAATGGAATGTCGATCGCGCTCGTCAAGGCGGACGACGTGAGGATCGAGCCGGGCCTCAACCTCGCGAACGACCACAACGACATCGTGAGCTTCGACAAGGTGCGGCCGGTCGCGGCGAAACCGGCGCCGAAGGGTTTCGACCAGACCACGCTGATGCTGATGGGCGGCGTCGTGCGCAGCCTGCAGATCGCGGGCGCGCTGGAATCCATGCTCGACATTTCCGTGCGCTATTCCAACGAGCGCGTCGCCTTCGAGAAGAAGATCTCGAAATTCCAGGCGGTGCAGCACAATCTGGCGCGGCTCGCCGGCGAATCGGCTGCGGCGCTCGCGGCCGCGACCTCGGCGGCGGATGCGATCGCGAGCGTCCCCTCCTTCAATGACGACGCCGTGTTCCTGGAAGCGGCGTCGGCAAAGATCCGCTGCTCGGAAGCGGCCGAGAAGGGCGGCGGCATCGCCCACCAGGTGCATGGCGCGATCGGCTTCACCATCGAGCATATCCTGCACCGCTACTCGCTGCGCGCGCTCGCCTGGCGAGACGATTTCGGCTCCGAAAGCTATTGGGCGGTCGAGCTCGGCAAGCGTGTTGCCGCGCGCGGCGCCGACGAGCTGTGGCCGCTGGTGGCCTCGCGCTAGAGAACCCGTGGGAACAGATTCCGCAAGTCGAGATAGACCATGACCGCTGCCCTTCGTTTCGATCCGATCCGCCTGCCGCCCAAATGCGAAGCGCTGCGCAAGGAGGTGCGGGCCTTCCTCGCCGAGGAGATCGCCGGCGGCACCTTCAACCCGTTCAAGCCGAACCGCGAGGACATCGACGTGCCGGAGTTCTGCCGCAAGGTCGGCGAGCGCGGCTGGATCGGCATGACCTGGCCGAAGAAATATGGCGGCCATGAGCGCTCGTTCCTCGAACGCTACGTCGTCACCGAGGAGATGCGGGTCGCGAACGCGCCGACGCGGCGCTTCTTCGTCGCCGACCGCCAGAGCGGGCCGATCCTGCTGAAATACGCGCCCGAGCACATCAAGATGGACATCCTGCCACGCATCTGTCGCGGCGAGCTGTGCTTTGCGATCGGGATGAGCGAGCCGAATTCCGGCTCCGACCTGTTCGCGGCCAAGACGCGGGCCACCAGGACCGACGGCGGCTACCTCGTCAACGGCACCAAGATCTGGACCTCCTCGGCGCACATCGCCGACTACATGATCGCGCTGTTCCGCACCTCGCCGCCGACAAAGGAAAACCGCCGCCACGGGCTGACGCAGTTCCTGGTCAAGATGAAGCAGCCGGGCATCCAGGTGAATCCGATCGGCCAGATCACCGGCCAGTTCGAGTTCAACGAGGTGGTATTCACCGACTATTTCGTTCCCGACGACCATTTGCTCGGCGAGATCGACGGCGCGTGGAAACAGGCGACAAGCGAGCTCGCCTATGAGCGGTCGGGGCCGGAGCGCTTCCTGGAAACCTACTACGTGCTGACCGAACTGGTGCGCGCGGTCGGCGACAAGCCGGATACCCGCAGTGCCGAGGGCATCGGGAGGCTGGTGGCGCAGCTCCACACCATGCGCCGCATGTCGGTCTCGGTCGCCGGCATGCTGCAGGCCGGCAAGGAGCCGGTGGTGGAGGCATCGATCGTCAAGGACATCGGCACGGTGTGGGAGCAGCAGCTGCCGCACCGGGTGCGCGATCTCGCCGCCTTTGTCGAGGAAACCGCGACCAACCGCGAGACGCTGGAGCGGCAGCTCGATTTCGCGATCAAGACCGCGCCCAAGCTGACGATCCAGGGCGGCACCACGGAAGTGCTGCGCGGCATCATCGCGCGCGGGCTGGGCTTGCGCTAGGTTTCGACGGAATTGAGCCTGGCGCCGCGCACTCAGATCACCTCTCCCCAGTGGGGAGAGGTGAACCACGCCCCGCGGAGAGATTTCGAAAGTTACGGAGCCAATGCATGACCAAATTCACCGATATCGGCGTCGAGACCCACGGCCATGTCGGCCTGATCGAGATCAGAAAGCCGCCGCTGAACTTCTTCGATGTGTCACTGATCAACCAGATCGCGGATGCGCTGGAGGAATTCGACCGCAACATCGAGATCCGCGCTTCCGTGCTCGCCGCGCAAGGCAAGGCATTCTGCGCCGGCGCCGATTTCAGCGATCCGGCGCGGAAGGAGCAGGAGGCGCGTGCCGAACGCGATCCAGCAGCCAACCTCGCGATCAACCATCTCTATGTTCAGGCGGTGCGGATCTTCCGCAACAAGAAGCCGATCGTCGCCGCCGTGCATGGTGCGGCCATCGGCGGCGGGCTGGGGCTGGCGGTGTCAGCCGATTTCCGCGTCACCTGCCCGGAGGCGCGCTTCTCCGCCAACTTCACCAAGCTCGGCTTCCATCCGGGCTTCGGGCTCACCGCGACGCTGCCCGAGCTGATCGGCAAGAACAATGCGGAGCTGATGTTCTACACCAGCCGCCGCGTCACCGGCGAGGAGGCCTATCGCTGGGGCCTTGCCAACGTGCTCGTCCCCCAGGAGCAGGTGCGTGATGCCGCGATGAGGCTGGCGCAGGAGATCGCCGAGTGCTCGCCGCTCGGCCTGGTCTCGACCCGCGCCACCATGCGCGCGGGCCTCGCCGACCGCGTGCTGGCCGCGACCAACCATGAACTGGTCGAGCAGACTAGGCTGCGTGCGACCGAGGATTTCAAGGAAGGCGTGAAGGCCAGCGCCGAGCGCCGTGCCGCGAATTTCAGAGGGCGGTAAGCGTCACCGACCCTCCGTTGTCCCCGCCTCCGCGGGGACGACAACCAAGACTCATTTCCGCTTCACCACCAGCGCGTCCACGATCGTGACGCCCTGTCCCTCGGCGTGCACCAGCACCGGGTTGACCTCGATCTCGGCGATCTCGCTCGCGTGGCGCGAGGCGAGCAACGACAGCTGCGCGATCAGGCGCGACAGTGCAGCCACGTCAGCCTTCGGCGCGCCACGGAATCCCTGCAACAGCGGCGCGGCCTTGAGCTCATCGAGCATCCCGCGCGCCTCGGTGGGGCCGACCGGCGCCGGACGATAGATCACGTCACGGAACAGCTCGGTGGTGATGCCGCCGAGCCCGACCATGATCATTGGACCAAAGGTTGCGTCCTGCAGGGTGCCGATGATGATCTCGACACCCCTTTTGGCCATCGGGCTCACCAGCACGCCCTGGATCGCCGCATCGGGCCGATGCTTCGCCACATTCTCCAGGAGGTCGCGATAGGTCGAGAACGCCTCGCCCTTGGTCGTGATGTTGACGCGGACGCCGCCGACCTCGCTCTTGTGCGGGATATCCGGCGACTGGATCTTCATCACCAGGGGCAGGCCGACCCGCACGATCGCCGCGTCCAGCGCGTCGCGATCGCGCACCAGAACCTCCTCGGGCAGGCCGATGCCCGCGGCGCGCAGCAGCGCCTTGCTGTCCGCTTCCGACAGCAGGGGTGCAGTCAGCTGCGCGGAGAGATCGCGCGGGGACAGCAGCGACGCATCGACCGGCGACGCCGGCCTGAACCGGGCGTAGTCCGTCAGCCGACGCAGCGCGACACCGGCATGGGTCAGGCCCGACAGCACCACGACGCCGGACTTCGCCAGCTCCCTGCGTGCGAAATCCGAAGGCAGCGTGTAGGAATAGAACAGAATTGGCTTCAGCTCGGCGTCGATGACCGGCTTCAGCTCGGCCTCCTTGAACGGCATCCGCGTTTCGCTCGACAGCGACAGCACCACCAGCATGGCGTCGACCTCGCCGGAGGCGGCGAGCAGGTCGATGCTCTTCTGCAGGCCACCGGAATTGACGCCTTGCGCGGTGACATCGATCGGATTGCGCGCGGTGCCGTAGGACGGCAGCAGCTTCATGATTTCCGCCTGCATGCTGGCAGGCAATTCCGGCACCTGCAGGCCCTGCAGCGCGACGGTGTCGGCGCCCCAGATGCCGGCGCCGCCGGACACGGTCAGCACCGCGACGCGATCGCCCTTCGGCAATGGATTGGTGGTCAGCACCGCGGCGATGGTGATGGCCTCGTCGAGATCGCTGGAGACGATGAAGCCGTATTTCGCGAATACCGCATCATAGGCTGCCGACCAACCCGCCATGCTCGCGGTGTGGGACGCCGCCGCCCGCTCGCCGGCGCCGGAGCGGCCGACCTTGGTGACGATGACGGGCTTGCCGATCTCAGCCGCGCGCTGGGCGGCGGCGCGAAATTTCTCGACGTCGCGGATGCCCTCGATGAACAAGAGGATCACGTCGGTCGCGGAATCCTGCACGAGATAGTCGAGGAACTCGCCGGCGCCGAGATCGCTTTCATTGCCGGCGCTGACCACATAGCTGAGTGCGATGCCGAGCGCCTTGGCGCGATTGTAGAAGGCAAAGCCGATGCCGCCGCTCTGCGCCACGATGCCGATCCGCTTTCGGGTCGCAACCAGCGGCTCGACACCGGGCTTGACGTCGACGGTCAGGCTGAAGGTCGCGGCCACGCGCTGCGCCTGGCTGTAGAAGCCCTCCGCATTGGGTCCGGAAATCCGCATGCCGGTTCGCTTGGCGAGATCGGCGATCCTCTCCTGCATCGCGGCGCTATCGCCGCCCTCCTCCGCAAAGCCGGAGGAAATGATCACCGCGTTCTTCACGCCCGCCGCCGCGCATTGCTCGAGCGCGGCGAGCACCGCGCGCGCGGGAATGACGACGATCGCAAGGTCGACCGGCGCACCGATATCGGCGATCGACTTGAAACAGGTCAACCCGTCGATCTCGTCGTAGTTCGGGTTGATCGGATAGAGCTTTCCGGGATAGCCGTTCTTGCGCAGCATCGAAAGCAGCCGCCCCGGGATCTTCTCATGGTCGCGCGAGGCACCGATCAGGGCGATGCTTGCGGGCGCGAACAAGCTGTCGAGCGGATGCGGCATTCGGGCATTCCTGTTGTTCTTGTCTAGGCCGCGCATATCGGATTAGCGCGGCAACCTCAATCCACCCCCGTCATGGCCAGGCTTGACCCGGCCATCCACGTTCTTCCATCGGGTAACGGCCAAGACGTGGATGCCCGGCACGAGGCCGGGCATGACGACCTAACACGCGATGGCGCACGGCGTCACGTCACGACGCGAAAATCGACACCGCCGAGCCGGCACGCATTGTTCGACACCACATAGCCCCTCTTCACGGCCACATCGCGCACTTTTGCGACATCCGCGACACGAAACGTCAGCGCGCTCATGATCTCGCTCTCGCCCTTGACGAAGCGGAAGCGGCTGTTCGGCAATTGTAGTTCGGCCTCGCCACCGTTGCTTGTCGCGGGGATACCGATGATGCGGCCCCAATGCGCGGCAAGCCCTTGCGGATCAGGGCTCTGCATCTCGACCTCGGTCAGCGCCTGCGTCACGTCCTTGCGGATCGCCTTCTGCCAGTTCGGTCCCGCCGGCGGATAGGCGCCGAGCAGGTCGTCGCTCCCCGCGGTATGATTGAACTCGATGAAGGCGGCGCGGCAGTCGCGCGGATGAAGCTGAACGCCATGATAGGGCGGATGATCGATCACGTTCGCGGTGCGCACGCCGATCGCGTTGGCGCGTGTGGCATACGCATCCGGATCGTCGCAGCAGAAGATCGCCATGTAGCCGCCATGGCCGCCGGTCCGCTCGATGAAGCGGCCGGCCGCCGTCCCCTCGCGGAACGGCGCCACGACTTCCAGCAGGATCGTATCGACCGGCATCAGCGCGTTGACGAGGCCGTATTTCTCGACATGGCGGTCGCGGTAGCAGACATCGAGTCCCATGACGGCGCAGATATCATCGACCACCGGCTCGAGCTGCGGCGCCACCAGGCAAATCTGCCGCAATTGCATATCCAATTTCGTGCTCCCTGGATTTCGATCCATCATCCGATGCGATCCTAACCTCCCCTTGAGAAGGGGAGGTCGCGTTGCTCCGCAGGAGCAACGCGGGAGGGGATCGGCCCACAACGCAAAGCGATCTGTGACCCCCTCCCCGGCCCTCCCCCTTTCAGGGGGAGGGAGATATCCGCCGGGGCCTCCACCACAATTATTCCATCGCTATTCGCCCCGGAATACCGCCTTGCGCTTCTCGACAAAGGCTTTTGCGGCTTCCTTGTGGTCGGCGGTCTCGCCGGCGCGGGTGTGGTGGATCGCCTCGCCGTCGAAGCAGTCTTCGAGCGGAAGGTGCTCGGCATTGTTGATGTTGCGCTTGATGAAGCCGAGCGCGATCGACGGCCCTTGCGCCAGCGACAGCGCGAGCTCGCGCGCGGCCTTGTCGATCTCGTCGTCGGCTACCACCTTGCTGACCATGCCGAGTGCGAGCGCCTCGTTCGCCGACAGCACCGGCGACAGGAGATAGAGCTCGCGCGCCTTCGCGCTGCCGAGCATCTGGGTTAGGAAATAGGTGCCGCCATAGTCGCCGGAGAAGCCGACCTTGGCAAACGCGGTGGTGATCTTGCAGGACTCGCTGGCGACGCGAAGGTCGCAGGCCAGCGCCATCGAGAGCCCGGCGCCCGCCGCCGCACCATCGAGCTGCGCCACCACGGGCTTCGGCATCTGGTGCAGGATGCGCGAGACCTCCATGCCGCGGCGCAGGTTCGCCATCTTGGCCTCGAACGGCAGGGCCGCCCGGCCCTCCGCCATCGACTTGACGTCGCCGCCGACGCAGAAGGTGCCGCCGGCGCCCTTGAACAGCACGGCGCGCACCTCGTGATCCTCAGCCGCGCGCCGCGCTGCTTCCACCAGGCCACGCACCATGTCCGGATTGAGCGCGTTGCGCCGCTCCGGCCGGTTCATGGTGATGGTGAGAAGTCCGTCCTCGAGACTCTGCAGGACCATTTCATTGGCGCTCATGGGTGCGACTTTCTTTTGTTGTGTGGCTCCGTCGTTCCGGGGCGGTGCGCAGCACTGGACCTAAGATGCGCAATTGCGCATCGGGGAACCTCGATATCTTTGATGCGCAATTGCGCATCATGGGTTCGATGCTGACGCACCGCCCCGGGATGACGTCGCGACCTGGTCACTCCGTCACTTCTTCACCAGCGGGCAGCGCGAGGATTCCAGCGGCTGGAATGCCTCGTTGCCGGGTACGGTGGCGAGCAGCTTGCAGTCGTCCCACCTTCCCTTGGATTCCGAGGGCTTCTTCACCTCGAACAGATACATGTCATGCACCATGCGGCCGTCCTCGCGGATGCGGCCGCCTTTCGCAAACATGTCGTTGATGGGAGTTTCCTTCATCACCTTCATCACGGCGGCGGCGTCCGTGGTGCCGGCCGCCTTCACCGCTTTCAGGTAGTGCGTGACCGAGGAATAGACGCCGGCCTGCGCCGAGGTCGGCACCCGCTTGACCCGTTCCATGAAGCGCTTGGAGAAGGCGCGGGTGTCGTCGTTGAGGTCCCAGTAGAAGGCTTCAGCCAGCAGGAGACCCTGCGCGGTCTCGAGCCCCACGCCGTCGATGTCGGTGATGAAGGCGAGCAGCGGCGAGATCTTCTGGCCGCCCTTCATGATGCCGAACTCGGCCGCCTGCTTGATCGCGTTGATGGTGTCGCCGCCGGCATTGGCGAGCCCGATCACCTTGGCCTTGGAGGCCTGCGCCTGCAGCAGGAAGGACGAGAAATCCGAGGTGTTGAGCGGGTGGCGGACGCTGCCCAGCACCTTGCCGCCGCTCTTCACCACGACGTTGGTGGTGTCCTTTTCCAGGTCCTGGCCGAAGGCGTAGTCGGCGGTCAGGAAGAACCAGGTATCGAGCCCGCTCTTGACCGCCGCGAGCCCGGTGACATTGGCCTGCGCGAAAGTGTCGAACACATAATGCACCGTGTAGGGACCGCAGGCCTCGTTGGAGAGACGGATCGAGCCCGGGCCGTTGAACATGATGATCTTGCCGCGCGCCTTGGCGATTTCGCCAGCCGCAAGCGCGGTCGCGGACGCCGCGACGTCGAAGATCATCTCGACGCCCTGGTTGTCGAGCATGTCGCGCGCGATGTTGGCGGCAAGGTCGGCCTTGTTGAGATGGTCGGCGACGACGATCTCGACCTTGCGGCCGAGCACGCTGCCGCCGAAATCCTCGACCGCCATCCTGGCCGCGGTCTCGCTGCCGACGCCGGTGATATCAGCGTAAAGGCTCGACATGTCGAGGATGCCGCCGAGTTTTAGCGGCGGCTTGTCTTGCGCGTGCGCGACAGGCGCCGCAAACGCCAGCAGCGACGCCGCCATCGCGGAAAGAAATCGCTTCATCAAAACCTCCCTCCGGCACGCGCGCTTTCCGCGGCGATATTATCTGTTGCCCGCGATCATGGCGCATGTGCCTGACAGCGGCAAGCAAAGGCCCTCTGGGCGAAGCGCGGTTTTTCCGCTAAGCGGAATGCGCTAGTGTGGCTTGGTTCTGACATTCGCAAAACGTGGCCTCGCAAAATGATGCGAATGCTAGCACCGGGACACCAGATGCTCGCGACCGGGAGCGCGACATGAAGGAAGCGGAGCGCTGTCTCCACACGACGATGCGGCGGTCGCGCGCCGGCTCATGAAATTTGCCGCCGACATTTCACGCGCCGTCATTGTCGCCGCATGCGCCTTGCTGCCGGCGGCATCACTCGATCCGGCATCCGCCGCACCATGCGCCTTCGACGCCCAGGGCGAAGGTCGCGTCGCCGACATCGTCGATGGCCGCAGCTTCCACCTGAACGACGGCCGCGAGATCAAGCTCGCCGGCATCGAGCCCGTCTCCGCCGGCCGCGCGACGCTTGCGACGATCATTGCGGATCGCGATGTCACCCTGCGTGGCGTCGACGACGCACCGGACCGCTATGGCCGGCAGGCGGCCTTCGCGTTCCTCGGTTCCGCCGAGACATCGGTGCAGGAGCTGTTGCTGCAACAGGGCGCGGCGCTATTTTCGGCCGATGTGGCCGACAGGGACTGCGCCGCCGCCCTGCTCGCGGCCGAAACCGAGGCCAGGGAGGCCAGAAAGGGCATCTGGGCGACCGGCTCTGTCATAAAAAACGCGGAAAGTCCGGACGATATTTTGACCGGGATCGGGCGATTTACAGTGGTCGAGGGCAGGGTTTTGTCTGTCCGGACGGCCGGGGCGACGACTTATCTGAACTTCGGACGAAGCTGGACACGGGGCTTTGCTGTGACTATTTCAAGGCGCATGATGCCGGCGGTCGCGAACGCCGGCTTTGCTGTTAAGTCCCTCGAAAACAAGCGGATTCGCGTCCGCGGCTTCGTCGAGGCCCGTCCAGGGCCGCGGATCGAGGTGGCTAGGTCGGGGCAGATTGAAGTCGTAGGCGGGAACTAGCGGGAACGAGCGCAGAGGCTGCGCCAAATTAGAGTGTAACAGCGGTGGATGGGTCTGCCGGACGGCGCATACAGGAAATGAGCCGCCGCCTTCGGGCTGCGCCGGCCCGCCATTGGGCTGCGCCGGCCCGTTATTGGGCTGCGCCGGCCTTGCTTTGCCTCGGCCTTGCGCTTGCCGGCTGCGGGGACATGTCCCGCTTCCAGACCGCCGCGGCGCCGGTGGCCGCCCCCGTCAAGCCGAACCGGACGGTGGTGCAGACGCCCGCCGCCGAGCGCGAGCATGAGCGCATTCTCGCCTCCTATGGCGGCGCCTATGACGATCCCAGGCTGGAAGCGCTGATCACCAAGACGGTCGACCGGCTGGTTGCGGCCTCCGACCGGCCCGACCAGGCCTACAAGGTGACGATCCTCAACTCCGGCGCGGTGAACGCCTTCGCGCTGCCGACCGGCCAGCTCTATGTCACGCGCGGCCTGATTGCGCTCGCGAGCGACACTTCGGAACTGTCGTCGGTGCTGAGCCACGAGATGGCGCATGTGCTCGCCAAGCACGCCTCGATCCGCGAGGACCAGGCGCGCCAGGCCGCGATCGTCGCCAAGGTCGTGACCGACATGAGCAACGACCCCGACCTCACCGCCTTTGCGCTCGCCAAGTCCAAGCTGACGATGGCGAGCTTCTCGCGCACCCAGGAATTCGAGGCCGACGACATCGGCGTCGGCATTTCGGCGCGCGCGCATTTCGACCCCTATGGCGCGTCGCGCTTCCTCAACGCGATGGAACGCAATGCGGAGCTGAAGGCCGGCAAGACCTCGCTCGATCCGCGCGTGCAGGACTTCCTGTCGTCGCACCCGGCGACGCCCGAACGCGTGCAGCGCGCACAATCGACCGCGCGGCAATACACCTCGCCGGAAGGCGGCGAGCGCGACCGCGAGGACTATCTCGGCGCGATCGACAACATCGTCTATGGCGAGGATCCGAGCGAAGGTTTTGTGCGCGGCCGCCGCTTCCTGCATCCGAAGCTCGGCTTCACCTTCCAGGCTCCGGAGACCTTCACGCTCGACAACACCGCGCAGGCGGTGATCGGCGTGCGCGACGGCGGCTCGCAGGCGATGCGCTTCGACGTGGTGCGCGTGCCGGCGGAGCAGTCGCTCGGCGACTATCTCAATTCCGGCTGGATGGAAGGCGTCGACAAGTCATCGACCGAGGACATCACCATCAACGGCTTCCCCGCCGCGTCAGCGGTGGCGCATGGCGACCAGTGGCAGTTCAAGGTCTACGCGCTGCGCTTCGGCAGCGACGTCTACCGCTTCATCTTCGCCGCGCGGCAGAAGACCACCGAGAGCGATCGCAACGCGCGCGAGACCGTCAGTTCCTTCCGTCGCCTGACCCTGGAAGAGATCCAGGCGGCGCGGCCGCTGCGCATCAAGGTGATCACCGTGCAGCCCGGCGACACCGTGGAATCGCTGTCGCACCGCATGGCCGGCGTCGATCACCCGACCGAACGCTTCCGCGTGCTCAATGGGCTCGATCCCCGCGCGCAGGTGAAGGTACGCGACCGCGTCAAGATCGTGGTGGATTGAGGCTGCGCTCTTCGGCGAACTGGGCACCGGTTCGCGTGAAGTAAACGCCGGAATAGGCCTTGGAGCGCGAGAAGCCGCAGATTAGCCCGGCTGCGACTCCCCTCCCCCTTGCGGGAGGGGAGGAAAGCACAGCAAACAAAAAGCCCGGCCGACCGGCCGGGCTTTGATTGTTTCGATCGGAGAACGCGGGGCTTAAGCCGCCTCGTCCTCGACGGTGGCATCGTCGCCGTCGCCATCCTCGACGTCGCCTTCGGCTTCGCCCTCGGCACCAGCTTCGGCTTCCGTCTTGGCACCGCGGCGCGGGCTCTTGGCGAGCTGTGCCTCGATCTCCTTGACCGCCTCGGTCTCGGTCGAGTGCTGCACGACCGCGATCTCGCGCGACAGCCGGTCGAGCGCCGCTTCATAGAGCTGGCGTTCGCTGTAGGACTGCTCGGGCTGCGATTCCGAACGGTAGAGGTCACGCACCACTTCGGCGATCGCGACGATATCGCCTGAATTGATCTTGGCTTCGTATTCCTGGGCGCGGCGCGACCACATCGTGCGCTTGACGCGCGCGCGACCCTTGAGCGTCTCCAGCGCCCGCTTGACCAGCGCCGGCTCCGACAGCTTGCGCATGCCGACATTGGCGACCTTCGCGGTCGGCACGCGCAGCGTCATCTTGTCCTTGATGAAATTGATGACGAACAGCTCGAGCTTGGCGCCCGCGATTTCCTGCTCCTCGATCGCCAGGATCTGGCCGACGCCATGGGCGGGATAGACCACGAATTCATTGGTCTTGAAGCCCTGGCGCTGGGTCAGGACCTTCTTCTCCTCGACGCGCGGCGCGCTCACCGCGGGCTTGGCAGCGGTCACCGGCTTGACAGCGGGCTTCGGAGCGGCAGCCTTGACCGGAGTCTTGGCAGCAACTTTCGGCGCGGCGGGCTTGGCAGTCGACTTCGCGGCAGATTTGGCAGGCTTGCTTGGCATTGAGTTTCTTTTGTTCTTCGAGGACTTTGCGGCCGACGCCTTCGCGGCCGAACGGGTATCCCTTAACGAAGCCCGGGCGCGGCTTTTGTTTCCGCTACGGCTGGCCGTGGCGACCTTTTTGGACGAAGCTTTGGAAGCACTCTTTTTACGCGTTTTCTGTGACACGGCCTGTGCGCGGAACTGCCACGCCCCTGTTCGAGTTTTTCGCGGAAGCCCTAGAAAGGGTCAAATCGGCTGACCGATTCAGCGATTCAGCTCAGAATGTGCCTAATATAGCACATTTCCCGCAAAAATCAATGATTTAGAGGTTTTCGGGGCAGTTTCGGCTGGTTCGCCGTGATTAGGGTTAAGTGGCCGATGGTACGGAGATAGTTGGAATCAGTCGCCGGCGCCAGGATTTGGAGAAAAATATTTCTCGAACTTGCCTTCCATCCCCTCAAACTCCTTGGCGTCGGCCGGTGAGTCCTTTTTCTGAGTGATATTCGGCCAGCTCTTGGCGTATTCCGCGTTCACCTCGAGCCATTTTTCGAGCCCCGGCTCGGTATCGGGCTTGATCGCATCCGCCGGGCATTCGGGCTCGCAAACCCCGCAATCGATGCATTCGTCCGGATGGATCACCAGCATGTTGTCGCCCTCGTAGAAGCAGTCGACGGGGCAGACTTCCACGCAGTCGGTGTATTTGCACTTGATGCAAGCTTCGGTGACGACGTAAGTCATCCAGGGCTCCGGAAACGATCCATTTTCAAGGTTGGCTAGCGCCGATTGCCGTGGTTGCCTAGCGCAGGAAGTGCGCTGCCGCAAGGGAAGCGGCGCCAACGCTCAACGCGTTTTCGCGCCAGCCCATACCCCCACATAGTCATTTCGGGCCGCCTTGCAAATCCTCGTAAAGCAGGCGCGCGGCCTGCGCATCGCCTCGACGCTCGGCAAAGGCGATCACCTTGAGGATGCGCACGCCGCGGTCGAGCGCAATCGTCAGGACGTCGCCGATCTTGACCCCATGGCCGGGCGCGGTTTCGCGCGCGCCATTGATGCGGACATGGCCGGCCTCGACCAGCAGCGCCGCGCTGGTGCGCGCCTTCACTACCCGTGCGTGCCACAGCCATTTATCGAGACGCTGGCGGTCCGTCGGAACGATCCCCTGTTCGGCGCGCGAGGCGTGTCCACCTTCGCGTAAAAAACCTTATTCCTTGCGGTTGGCGGCGAGCTGTTCCTTCAACGCGGCGAGTTTCGCAAACGGCGAATTCGGATCGACCGGCCGGTCGCGCTCGCGCTGCGAGGCCGAGCTCGCATAGGGCCGATGCGATGGCCCGCTCTCGCGCCGGTCGCGGCCACCCTTGTCGCGGCCGAACTCACGACGCCCCTGTTCACGATCGCCGCGCTCGCCACGCCGTTCGCCGCCGGATTTGTCCCGCCGGCGCTCGTCGCGGTCGCGACCCTTGCCCTCGACACGCTCGCGGCGCGGGGCGCGATCCTCGCGCGGCGGCGCGCCCTCGGCGGGCGCCGCAGCGGCCGCAGCCGGTGCGCCCTCCTCGCGGGGCTTGCGGAAATCCTTGTGACGGCGGCGCCGGTGATGCTCGCGCTTCTCGCCGCCGGCTTCGCCGGTTTCGGCGCCGGCCGCCGCCTGCTGGCCGGCCTGATGGCGATGGCGGCCGCGATCATGACGCGGACGTCGCTCGTCGGAGCGCCCTCCGGGACGCCAGACTTCGACCAGTTCCGGCGTCGCGGCGGCTTCAGGCGCAGCTTCCGCCACGGGCGCAGTCTCGGCGGCAGCTTGCGCGGGAGCGGTATCAACCGTCTCCGGCGCGGGAGTTGCGTCTGGGGGCGCCGGTAACAGCTCGGCAGCAGCCGCTTCCGCGGGCGGTTCGGCCTCGACCGCAACGGGTGCAGCCTCTTCGGACAGCACCGGCGCGACCTGGGGCAGCAATGCTGCCGACGGCGCGGCCACAACCGCATCCGGCGGCGCAGAAGGCTCCGCCTGTGCGTCGCCGGCGACCACTGTCACGTGATCCTGAACCTCGGTGGGCGCATCGGCCACGGCTTCGGCGGGCGTCTCCGCTGCGACCTCGGACGGCGCATCCGCCGATCCCTCCACCGGCGAGGCTTCGGCTGCCACGGTCTCCGTGACGGCGACGGGCTCCGTGACCGCGACGGGCTTGGGCGGCAGCGGCGGACGGCGATCCATGCGATAGCCGAGCGCGCGCAGGATCGACGCGAAATCCTCCCCGGCCGACCCGGTGAGCGAGGTCATCGCCTGCGTCACCACGAAGCTGCGGCCGTCGAAGGCGCCGGGCGGCTTCTCGCCGGACGAGGTCTCGCGCCAGGCCAGCGCCGGGCGAATGAGATCGGCCAGCCGCTCCAGGATATCGACGCGCACGGCGCGCTCGCCCGCCTGGCGGTAGCCCAGCACGCGATAGGCGTCGCGCGGCAGCTGCTTGTCGACCGGGAACGAGGTGCGGCCCGAGCTCGCCAGATGCTGCGCGCTCGACAGCACCGACAGCTCGACATTGTCATGCTTCAGCGCCCAGAGCAGCGCGGCCAGCGAGCGCGCTGCCGGCTTCAGCAGGCCGGGCAGATAGACGTGATAGGCGCCGAAACGCACGCCGTATTTGCGCAATGACGCGCGCGAGGGCTGGTCGAGATCCTTCATCTCCGCCGAGATCCGGCTGCGCTCCAGCACGCCGAGTGCCTCGACGAGCTGGAAGGCGATACCGCGCGCGATGCCGGTGATGTCCTCGGCCTTGTTGAGCTCGAACAGCGGCCCGAGCAGCTTTTCGATATGCGTCTTCAGCCAGAGGTCGAGCCGCGCCTGCACTTTCTCGCGCGAGGCCCCGGTCAGCCGTTCGTCGGCAATGATGCGGATGCGCGGATGCAGGGCATCTTCCGCCGCCACCAGCCTGGCGACGGCATCGCCGGTCCAGCGGATGGTTCCGTCAGACGTCAGCACGAACTGCTCGTCCGGCGCTCCCCCGAGCTTTTCCGCGCGCACATCGATCTCGCGCGCCAGCACCTGCTGCGCGGCGGCCTGCAGCGCCTTGGCGTCCGAGCCCGCTTCCGCGGTCTCCGGCGCAAAGGTGAATCCATCGAGCCGGCCGATCGCGTGACCTTCGACGACGACTTCGCCGGTTTTGCCAATTTCCGTGTTCAAAACGCTGTTCTCCCGCAGGCGGCGCATCAATACACTGGTCCGCCGATCAACGAAACGCTCCGTAAGCCGTTCGTGCAGCGCGTCAGATAATTTATTTTCGACTTCGCGCGTTATTCCCTGCCAATGCTCGGGATCGGCCAGCCAATCCGGCCGGTTGGCGACAAAGGTCCAGGTCCGGATCTGCGCGATCCGCCCCGACAGCGTATCGATATCGCCGTCGACGCGGTCGGCCTGGTCCACCTGGGCAGCATACCATGCATCGGGGATGCGGCCATTTTGCATCAAATAGCCGAATACCGTGGTCACGAGCTCGGCATGGGCGGCCGGCGACAACTTGCGGTAGTCCGGAATCTGGCAGGCGTCCCAGAGCCGCTCGACCGCGGCGGCGCTGTGCGCCATGTCGCGCACATCGGAATCGCGCGCGGCGTGGTCGAGCACACGCACGTCCTCGGCGGCCGGGGCGCGCGTCAGCGCCTCGTGGCCGGGAGGCAGCGTCAACGACACCTGGAGCGCGCCGAGCGAGGAAAAATCCAGCTTCGAATTGCGCCATTGCAGGACCTTCACGCTGTCGAAGGTATGGTTCTGCAGCGCGTTGACGAGTTCCGGCTCGAACGGCGCGCAGCGTCCCGTCGTACCAAAGGTGCCGTCGCGAGTGGCGCGCCCGGCACGCCCGGCGATCTGGGCGAATTCAGCGGGATTGAGCCTGCGGAACTGGTAGCCGTCATATTTGCGGTCGGAGGCGAAGGCGACGTGGTCGACGTCGAGATTGAGCCCCATGCCGATCGCATCGGTCGCGACGAGATAATCGACATCCCCGTTCTGGAACATCGACACCTGGGCATTGCGCGTGCGCGGGCTAAGCGAGCCGAGCACAACCGCGGCGCCGCCATGCTGGCGGCGGATCAGTTCCGCGATCGCATAGACCTCGTCGGCCGAGAAGGCGACGATCGCGGTGCGCCGCGGCTGGCGGGTGATCTTGCGGTCGCCGGCGAATTCGAGTCGCGACAATCGCGGCCGGGTAATCGTCGAGGCGCCGGGCAACAGCCGCTCCACGATCGGCCGCATCGTCGCAGCCCCCAGCAGCAGCGTCTCGTCGCGGCCACGGCGATTGAGGATGCGGTCGGTGAAGACATGGCCGCGCTCGAGATCGGCGCCGATCTGGATTTCATCGACCGCGAGGAACGAGACGTCGAGATCGCGCGGCATCGCTTCCACGGTCGAGACCCAGAAGCGCGGATTTTTCGGCTTGATCTTCTCCTCGCCGGTGATCAGCGCGACGGCCTCAGTGCCCGCGCGATCGGCGACCTTGTTGTAGACCTCGCGCGCCAACAGCCGCAGCGGCAGGCCGATCATCCCCGAGGAATGCGCCAGCATGCGTTCGATGGCGAGATGGGTCTTGCCGGTGTTGGTCGGCCCAAGCACTGCGGTGACGCCCGCGCCGGGAGCCCGATCCTGAGGGGAGAAAGCCATATTGTCTTGAGATTCTACGTTGTTCCGCGCGGGTTCCGCAAAGCGGATAGCGAAGAGAATCCGCGCCGATTCAAGTTGATAGATGTGTCACAATGCGACGCTTGCGAGGCCTCGGCTTAAGTTTCGGAACGGGTTGTGAACAAATCGCGGCCGAATCGCTGACTCCCCCTCATGTCCTGCTTCGTTCACCGCAACATCTCGCGTCGACGCTTTCACGTCGGCACTAGATCAAGTTTGGCGCCGCGCCACAAGCGACCGTACGGCGACGAATTTCTTAAAGTTTTCGCTGGCCACGAGTCGAATCAGAATCGGGCGAGAGTCAACCTGATTCCGGGCGTGGTCGGCGCGATTTACGATTCCTGCGGCGCGGTCACTGCGACCGCGTTGCGTTGTGTCCCTATTGTGTCTTGGCGACGCGGGGCGGCAGCAGCTGGGTCACGAACGTCGTGGCTTCCAGCATCGCGGTGCCGAGCGGGGTCGGAATGACCAGGCGATAGGGCACCAGAATCCTGGTTCCCGGCAGCGGCGCGAACGAAACCTCCATGTTGCGCTGGGCGATGAGATATTTGATCACCGGGCGATCGGGGATGTAGCCCGACAGCGGCACGAAGTAGATCGCGCAGACCAGCACCGGGCCGCGATAGCCGCGCTCGGTCCTGACCGTCTCGATGCGCTTGAAGTCGAGCTTCAAGTCATAGCGCATGCGGCCGTCGAACACCGCCGCGCTGGAGTGGCAGGCCTCGGGGCTCAGCGGATCGATGGTGCCGGGCACGCGCAAGATCGAGCCCGTCATCGGATCGAACACGCCGCGGCGATGTGCATCCGGCACCGGAAGCCGGCCGGGATCGACCGGCGGCTGCGGATCGATGTTGAATTCCTTCACATTGCCGTTGGCGAGCGTGATGTGGATCGTTTCCGACTTCCTGTACGTGGTCGTCGAGCCGACGAAGTTGGTCGCGATCAGCGCGCCATTGACGACGCGGCCCTGCGAAGTGCCGTTGCCGCTGCCGCCGGCAATCGCGTTGAGCAGGCCCGAGGTGCCGCCGGAGGCGGTTGCGGAAAACTGGTCGTCGCCGACTTCGATGGTCCAGGAGCCCTTGCCGACGGGAATGCCGGCCAGCGTCGCCTCATATTGCGCATCGAGCCGTCCCTGTGCGGCGGCCGGCAGCCAGGACAGCAGCAGCGCACCGAGGCACAGGCCGACGCGGCCCGGCCGGCCGAATTTCAGGGCTTGGCGGGTCACTGACCGAGGGTCCTGCTGGATGCGCCTGTTATCGTTCATTTAAGCAAGAAAATCCGCCAAACAACGCGGAACGATCTTTTCGGAAAAAATCGCCCGCGGCCGCAACCAGACGACAGCGGGCCGAGGCGAAAATGTTGCCCATTTCGGGCCCAGACGCCTGTGCCGCCGGAACCGGCAAAAATCGCCGCCGAATGCGCCCTTTATGTGATGCATAAGGCCGTGCAAGCCCAGCGAAATCGGCTTTTGCCGTTGCAAAACCTTGACGTTTCGCCGCCCTCCCCCTATACGTCCGGCCGTTCCTGGAAATGGACGAGATTTTGACCCCGCGCGGGCCGCTTGAGGCGTGCCCTGGCAAGGAAGCGGGACGGAAGAGGATTTGACCATGTCGCGCCGCTGCGAACTCACGTCGAAGGCCCCGCAGGTGGGTCACAAGGTGAGCCACTCCAACATCAAGACCAAGCGGCGCTTCCTGCCGAACCTGTGCAACGTCACCTTCATCTCGGATGCGCTCGGGCGCAACGTGCGGCTGCGCGTTTCGACCAACGCGATCAAGAGCGTCGACCACAATGGCGGGCTCGATGCGTTCCTTATCAAGGCGCGCGCCGAAAACCTCTCGCCGCGCGCGCTGGAATTGAAGCGGGCGATCGAGAAGAAGCAGGCCGGCGAGCCCGCGAAGAAGGCGAGCTGAGACTTACGTCGCGCTCGCGCGATCCCTTGAAATTCGAAACGGCCGGGTCGAATGACCCGGCCGTTTTGTTTTTGGACCTGTGCTTCAAAGCGAACTACGAGTCTGACGGGGCAAGAAGACCAAGATTTTCAATCTCGGCCTGACAACGGATTTAGAGTCTAGCTTACGTCAATTACGAGTCCCCGTCCTCAGACATTGTCGAATTCCGAGTCCTCGTCCGACCGTCAGCGCGGCCGGTTTTTTTGAGCAAACCGGAGATTCGGCCGGACCCACAAGTCCAAAAAGGGCCAAAACGCGACATTGCGTTGCTTGCCGCGTCTAGCAAGTCCCCGTTCGCGATCTATAACTGTTTCAGGAATTCCAGGAGCGCATTGCTTACGTCTTTGGCGCGCTCTTGCTGAGTCCAATGACCGCAACCTTTCAAGACTATTGTCTCGCGAAGCAAGGGCACGAACTGTTTCAGGCTAGGGACGAGATGGCTCCAACTCGGCGACCTGTAAACCCCGTCTCGATCGCCAACGACATAGAGTGCAGGGACCTGAACCTTTGCGCCGGACCATGGTGCGAGCAACTCCCAATTGCGATCAATGTTGCGATACCAATTCAAACCCCCTCCAAAGCCGGTGCGCTTGAACTCCTCAACGTAAAATTCGATGTCACTGTCCGTGAGCCACGTCGGCAATGATTGGGTTGTAGGCTTCCCATCGAGCCAACCCCCCTCACTAGGAAGCATCGTGAGCGACGCAGGATCTTCAACCGGCGCATCGCCGGATAGGGCGAACAATGTCGTCTTGATTGCGCTGTGGACGTCTTTTTCGAGTTCTGCCTCGGCAACGCCCGGCGTCTGGAAATACAGTTGATAGAAGCGCTGCTTTTCGGCCCGCGGCATGACAGTGCTTGGTCGGTCGGGACCACGCACCGGAAACGGCACGCTCAAGCCAACGACGGCCCTAAATCGATCCGGTCTAAACAGAGCGCAGCGCCAAGCGACCGGCGCTCCCCAATCATGTCCGACAACGACTGCTTGATCCGTGCCGATCGCGTCGAGCAATCCGACCATGTCTCCGGTCAAATGCAATAGAGTGTATTGATCGATCGCATCCGGTTTGTCCGTCTGCCCGTAACCACGCATGTCGGGCGCGATGGCGCGATATCCGGCGGCAGCGAGCGCTTCCAATTGGTGCCGCCACGAATACCAGCACTCCGGAAAGCCATGGCAGAGAAGCACGGTGGGCCCGCTCCCTGCTTCGGCCAGGTGCATTCGAATGCCATTTGTCTCGATAAATCGATGCGAGATCGTCATTGCCAACCTCCGCAAGATCATTGATCTGATAGCTAATCAGTCACATTGTGAGCTCCAGCCACAACCGAAGTGGCTTCCCCGACACCCAGTCGAACGGCGGACCGCGAATACGACATGCTCTACGAATTTATTTTCGAGGCCGCACCGCCCCTCCGGCAGCATCGGCGCAAGGTCGGCTTCGGGTCAAAGTCCGACTTGCGTTACATGTCGGCTCCCAGGCCGGACCGGACGTGTCGGCGAGCCGGGTTGACGATCGCGCAGGCGCTACGACGTGCTGGCGGACTCGTCATTGTCTGAAAAACCGACTCCAACGATCCTCATCAGATTATGAACTGCATTTTTTAACGCTGGGACTAGCTCACGCTCAGGCTTTAAAGTCTTCGCTTGATTTGCCCGACGGGCAAATCACCGGCGCGCGCCCACAAAACCTGTCCATCCCCTCCCGCAAAAATATTGCGCTTGTGCCGTCGGGCAAATCAGTGGCTTCAATTCGCCCCGTTCCGCTCCTCAAGAGGGGCGCTCGCGATCGTCACGAACGTGGGGCGGAATGCGGTGGACGCGAGTAGCGCTCAAAGACGAAGAGCGGCTGTCTCGCGGACGGCAAAGTCGTGTGGTCCTGGCGCCCCGACGCTGGCGCCAAGCTTGCGGGATGGCGACGTCGGCCCTGTCGGGCCCGACGCGCCGCGCAGGCGATGGAGGCAAGAAAGCCCGGTCTCCAGGGAGAGCGCGAAGGAAACCGTTAAAACCATTGCACAGGGAATGCCGGGTGAACCGGCGTGACCGTGGTGACTAACTCGTGTGCTTCTTGCTTTTCGCACGCGAGGCTGCGGGCGTGCCGAACGCCCGGCGTTCCCTGTGCCCTCTGGCAAAGAGGATGCGCAAATCAGGATCAAACTCGCGCGAAAACCTGCGGCGAGATCGCGAAATCATGCCCGCTCGGAATGCTGTCGAGAGCGGGCCGCTGTTTGACATTCAAATCAGCATCAGCCTGGCCGAGCCTAGGCCATAGCGTCTCACACATGCACCGGCGCGCGGACGCGGCCGGCATCGCCGAACACGCGCAAGTACCGCTCGATCTCGGCGGGATTGCCGGTGGCCTTTTCCGGATTGTCCGACAGTTTCACCGCCGGGCGTCCGTCGACCGAGGTCACCTTGCAGACGATCGAGATCGGATCGAGAAAGACCGAGCCGTCCGGCGCGCAGCCGATGAAATCATTGGTGAGATTGGTGCCCCAGCCGAACGAGATGCGCACGCGCCCGGCGAAATGCCGATAGGTCTCCTCGATCGAGCCGACATCCATGGCGTCGGAGAAGACGAGCAGCTTGTCCTTCGGGTTACGGCCCTTCTTCGCCCACCACGTGATGATCTCTTCGCCCGCCTCGATCGGCGGCGCGCTGTCGGGACGGAAGCCGGTCCAGTCCGCGACCCATTCCGGCGCGTCGCGCAAAAACACCTTGGTGCCGAACGCATCGGGCAGCGCGATCAGGAGATTGCCGCCATAGGTGTGCCGCCACTGGTCGAGGATGCGGTAGGGCGCCCAGCGCAATTCGGCGTCGTCATTGGCGAGCGCGGCCGCGACCATCGGCAGCTCGTGCGCATTGGTGCCGATCGCCTCGAGATCGTTGTCCATCGCGAGCAGAACGTTGGAGGTGCCGATGAAGCAGGGCCCGAGTCCCTCCTTCACCGCCTCCACGCACCAGCGCTGCCACAGAAAGCCGTGGCGCCGCCGCGTGCCGAAGTCCGACAGCCTGAGATCAGGCAGCTGGCGCAGCCGCTCGACCTTGCTCCATAGCTTGGCCTTGGCGCGGGCATAGAGCACGTCGAGCGCAAAGCGGCCCTGGCCCTTCAGCACCGCGCGCGAGCGCAGCTCGTTGAGGATCGCGAGCGCGGGAATCTCCCACATCGTGGTGTGCGTCCACGGCCCGTGGAAATGCAGCTCATACTGGCCCTCGACTTTGCGCAGCTCGTATTCCGGCAGGCGGAAGCCGGCCAGCCAGTTGATGAAGTCGGCCGAGAACATGTGGGTCTTGCCGTAGAAGGTGTTGCCGGCAAGCCAGATCAATTCCTTCTTGGTGAAGCGGATGGTGCGCGCGTGATCGAGCTGGGCGCGCAGCTCGCCCTCGTCGATGATCTCGGCAAGGCGGACATGGCGGGAGCGGTTGATGACCGAAAAGGTGACCTTCTGAGTCGGGTAGAATTCCCGAATCATCTGCATCATCAAAAGCTTGTAGAAATCGGTATCGAGCAGGCTGCGCACGATCGGGTCGAGCCGCCAGCTGTGGTTGTAGGTCCGGCTTGCAATGTCGGTCACGGTCATGGCGCAACTCTAGCGCGCGGCGCGCGCCGCAAAAAGAGGGGTTGGCGGCACCGATCGATGCGGTTTTCGCCGCTTGACGCCCCTCAGGCCCCCTTGTCGAGCAGCCGCCTGAAATCGGCGCGGGCGCGCTCGGCCTCGGCACGCGCTATCGGGGCGGCATCTCGCAGGCCGAAATAGCCATGGATAAGGCCCGCGCCCTCATGATGCGTTGCCGGAACCCCGGCGGCCTTGAGCGCGGCGACATAGGCCGCGCCCTCGTCGCGCAGCGGATCGAACCAGGCGGTGGTGACGACCGCTGGTGCCACGCCCGCGAGGCTGTTGGCGCGCAGCGGCGAGACGCGCCAGTCCGCACTGTCCTTGAGGTCGGCGAGATAATGCCCGGCGAACCACTGCATGACCGCGTGCGACAGAAAATAGCCTTCGGCGTTCTCGGTGCGCGAGGGATAGCGCGCATTCACCGCGGCGTCGCGATAGCCGCCGAGCGCGTCGGTGACGGGATAGACCAGGAGTTGCCCCGCAAGCCTGATGCCGGTATCGCGGCAGGCGATCGCGGTCGCCGCCGCAAGGTTGCCGCCGGCGCTGTCACCGGCGACGCCGACGCGGGCCGCGTTGCCGCCGAACTCGGCGATGCGCGCGATCACGTCGCGCACCGCGGCAAAGGCATCCTCGAACGCGCCGGGAAAACGCGTCTCCGGAGGGCGGCGATAATCGACCGACACGACGATGCTGCCGGTCTCGATGGCGAGCAAGCGCGCCTGGCGATCATGGGTCTCGAGATCGCCGGCGACCCAGCCGCCGCCATGGAAGAACACCACCGTCGGCGCTTTGCCGGTGCCATCGCGATAGACGCGGGCATCGAGCGGCGCAGCGCCGCCTTTCACTTTGATGTCGGCCACATCAGCGACCGGCGGCGGCGGCACCGCGGCGCGGGAGGCCGCCAGCGCCCGCAGCGCCTCGCGCGCGCTTTGCGGTGTCATCACGGTGGGATCACGCAGCGGCAGCAGCGGAATGATGCCGGCAATGACGGGATCGAGCGGAGCGGCCATGGCGGCAAATCCTCAGTTCAACAGTTTTGGCAATGTTCCGGCCTCGATCGCCGCGATCTGCAGGGCGATCAGGCGGCTGTAGATGCGGGCCTGCGAGAACGCACCGCCCGTGAACCACAGGCCGGGCTGACCGGTGCGCGTCCACATGTTGCGCAGCTCCTGGCTTGCCTCGTCAAAACCCCAGACCCGGCCGACGCGGCGCGCAACCTCGGCACCGAACAGTCTCGCCAGGAGATGATCGAGACCCTTGTAGCCGGTCGCGAGCACGAACAATTCGGCCGACAGCATCGAGCCATCCTTCAGCCGCAGGCCATCGGCGACGAACGCATCGATATCGGCGGCCTGGATCAGGCGGATCTTCCCGTCGGCGATCAGTTCGGAGCAGCCGACATTGAAATAATAGCCGCCGCCGCGGGAGCGGAATTTGAGCGGCCAGCCGGTGCCGTCCTCGCCGAATTCGAGCCGGAAGCCGGCACGCGCCAGCCGCGCGAGCAAGGGCGCATCGAGCGTCTTCACCTCGTCGGTGACAAGCTTGTGCGCCATCTTCATGACCGGCAGCGGCACGCCGGAATTGATGATGTCGCGCACCTCGATCGGCGGGCCGTCGCCAAGATAGGTTCTGTCGTAGAGCTGCGCCGGCTCGACATTGACGATCATGGTCGGGCTGCGCTGCACCATGGTGACGCGCGCGCCCGCCGCATGCAATTCCTGGCAGATGTCATGGGCGCTGGTGCCGGTGCCGAACACCACGACCGAGCGGCCGGCCCATTCCTTGCCCGCCACGAACTGGCTCGAATGCAGCACGCACCCGGCAAAGTTCTCGATGTCCTCGATCACGGGAATGTTCGGCGTGCCGCTGACGCTGGTCGCAATCACGATATGCTTGGGCCGCAGCGTGCGGCTGACGCCATCGCGCGTCAGCGTCGCGGTCCAACGCTGGCTCATATCATCATACGATGCGCCCTCGAAGCTCGTGCGGGTCCAGAAGTCGAGCTCCATGATGTCGACATAGCTTTGCAGCCAGTTCGCGACCTGGTCCTTCGGAATGTAGTCCGGAAAGGTCACGGGGAATGGCAAATAGCGCAGATGATTGACCGGCGTCTTGTTGTGCAGCTTCAGCCCGCGATAGCGCTGCCGCCAATTGTCGCCGATGCGCTCTTCGCGATCGACGATCAGCGCGCCAAGCCCGATGCGCTTCAACTCGACCGCGGCCGAGATGCCGGCATGGCCGCCGCCGACGATCAGCACGTCGGGATCGCGGTCATGATAGGCCGATGCGGCCTGGCGCTGCTCCAGCCCATCGGGCGCGGCAAAATCCCGCGTCGTGCTTGCCGCCGCGCGGCTTTCGCGCGTCGTGCAGATGCGGTCAAAGTCGAGCAGGGTCGAGAGCGTCCATGCGACCGGACGCCCGCTGCGCGAGGCCACGAGCCGCAGCGCGCCAAGCGCGGGGCCGTTCGCGGTCTCGAACGCGAACACGGCCTCGACCACCTCGCGGCCGGCCATTATGGCCCGGCGCGGCAGCAGCATTTCGGTCGCGATCCGAAATCCGTGTGCAGCGGCCTGCGCGCTGCGCTGCTTGAGCTCGCGCACGACCGTCTCGCGGCCGCTGAAGGTTGCAAAGGTCCAGGACATGCCGAGCAGGTTTCGCCAATGGCTGTCGGCGGCAAACAGGGTGGCCAGCGCGCGCTCCGATCCGTCCGTCAACGCGGCATCGAAGGCGCCGATCCATTCGGCGGCCTGGTCGAGAGCTTCCTCCGCGTCACGCTTGGATTTGTCCAGCACGGTCGCGCTTTCTTGCCGGTCGAGGCGTTGTCCTATCTGACAACAGCGCTCGACAAAGCACAACCGGCGGAAAACGCGATGGCTTGATGCGGGGCGGCATGGCTGCCGCTCCGCACCGATCGGCGCCTTCGCCTCACGCCGCTTTCACGAAAGAGGCATCGAGATGTTTCAGGCGCGGCATCACTTCCTGCTTCAACAGCTTCAATGAGTGGTGCCAGGCTTCGCCCTTGTGCTTGTAGTCGAAGCCGAACACCAAAAGCGTGCCGAAGCCGCCGACCTCCTGATAGATCGTCTCGATCTTCTCGGTGACGGTCGATGGCGAGCCGACGATCCAGTTGTGGCGCGCGCAATAGTCCACGGTGACGTCGCTGTCCGGCACGTCGGGGCTCGCCTTGAGGTAATCCTTGAAACCGAAATGGCCGAGCAGCGGCAGGAAATATTCGCCCATCATCCGGCCCATCATGTCGCCGGCCGACAGTTTCCAGGCCTCCTCGTCGGTATCGGCGACGAACACCTCGCGCACCAGCCGCCAGTCGCGGCGGCTGGGCTTGCGTCCGGTCTTGGCGGCGCCCGCCTCGACCGATTCCCAGTGGCTGCCGACATAGGCCGGATTGAGGTTGAGGCTCATCGGGATATAGCCGCGCTCGCCTGCGAGCTTCAGCGTGTCGGAGCCCTTGCTCAGGCCCGCAACCCCGATCGGCGGATGCGGCGCCTGCTTCGGCTTGAGGTGGGGTTTCAGGAAATCGAACATCGTGTCCGGCTTGGTCACCGTCCAGTATTTGCCCTTGTGGGTGAAAGGCGCGTCCTCGGTCCACAGCCGCATGATGATTTCCAGCGCCTCGCGCGTCATCTCGCGGTTCTGCCCGGACATGCCGTCGACATTGAACATCGCCCAGTCGCTCGGCAGGCCCGACGCGGCGACGCCGAAATTCAGGCGCCCGTCCGAGAGATGGTCGAGCATCGCCACGCGGTTCGCAAGCTCCGCCGGGTGATGATACGGCAGCAGGAAGCCGCCCGGGCCGAGGCGGATATTTTTGGTCTCGCGCAGCGCCTGCGCGACCAGGAGATCGGGCGAGGGATGCGGCTCCCATGGCGCGGTATGATGCTCGCCGATCCAGGCCTCCTGATAGCCCAGCTCATCCAGCCAGCGCAGCACTTGCAGGTCCCAATCGTGCCCTTCCTTCAGGCCGCACTCCGGGGGATGCGAGGGCATCGCAAAATATCCGAGCTCCATGGCTGTTTCCTCATCGCTGTTCATTGTTGTTGTTCGCGTCCTGTGGACGCTGCCCGGAAGTACCCGCCTTGGTTGCGGCGGAATAATGGCCTCGCAGGCGCAAGCGGCAGCGACGCCTGACAGCCCTTCACTTCCTGCCGCGCGCGATCGCACCCGCGACGATCTGCATCACCACGCCAACGCTCCAGGCCGCCATGATCGCGACCGTCCAGGCGATGTGCAGGTCTTCGCGCAATATGATCACGCCGACCGACGCAAACGCGGCCAGCGCGGCGAGGAACGTGCCGACGGCGCTCAGGAATTCCGCGGCATCGATGTCACGCGGATCGTCATGTTCGTGGAAGGGCTTTGGCGGCGTGTCGATGCCGAGATAGAAGCCGACCGCGCCGCCGATCATCATGAACAGAATGAAGGCCTGCGAGGTGAAGAAGGAGATGGTCGACCCAACGTGGGCGCCTACGAACAGGCCGCTGGCGGCACCCGCCATCGCAAGGCCGATGCGTTCGAGGACGTGAGCGGATTTCCTGATGCGAAAGCGCATGGCGGTCACTCGCAGGACGCCGGCGCCGGAGTGTAGGACGTTTTGTCACGTCGCGAAAGGGAGCATGCGGAGTACGCCCGATGGAGCTCACTCGCGTGAGCAATACCGCGGCATGGAATTCCGCGCACAGCCTGCGGCGACCGGAGCTTCAGCGCCCGCCGAAGGTCGTTGCGCCGAACAGCGTCTTGTGCGTCGAGGGCTGCGAGCGCCAGTATTGCGGCGGGGCATAGACCTGGCCGCCGAGCGCGGCCGCCGCGTGCCAGCCCCAGCGCGGGTCGTAGAGCATGCCGCGGGCGAGGGCGACCATGTCGGCGCTGCCCGAGGCCACGATCTCTTCCGCGTGCTTCGGCTCCGTGATCAGTCCGACCGCGATGGTGTTGACGCCCGCTTCCTCGCGGATCGCCTTCGCGAACGGCACCTGGTAGCCGGGCCCGAGCGGGATCTTCTGCAATGGCGACACCCCGCCGGAGGACGCAACGATCCAGTCGACGCCATGCTTCTTCAGTTGTTTCGCAAGCTCGATCGTCTGCGCGAGGTCCCAGCCACCCTCGAGCCAGTCGGTCGCCGACACCCGAAAGCCAACGGGCTTGTGGTCCGGGAAGGCGGCACGCACGGCGTCGAACACTTCCAGCGGATAGCGCATCCGGTTTTCGAGTGATCCGCCATATCGATCGGTGCGCTTGTTTGCGATCGGCGACAGGAATTCGTGCAGCAAATAGCCGTGGGCGCCATGCAGCTCGAGGGCGTCGATCCCAAGCCGGTCGGCGCGCCGGGCCGCCTGAACGAAGGCATCGCGGATGCGCGCCAATCCGGCGTCATCCAGCGCCATCGGCGCAGCTTCGCCCTCCTTTTGCGGGACTGCGGATGGCGCCACCGTCTGCCAGCCTCCTTCGGAAAGCGGGATCAATTGCCCGCCCTCCCAGGGACGATGGCTCGAGCCCTTGCGGCCGGCATGGGCGAGCTGCATCGCGATCGCGGCCTTGGCGTATTTGCGCGCCGCGGCCAGGATCGGCCTCAGCGCGGCTTCCGTGGCGTCGTTCCACAGGCCGAGGCAACCCGGCGTGATGCGCCCGATGGCTTCGACATGGGTGGCCTCGATGCAGAACATCGCAGCGCCCGACAGCGCGAGGCTGTTGATATGGGTGAAATGCCAGTCGGTCGCCGCGCCGTCGACGGCCGAATACTGGCACATCGGCGATACCAGGATGCGGTTGGGAAGCTTCAGGCCGCGCAGCTCGATGGGCTGGAACAGGGCGCTCATGCGTGGCTCCGGATCTTGAGGGAAAGCCTGCGTTACCTTCCTAGCCGGTGACAGCTCGCTGCTCAACCGCGCTGCGGGCGGATCACCGTTTCCGGAAACGGGCTAGTGTGGCGGTTCAGAAGTCCGCACCATTGTCGCCGCGAGTTCGTCATGCGGACTTCTGAACCAAGGCCACATTAGTTCAATAAGTTGCTAGTGTCCCTTCGATTCCGAAGTTCGCAAACGAGGGGCCGCAGAATGATGCGAACTTCGGAATCGGGACATTAGCGCATTGCCTGATCGCACCTATTGCTGGATCCCGGCCGCCTTGATGACGTCGAGGTTCGCGACGAGCTCGCGCCGGATCAGCTCGTCCATCTGCTGCGGCGTCATCGGCATCGGCTCGACGCCGAGCTGCCTGAAGCTCGCCTGGACCGCCGGATCGTTGAGCACGCGCATGCCGGCGGCATGAAACTTCTCGACGATGTCGCGCGGGGTCTTGGCCGGCATGAACACGCCGAACCAGATCGCGCTCTCGGCATTCTTCAGCCCGGCCTCCTGCGGCGTCGGCACGTCAGGCAGATCGGCGACGCGCTTTTCGGTCGAGACCAGCAGCGCGCGCACCCGCCCCTCGCGGATCAGCGGCAGCGCGGTGGCGACCGGGCAGAAATAGAAGTCGATGCGGCCGCCGAGGATGTCGGTGATCACCTCGGCGCCGCCGCGGTAGGGCACATGCGTCGCCTCGAAGCCTGCGGCGAGGCGAAATTTTTCCGCGCTGATATGCACGGCGCTGCCGATGCCGACCGAGCCGAAGGAGATCGATCCCGGCTTCGCCCGGGCATCGGCGATGAAGTCCTGCACGGACTTCCAGGGGCGAGCGAGCGGCACGATCATCACATTGGCGCTGCGGCCGATCATCAGCGTCGAGGCAAGATCGCCGGCGGTGTCGAAGGACAGCCTGCTGTAGATCGCCGGCGCGATGGTCAGCGCCGAGGAATTGGCGAGGATGTTGTAGCCGTCGGGCTCGGCCTTTGCCACCAGCGCCGTGCCGAGCGTGCCACCGGCGCCGGCGCGGTTCTCGATCACGATGGGCTGGCCAAGCTCGGCGGCCAGCCGATCGAACACCAGCCGCGGCACCACGTCGGCGGCGCTGCCTGCGCCGAACGGGATCGTGGCCTTGATCAGCCGAGACGGCCAGGGCGCCGACAAGGTCTCGGCCTGCGCGATTGTGCTGGCGAAGAGGCAGGCGGCCAGCAGCGCGTATCGAAGGAGGCGGTTCATCGTCGGCAAGCTTATCGCCGCCCCCGCCGAAATCAATTCCGTCTACTCCACCAGCTTGAATTGCAGCAGCAGCGTGCGCTGGATCATCGAGAAATTGTCGTCCGAGACCAGGGTCAGGATGGTGTCGCCCTCCGCCGTGACATGGGCGTCGATGCCTTCCAGATTGTCGATCTCCTGGCCGAGATCGGCGTCGAAGATGCTGGCGCCGTCGACCACCGCGCCCGGCTTGACCGCGTTCAAGGGGATGCGCCGGATCCGGATGCCGACGCCGGCGAGCAGGGAGAATTTCCGTTCCAGGATCAACAGATCGCCCGAGGCCAGCAGCACCGCGTCGCTGATATCGAAATTGTCGGTCCGGCGGATGCTGAACTCGCCCGGCGACGGGCCGCCGACCAGGAACGCCACCAGGTTGCCGGCGGGGTCGAGGCCGCGTTCGGACATCGCGATCAGCGTGCCGGCGAGCGGCAGGCCCTTGGGCACGAACACCAGCGCTTCCAGCCCGCGGTTGAAGGGAAGCTTCTTCACCGCAGGCGGCATCGGGAAGACTTCACCGCGCGTGCGGGTAAAACCCTTGGAGAAATCGAAGCGCAGCACCTGGTTGACGCGCTCGAGCCCGACATAGACGAAGGAGCCGTCGATCGCGATCGATTCGGAATCGAACCAGCCGCGCGTGGTGATCGGCCGCCCGTCCGGCCCGAGCATGGGCGCGGCCTCGACATCTTCGAGGCCTGCCATCTCGCGCCCGGCATAGCGGATGCGGCCGGTGAACCAGGTGCCCTTGTCGCTGAACGCAATGAAGCGCTCGCCCCTGGCATCGAGCCGGATGCCGGAGAGCCCGCCAAAGCCGCGGAAGCCCGAGGTGAGCACGAGCCCGCTGCGAAACTCCAGCGCGCCGAAGCGCACATGCGAGCGGTCGCGGGGATCGAACGACGGCAGCGGCCGCGCCTTGACCTCGATCGATACCGGTGCGGCGGCGGGAAATTCGTCCCCTGGCAGCGGCTTCGCCGCGGGCTGCGGCGCAAATTGTGCGCGAGCCATTCCGGACGCGGCGGCCGCCGACAGCGCTGCCGAAAATTCAAGGAAACGGCGGCGCGAGCACGCCTCAAGACCGCCGGTCATGGCGGGACGGCGCCGGCGCGCCAGCCCGCAGGCCGCGGGAAAGACGCCGTCATCGCCGGCGCGCGGCACACGCCGCGCCTTGCGAAGAGGCTGCCCTGCCCGCGATGGATCATCGCATCAACGTCGGATCAATGCAGGCGCCGCCGGCGGTCCGGTCCGGCGGAAGGCGCGTTGTGGGTCTCGCTGAAGAGCTCGGCGAGCTTTTCAGTGATGGCGCCGCCGAGCTCCTCGGCATCCACGATGGTGACCGCGCGGCGATAGTAGCGCGTGACGTCGTGGCCGATGCCGATCGCGATCAGTTCGACCGGCGAGCGCGTCTCGATCTCCTCGATGATGTGACGCAGATGCCGCTCGAGATAGTTGCCGGGATTGACCGACAGCGTGGAATCGTCGACCGGCGCGCCGTCCGAGATCATCATCAGGATCTTGCGCTGCTCGGCACGGCCGAGCAGCCGCTTGTGCGCCCAATCCAGCGCCTCGCCGTCGATGTTCTCCTTGAGCAGACCCTCGCGCATCATCAGGCCGAGATTCTTGCGCGCGCGCCGCCACGGCGCGTCCGCCGCCTTGTAGATGATGTGGCGCAGGTCGTTGAGCCGTCCGGGATTGGCCGGCTTGCCGGCGGCAAGCCAGGCTTCGCGCGACTGCCCGCCCTTCCAGGCGCGCGTCGTGAAGCCGAGGATCTCGACCTTGACGCCGCAGCGCTCCAGCGTGCGCGCCAGGATGTCGGCGCAGGTCGCGGCCACGGTGATCGGCCGGCCGCGCATCGAGCCGGAATTGTCGAGCAGCAGCGTCACCACGGTGTCGCGGAACGTCGCCTCCTTCTCGTGCATGAAGGACAGCGGATGATAGGGATCGATCACGACGCGCGACAGCCGCGCGGGATCGAGGATGCCTTCCTCGAGATCGAACTCCCAGGCGCGGTTCTGCTGCGCCATCAAGCGGCGCTGCAGCCGGTTGGCGAGCCGGGCGACGATGCCCTGCAGATGGGCAAGCTGCTTGTCGAGATAGGAGCGCAGCCGCTCCAGCTCGTCGTGGTCGCAAAGGTCTTCCGCCGCGACGACCTCGTCGAACTTTGGCGCAAACGCGTGATATTCCGGCCCGCGCGGCTCGTTCTGCCCGCGCGAATTCGGCCGCGTCGCTTCCCCCGGGGTTTCGTCGTCGCCGAGCTCGCCGTCGTCGAAGGTGTCGCTGGTCGAGGCCTGCGCGCTCTCCATCGCACTTTCGGACATCTCTTCGGTGGTGCTCTGCGCCTGGTCGGCGGACATCTCCTGCGCGGCGTCGGAATCGGGCGAGCCTTCGGCGCCGGACTGATCGTTCTCGCCGTCGGGATTGTCGTCCTGGTTCTCGTCGTCATCGGCTTCGGCATTGCGCTCGTCGCCAAGGTCGAGCGCCGACAACAGGTCGTGCACGAGGTCGCCGAACCTGGCCTGGTCCTCGGTGAAGCGGCTGAGCCGGTCGAGGCGCGAGCCGATCTTGTCCTCCAGGATCGGGCGCCACAGGTCGACCATTTTCCGCGCAGCAGTGGGCGGCGCCATGCCGGTCAGCCGCTCGCGCACCAGCATCGCCAGCGCATCCGACAGCGGCGCGTCGGCGCGGTCGGTGATCTCGTCATATTTGCCGCGGTGGAAATGATCATCCAGCATCGCGGTGAGGTTCTTCGCGACGCCGGACATGCGGCGCGCCCCGATCGCCTCGACGCGCGCCTGCTCCACCGCCTCGAACACGCCGCGCGCCTGCGGATTGCCCGGCATCAGCTTGCGGTGCACCTTCGGATCATGACAGGCGATCTTGAGCGCGATGGAATCGGCATGTCCGCGCACGATCGCGGCGTCGCGCTTGCTCATCTTGCGCGCGGGCTCGGGCAGGCGCGCCTTGCCGGGCGCAAGCCCCGGGCGTTCGGCGGCGAAGGAGACTTCCAGCTCCGGCGTCCTGGCGATCGCCTTGAGGCAGGCGCCCACCGCGCGCTTGAACGGCTCGGTCGGGGCTTCCTTGGCGCCGGTGCGGAATTTGCTGTTGGACGTCGTCATGACAACCTTATGTCGGTCGTCCCCGCGAAAGCGGGAACCCATAGCCGCCGCTGATCAATTGTTCCGAGATTGCAGCCCCATCGCGCTCACGCACATCCTTCACGGAAGTATGGTCCCGGCTCGCAGCTCGCGCCTGGCCGGGACGACAGTCAGGATAGCGCGACGTTGACCGCGGACTCCGCAAGCTCGGCGTTGAAGCAGCGCTGATAGAATTCAGCCACCAGCGGCCGCTCCAGCTCGTCGCACTTGTTGAGGAAGGTGACGCGGAAGGCAAAGCCGATGTCGCCGAAGATCTCGGAATTCTCCGCCCAGGTGATCACCGTACGCGGGCTCATCACCGTCGACAGATCGCCATTGGCAAACGCGTTGCGCGTGAGATCGGCGAGCCGCACCATCTTGTTGACGATGTCGCGGCCTTCCTGGGTGCGATAGTGATGCGCCTTGGCGAGCACGATCTCGACTTCCTCGTCATGGGCGAGATAGTTGAGCGTGGTCACGATCGACCAGCGGTCCATCTGGCCCTGGTTGATCTGCTGGGTGCCGTGATAGAGGCCCGAAGTGTCGCCGAGACCGACCGTGTTGGCGGTCGAGAACAGGCGGAACGACGGATGCGGCTTGATCACCTTGTTCTGGTCGAGCAGGGTCAGGCGGCCGGAAACCTCCAGCACGCGCTGGATCACGAACATCACGTCGGGCCGGCCGGCGTCGTATTCGTCGAACACCAGCGCGACATTGTGCTGCAGCGCCCAGGGCAGGATGCCGTCCCTGAACTCGGTGACCTGCTTGCCGTCCTTGATGACGATGGCGTCCTTGCCCACGAGATCGATGCGGCTGATGTGGCTGTCGAGGTTGACGCGCACGCAGGGCCAGTTCAACCGCGCCGCGACCTGCTCGATATGGGTCGACTTGCCGGTGCCGTGATAGCCGGTGACCATGACGCGGCGGTTCTTGGCGAAGCCTGCGAGAATGGCGAGGGTGGTGGCGCGGTCGAAGCGGTAATCGGCATCAACTTCAGGCACATGCGGGTCGACTTCCGCATAAGCCGGCACCTCGAGATCGCTGTCGATCCCGAAGACCTGCCGCACCGACACCTTCATGTCGGGCAAACCGGTGATTTCCTGCGCTTTGGTCGTGGCGGCGGTCGTCATCAATCCTCCGAGGTCCGGGCCTTCCCGAGACCAGAATCATTACAGTTTGGGCTGCGGATGGGTGCCTTGGACCCTATCAGAGAGCATCAGCGGGCAGAAGCCCGCCCTCCAATCAAAGTTCCTTAAATTTATCATCTAGATAGGGGTCGGACACGGTTTTTGAAAGGCTGCCCTGCGAATCGCGCCATGCTTTTTTCTTGAGGCAGGAAGAGGGCGCCGGCTGCAATGGCACTTTCCAGGCCGCTCGTTACTTATGATAGGTCTGCGCAACCATCGAACGGCCAAGCCAGCAGGGAATTGTGACGTCACTCATCGATCAACTGATTGGGTTCGTTTCGGCCAATGCCTGGCTGGCCTATCTGACGCTCTTCCTCGCGGCGCTGTTGGAAGCGGTTCCAGTGGTTGGCTCCGTGATCCCAGGCTCGACCATCATCCTGGCGCTGAGCGCCTTGGTTCCCGGCGGCGAGTTGAAGCTGCAATGGGTGCTTCTGGCTGCCATCGCCGGCGCGCTGATCGGCGACGGCTCGGCGTTCTGGACCGGGCATCGCGCCCAGAAGGAAATCCTGAACACCTGGCCGTTGACGAATTACCCCCGTGTGGTCGCGCAGAGCGAGGCTTTCTTCCGACGCTGGGGCGCCTGGGCGGTGTTCCTGGCCCGCTTCGTGCCGCCGATCCGCGCCTTCGTGCCGATCACGGCGGGGGCGCTCGGCATGGCGCCGGTACGGTTTTACGCGGTCAACATTCCCGCGATCCTGTTGTGGGCGCCGGCGCACGTGCTGCCGGGCGTGCTCGCGATATCGGCGCTGCACCAATATGCCGGGATGCCGCATCATGGGCTCGGCAAGCACTACTGGATACTCACTGTGATCGGCGGCGCCATCATCGTCGCACTGGCGGCGTGGACGATTCGCCGCCGCCACGGCGGCGGTGCCATCGAGCCCGCAACCAAGCAGTCGCGCTGAATCTCGGACGCAAGAGACTCAGGGATCGCGCATCAGCCCGTGCGCACCACCGTCTTCAGGTAGTTATAGGCCTTGATGATCTCGATCAGGCGGTCCTCGGTCGAGCGGTCGCCGCCATTGGCGTCGGGGTGATGCTGCTTCACCAGCGCCTTGTACTTGACCTTGACATCTTCCAGCGTTGCCTCGGGACCGAGCCCCATCACCTGCAGCGCCTTGCGCTCGGCATTGAAGATCTTGCGCGTCTCGGCCTTCGGCGCGGCCTCCGGACCCGGCCGCCAGCGGCCGGCCCCGTTCATCTCGGCGAACATGCTGAACGGATCGGCGGCGCCGTCGAGGTCGGCCGCGCCCTTGCCCTTGCCGGGACTGCCATTGGCGCCCATCCGCCAGGTCGGACGGTGGCCGGTCAGCGCGTCCTTCTGATAGCGCGCCACCGCATCCGCATTCATGCCGGAGAAGAAATTGTAGGACTGGTTGTACTCGCGAACGTGATCGAGACAGAAGTGCCAGTATTCGCGCGCATTGTCGCGTCCCTTGGGCGCGCGATGCGGGCCCTTGTTCTTGCAGTCCGGCCATTCGCACATGACCGCGGCTTCGCGCGGTTGCGCTGGCTCCTGCTTCGCCTTCCTAGGCTTGACGCGGATGGAGTCGAAGAATTTTGCGGAATCGATCGGCATGGCTGACTTTGACTACGCAACGGCCTCGGCTTCAAGTCTTGACATTGCGAATAGCTTCACTCCGGGCCATGGCATTGACGAAATACGGCGTTGAAGCGTATTGGCGAAGACCATGACCGCCCATGACACTATCACGAACAAGTTGCGCGAAGCTTTCTCGCCGGTGAGCCTCGAGGTCAAAGACGAATCACATCTGCACGAGGGTCACGCCGGCCACCGGCCCGGCGGCGAGACGCATTTCAGGGTTTATATCGTATCGAAGGCGTTCGAAGGGAAGACCCGGATCGAGCGCCACCGCATGATTAATGCGACGCTGGCCGGGGAACTTGCCGGCTCGGTGCACGCGCTCGCCATTCACGCCCAGGCGCCCGGCGAAGGCGGAAGTTGAGTCCGCGACATCAGGCCGCGACGTCCAGCGGCTAGAACGACGTTCCCGCCCGCTTCGGCTTCTTCTCCTCGACCTCGGCCTCCCGCGGCACCGGAACGATGCGCAGCGCCGTGATGCGGTTGCGCTCGCGGCGCAGGACGCGGAAGCGGAAGCCGTGGAACGTAAAGCTCTGCCCGCGTTCGGGGATCGAGCGCGCCTCGTGGATGACGAGACCGGCGACAGTGGTCGCCTCCTCGTCCGGCAGGTGCCAGTCCATCGCACGGTTCAGGTCGCGAATCGGCACCGAGCCGTCGACCACGACGGAGCCGTCGGGCTGTGCGCGCACGCCGGCCACCACGACGTCATGCTCGTCGGAGATGTCGCCGACGATCTCCTCCAGGATGTCCTCCAGCGTCACCAGACCTTCGACTTCGCCATACTCGTCGACGACGAGCGCGAAATGGGTCTTGCGGCGGCGGAACGCCTTGAGCTGCTCGGAGACCGGACGCATCTCCGGCACGAACCAGGGCGGCAGCGCGATGGTCGAGACGTCGATGCGCGAGGTGTCGCCGTCGGAGGCGCGGATCGCGCGCAGCAGATCCTTGGCGTGCAGCACGCCGATGATGTTTTCCGGCTTGTCGCGCCATAGCGGAATGCGGGTGTATTCGGTCGCCAGCACCTCGCGCACCAGATCTTCCGGCGGCAGGTCGGCATTGATCATCACCATCTCGGTGCGATGGACCATGACGTCGGAGACCTGCAGCTCGCGCAGGTCCAGCAGCCCGCCGAACATGTCGCGGTCCTGTTTCTCGACCTTGCCTTCGCTGTGCAGCAGGTCGACCGCGCCGCGCAGGCGTTCGATCGGCGACAGCACGGACTCGTTGGCGCCGATCCTGATGCCGAGCATCCGCATCAACAGCCGCACCACGGCTTCGATGACCGTCAGCAGCGGTCCGAGCACATAAACGGTGACCTTCATCGGCCGCGCGACCAGAAGCGCCACGCGGTCGGGGGCGTTGATGGCGATGGTCTTCGGCAGCACCTCGGCGAAGATCACGACCATCACGGTCATCACGGCGGTGGCGTAGAGCACGCCGACCTCGCCGAACCATGCGGTGAAGATGCCGGTCGCCAGCGCCGAGGCGCCGATATTGGCGATGTTGTTGCCGAGCAGGAGCGCGCCGATCATCCGCTCGCGCATGCCGAACAGGCTGGAAACCACGCCGGCCTCGCGGTTGCCTTGCTTCGACAGCCGCAACATGCTGCCGCGCGAGGCGCCGGTCAGCGCGGTCTCGCTCGCCGAGAAGAATGCCGAGACCAAGAGGCAGCCAATCACGATGGAAAGCGTAAACCAGTCCATGACCTGACGTTCACTTCAATCGGCGTCCGAATTCAGCCTTTCGACGCCAGCTTGGCCTTGAGGAAATCCCGCACCAGCGGTGGCTCGACATTGGGCGCGATCACCGCGCGGCCGATCGCCTCCAGCAGGATGAAGGTGAGTCTTCCCCGCTTGACCTTCTTGTCCTGCGCCATCAGCGCCATCAGCGCATCGGCGTCGGCAAGGCCTTCCTGGGCGAAGCCCGCGATGTCCTGCAGATGGGTCGGCAGGCCGGCCTCAGCAAGATGACGCGCGATGCGCGCCGCATCCTGTCGCGAGATCATGCCGAGCTCGGCGGAGAATTCCGCCGCCAGCACCATGCCGATCGCGACCCCTTCGCCATGGAACAGCCGGTCGGAAAAGCCGGTCGCGGCTTCCAGCGCATGGCCGAAGGTGTGGCCGAGATTGAGCAGCGCGCGTTCACCGGTCTCGCGCTCGTCGCGCGCGACGATCGCGGCCTTGGCACGGCAGGAGGTGGCGATCGCATGCTCGCGCGCGCTGCCGCCTCTGGCGATGTCGGCGTGGTTCTGCTCGAGCCAGCCGAAGAACGCCTCGTCGCCGAGCACACCATATTTGGCAACCTCGGCATAGCCTGATCGGAACTGGCGCGGCGGCAGCGTATCGAGCACGGCGGTGTCGGCGACCACCAGCACCGGCTGGTGGAACGCGCCGATCAGGTTCTTGCCCTTCGGCGAGTTGATGCCGGTCTTGCCGCCGACCGAGGAATCGACCTGCGCCAGCAGCGAGGTCGGCACCTGCACGAAATCGACGCCGCGGCGAACGATCGCGGCCGCAAAGCCCGCGAGATCGCCGACCACGCCGCCGCCGAGCGCGATGACGAGATCGTTGCGCTCGATTTTGGCCGCGATCAGCGCTTCGCAGACCCATTCGAGCGTGGCGTAGCTCTTGGAGCCTTCGCCTTCGTCGGCGATGATCCGCGACGATGCGATGCCGGCCGCGGCAAGCGACGCTTCGGTTTTTTCCAGCCAATACCTTGCGACGTTGCGGTCGGTGACGATGGCGGTGCGCGCACCCGGCCGAAGCCTGGCGATGCGCTCGCCGAGCGAAGCAAGGATGTCGCGGCCGATCAGGATGTCGTAGGTCCGCTCGCCGAGCGCAACGTCGACCACGACGGGTTCGGAATGTTTCAGCGGCGCGGTCATCGTACGGCGCCCGCCACGTTTTCGGAGGCGTCCGCATCCTCGCGGCACAAGCGCGCGTGCAGCGCCTCGAGGCATTCGTCGACGACCCTGTCGTGCGGGACCTCGCGCGAGGCGATGGTCAGATCGGCATGCGAATAGAGCGGCTCGCGCTCCGCCAGCAGCCGGCCGACGGTCGCCTCGGGGTCCGTGGTCTGCAACAGCGGCCGGTCGGCGCGGCGGCGGACGCGCCGCATGATGATCTCGGCATCCGCCTTCAGCCAGAGTGAGACCGCCTTGGCGTGGACCCGGCTGCGCGTCTCCTCGCGCATGAAGGCGCCGCCGCCGGTCGCGAGCACCGCCGGCCCGCTTTCGAGCAGGCGGGCGATCACGCGCGCCTCGCCGTCGCGGAAATGCGGCTCGCCATGGACCTCGAAAATCTCGGGGATGGTCATGCCGGCCGCCGCCTCGATCTCGGCGTCGGCATCGATGAACGGCAATTGCAGCCGCGCCGCCAGCCGCCGGCCGATGGTGGACTTGCCGGCCCCCATCATGCCGACGAGCACGACGAGGCGCGTCCCCAAACGGGACAGGATTTCGGCCTCTCTTGATCCGCTGGCCGGAGCCGGTGCGGCGGTATCGGACATGATATTGCTCAGCTTGCCGCCAAAAGGCGGGCGTTCCGGCCAACCTATACTACCCCCCTTCCGGTCCGTGCCAGAGACTATTGCAAGGGGTCCGCGAACATGATGGATGATTCCCTTGGTTAATTTGCGCTCCCGAGCCCCGAAATGCCGAGCCTGTTCCGATTCCTGACGGTCGTCGCGATCCTCGCGGGCATCGTCTATGGGCTGGTTTTCTCGCTGGCCAATTTCGTCAATCCGAAGCCCCGGGAGATGACCGTGACAATTCCACCGGATAGGTTTCTCAAGAAATAGGGGCTAGCCTTCGGGGATGCCCGCGAGATCCTCCGATACCAAGCTCATCGGCCTGTTCCTCGACATGCTTGCGGCGGAACAGGGCGCCGGCCCCAACACGCTCGACGCCTATCGGCGCGACCTCACCGACTTCTCCGAATTCCTCGCCCGCGGCAAAACCGGCTTCATCAGCGCCGAGACACAGGCGCTGCGGGACTATCTCGCCGACCTCGACGCCCGCGGCTTCAAGTCGTCCAGCGTGGCGCGCCGCCTGTCGGCGATGCGGCACCTGTTTCGCTTCCTCGTCAACGAGCGCATCCGCAGCGACGATCCGGCCGCGATTCTCTCGGGGCCGAAGCGCGGTCGCGGCCTGCCGAAAGTCCTGTCGGTGGCCGACGTCGACCGGATGCTGACGCGGGCCAAGGAATTGACCCAGGCAAGCGATGCGTCGCCTTCGCGGCGGCTGCGCGCCATGCGGCTCTACTGCCTGCTCGAGGTCCTGTATGCCACGGGCTTGCGCGTCTCCGAGCTGGTGGCGCTGCCGCGCTCGGCCGCGCGCAACGACGCGCGCATGATCGTGGTGCGCGGCAAGGGGGCCAAGGAGCGGCTGGTGCCGCTGAACGAGGCCTCGCGGCAGGCGATGGCCGATTATCTCGCAGCAAGCGACGCTGCCGGCAAGAAAGGCGCCGCGCCGTCGAAATGGCTGTTCCCTTCGTTCGGGGAGAGCGGCCATCTGACCCGGCAGCATTTCGCCCGCGACCTCAAGGAGCTTGCAGCGGTATCCGGCCTTTCGCCGCGGCTGGTGTCGCCGCATGTGCTGCGGCACGCCTTCGCCAGCCACCTGCTGCACAACGGCGCGGATTTGCGCATCGTGCAGACCCTGCTCGGCCATACCGACATCTCGACCACGCAGATCTACACCCATGTGGTCGAGGAACGCCTCAAGAGTCTGGTGCGCGACCTGCATCCGCTTGCGGAGAAATAGCCGCAAGGCCAATCGCGCGCCTTGACTTCCGCGCGCATCTCTCGTGAAAGGAGCGTGAAGCCTTCAGGGGCGCAACGCCCGAACCCGCCCTTCCTCCCACCCGGAATGCACCTAACCCCTTGAACATGCGCGCTTTCCGCAAGCCGACCGAAACCGCTTCGCGCCCCCGCGGGTTGTTCCCTATATTGCCTTGATGTCCGACCAGATGCGTTCCTATCTCGATTTCGAAAAGCCCGTTGCCGAACTCGACTCCAAGGTCGACGAATTGCGTGCGCTCGCCGCCTCCGGCAGCGACATCGGCGAGGAGATTTCGCGCCTGGAGGACAAGTCGCGGCAATCGCTCGCCGACCTCTATGCCAACCTGACGCCATGGCAGAAGACGCTGGTGGCGCGGCATCCGCAGCGGCCGCATCTGACCGACTTCATCAATGGCCTGATCACCGACTTCACCCCGCTCGCGGGCGACCGCAAGTTCGGCGAGGACGCCGCCCTGATCGGCGGCTTCGGCCGCTTCGGCGGCGAAAGCATCTGCGTGGTGGGCCAGGAGAAGGGCGCCACCACCGATTCGCGCATCAAGCACAATTTCGGCATGGCGCGCCCGGAAGGCTACCGCAAGGCGGTGCGGCTGATGGAAATGGCCGAGCGCTTCGGCATTCCCGTGCTGTCGATCGTCGATTCCGCCGGCGCCTATCCCGGCATCGGCGCCGAGGAGCGCGGCCAGGCCGAGGCGATCGCGCGCTCCACCGACGCCTGCCTGTCGCTCGGGGTGCCCAATGTCGCGATCATCACCGGCGAAGGCATGTCAGGCGGCGCGATCGCGATCACCACGGCCAACAAGGTGTTGATGCTCGAACACGCGATCTACAGCGTGATCTCGCCGGAGGCGGCATCCTCGATACTGTGGCGCGACGGCACCAAGGCGCAGGAAGCCGCCACCAGCATGAAGATCACCGCGCAGGACATGCTGCGATTCGGCGTGATCGACACCATCCTGAAGGAGCCGGCCGGCGGCGCCCACCGCGACCCCGCAGCGATGATCGCGACCACGGGGGAAGCGATCGCGGCCGCCTTCACCGAGCTGCGGAACCTCGACGCTGACATGATCCGCAGGCAACGGCGGCAGAAATTCCTGGAGATCGGCCGAAAACTCGGCTGAACCGGCCTTATTCCCGGCGGGCCAGGCAATTAACCCGATGTTTACGCTCTTTTTTCGCCCGAAATGACCAATTCGGCCGCAATTAGGCCAAGCCTGCTGTTTAGTTCCTGTTGACCATGGCTTTCGGGGAACCGGGTTCGCGGCCTTGTTCGGGTTGCGGGAAGGGGGACCTTAAGGCTAATATTTTAGTCAATGCTTCAGGGCATGAACGCTAGGGCACGATCCGACCAGATCATGCCTGAACGACGAGTTGGGGTCGCGTGAAATGCCCGGTGGGTGTGGAGCTTTGCATTGATCGTCCGCTCGCTGGTTCGCGCGCTTCTCGCCTCGGCTGCGCTTGGCGCAGGCGTGCTGTTGGCCGGTTGCAACAGCGACGAGATCTCGCTCGCCAGCAATGCCAAGGCCAACCAGCCGGTTCCGCCGAAGCTCGTCGCCGCGATGACCGAGAAGGACATGGATCCGCAGTCGCCGATCCTGGTCCGCCTGTTCAAGCAGGAAGCCGAGCTCGAGGTGTGGAAGCAGGCGCGCTCCGGCCGGTTCGAGCTGCTGAAGACCTATCCGATCTGCCGCTGGTCGGGCGATCTCGGCCCCAAGGTGCGCGAAGGCGACCGCCAGGCGCCGGAAGGTTTCTATTCGATTTCGCCGGGCCAGATGAACCCGCAATCGGCCTACTACCTCTCCTTCAACACCGGCTATCCCAACGCCTATGACCAGTCGCTCGGCCGCACCGGCTCGCAGCTGATGGTGCATGGCGACTGCTCGTCGCGCGGCTGCTACGCGATGACCGACGAGCAGATCGCCGAAATCTACTCGCTCGGTCGCGAGTCCTTCTTCGGCGGGCAGAAGGCGTTTCAGCTGCAGGCCTATCCGTTCCGGATGACGCCGGTGAACATGGCCAAGCACCGCAACAATCCGAACATGCCGTTCTGGAAGATGATCAAGGAAGGCTACGATCACTTCGAGATCACGCGTCAGGAGCCGAAGGTCGACTTCTGCGAGAAGAAATATGTGTTCGACGCGGCGCGCCCGCCGAACGCGACGCGCGATCCGGTGTTCCAGGCCTCCGCGAAATGCCCGGCCTATGTGGTCCCCGACGAGATCACGGAGGCGATGCGCCAGCGGCAGCAGGAAGAGCAGACCGAATACGCCAAGCTGGTCGCCAAGGGCACGCCCGTCGCCCGGCTCAACAGCGGCATCGACGGCGGCATGAACCAGATCTTCGCCTCGCATGTGCCGAACGGCAGCACCGGCCTTTCCGAGGGCGGCGACGGCCAGGGCTTGTCGCTGGTCGCGATGTCGCGCGCGCCCGGCACCATCCCCCCGACCGTCAACCCGCCGCGCGCGCCCTACGCGCCGACCGAAGAGCCCGCCGTGGCCGCCGCGCCGAGCCAGCCGGCCGCTGCGCCAGCGACCCGCGTCGCGTCCGCCACACCCGCCACGCAGCAGTCGGAGGGCGGCTTCTTCTCCGGCCTTGCCCGCAAGATGGGAATCGGCGCCACCGCCGACACGACGACCACCGCCGCAACAACGCCCGCGCCTGCTCCCGCCAAGCCGAAGGCCGAAAGCAAGCCGTCGCTGGCGAAGCTGATCACCGGCAAACCTGCGGAGAGCAAGGCCGCCGAAAGCAAGCAGGCCGCTGCCCGGCCGCCGTTCAAGCCGTCGATCACGGATAATCCGGCGCCGGCAGCCGAGGCCGCCGCACCCGCGCCGAAGGATACCAAGGTCGCCGGCTCCGCGCCGATCGTCTCGGCGAACTCGTTCGAGAGCCGCTTCTCGGCCGCGAAGTAAGGCCGCCTGCCTCACGCGCGGCAGCATCGCATCCAAGCCAAAATTTCAAAGAGCAGCGTCGTCATTGCGAGGCACAGGTCCACGCTCTCGCCGCGCTTGCTGCGCCCGAGCCTTGCGTCAGAACCACCCCCGATGGGAGGGCGCAGGGAACGCCGGGTGTCTTGGCGCACCCGCAGCCTCGTGTGCAGCAAAGAAAAGCACACGAGTTAGTCACCACAGGTACAGCCTCAAACACCGGCATTCCCTGCGCGATGGTTTGAACGGTTTCCTTCGTGCTCTCCCCGGTGTCCATGACTTCTTAGTCACCGTCGCCCACAGATCATCATCCGTAAACTTAGCACCAGCCCAGGGGTGCCAGAACCACACGACTTTGCCGTCCGCATCTCGCGCGTTCGTCTGTCCCGCGCTCATTGCGTCCATCGCATCCTGCTCCAACGTTCGTGACGACGCGTACGCCCCTCTCACCGGTGCAGGACGCGCCGAGTGAAGCCACTGATTTGCCCGACGCAACAAGCGGAATATTTTTCGCGCGAGGACTGGACAGGAATCTTGTGTGACTGCCCGTCGGGCAAAACAGTCCTCAAGCGATGCTCGGACCTTGGCAGCCGCCCGGATGCGGCGCGTGCCCGATGGCTTGCGCCGACACGCTTCGCCGCACCAAATTATCAATGGCGTTCTCCGCGCACGATCGCGTAATCTTCTCCCATTGGAGAAGCCCGCGCGGCGCTGCGAAAGGACCGGCAAGACCGGTCCAGGCGGCGGCCAAAGCAAGCGAGCACCAGGAGGGGGAAAACAATGAGCGGCATACACCTGCTCGATCGCTTGATCGGCGACGCCTATCCAAGCTTTGCGACCGACGCCGATGTCCGCGCGTTCGAGCAAGTCCCGTACCGGGACCGCATCGCGGCCGCGAGCACCTATGACGCCATCAAGCTCGGTGCGGCGAAAAATCCCGACGCACCGGCGATCCAGTTTCTCGCCAACGCCGATCCGGCCGACACCCCTGTCGTGATCAGCTACCGCGACTTCGTCGCGCGCGTCACGCAGGCGGCCAACCTGTTTCATTCGCTCGGCGTCGGGCCCGGCGACGTCGTGAGCTTCCTGCTGCCGCTGCTGCCCGACGCCTTCGTCACGCTGTTCGGCGCCGAAGCCGCCGGGATCGCCAACCCGGTCAACCCGCTGCTCGAGCCGCATCAGATCGCGGAAATCCTCGATGCCGCACGCACCAAGATTCTGGTCGCGCTCGGCCCGATGCCGGGCACCGACATCTGGCAGAAGGTCGAAGCGGTGCGCAAGGATCTGAAGCACCTCAAGGCCATCGTGCAGGTGCACGGGCCTGGCGATCCCGCGAACGGGATCTACTCCTTCGCCGAGCTGATCAAGGCAGAACCCACCGACCGCCTGGTCAGCGGCCGGCAGATTTCCAGCGACGACATCGCAGCCTATTTCCACACCGGCGGCACCACCGGCACGCCGAAGCTGGTGCGTCACACCCATGCCAACCAGGTCTACCAGGCCTGGGCCTGCAACCTGATGCTGAGATCGAATGCCGGCATGAACCTGCTGTTCGGCATGCCGCTGTTCCATGTCGGCGGCTCGCTCACGCAGGCGCTCGCCACCCTCACATGCGGCAACTGCCTGGTCGTGCTGTCGCCGTCGGGATGGCGCAATCCAGCATCGATCAAGAACATCTGGGCGCTGATCGAGCGCTTCAGGCCGGAGGCGCTGTCGGGCGTGCCGACCGTGCTCGCCGCATCGCTGAGCGTGCCGCCAGGCAAAGCCGATATCTCCAGCCTGAAATATGCCGCGGCAGGCGGATCGGCGATCCCCGTCGCGGTCGGCCAGGCGATCCAGGACAAGTTCGCGCTCCCCGTCGTCGAGGTCTACGGCATGACCGAGACCTCGAGCGTCCACACGATTGCCTATGCGGACCGGCCGATCCGGCTCGGCTCGGCGGGCCTGCCGATCCCGTATAGCCGCGTGCGCATCGTCAAGCTCGATGCCGACGGCAGGCTCGAGCGCGACTGCGCCGTCGACGAGATCGGCGTCGTGATCATGGCGGGGCCGGGCGTGTTCAGCGGCTACCTGCACGACGCGCACAATGCCGGCGCGTTCGTCGACGGCAACTGGGTCAATTCAGGCGACCTCGGCCGGCTCGACGCCGACGGCTATCTCTGGATCACCGGCCGCGCCAAGGATCTCGTGATCCGCGGCGGCCACAACATCGATCCCGCGCCGGTCGAGGAGATCATGTTCCAGCATCCGGCGGTGGGACTCGCCGCCGTGGTCGGCCAGCCCGATGCCTATGCCGGCGAGCTGCCGGTCGGCTATGTGCAGTTGAAGCCCGGCGCGAGCGTCCAACCCGGCGAGCTCGAAACCTGGGTCCGCGAGCGCACGCCGGAGCGCGCCGCCGTTCCCGTGCAGGTGATCCCGATCGATCCGATGCCGCTCACCGGGGTGGGCAAGGTATTCAAGCCGCGGCTGCGCTGGGACGCGGCGGCCCGCGTGTTCGCGAACGTGCTCGCGCCGCTGCGCGAACGCGGCATCGACTGCAACGTCGAGGTCGGTCCGCACGGCAGCCACGGCTCGATTGCGACGGTGACGCTGGCGCGCGTGCCCGAAGCGCAGCGCGAGGCGATCGCCAACGAGGTGCACACGCTGCTGGCGCCATTCGTGATGCGGCACGAGGTGGTGTTCGGCTAGCGGGCCAAGGCCGGATCATCCCTCCCCTCGTGGGGAGGGATGACGCTGCGCTCGCGGCGCTAGCGCTTAAGCGTACTTGCCGTGGCAGTGCTTGTATTTCTTGCCACTGCCGCAGGGGCAGTCCTCGTTGCGGCCGACCTTGCCCCAGCTTGCGGGATTGTTCGGGTCGCGGTTGGCAGCGGTCTCGCGGCCACCGTTCGCCGGCACCAGCGAAACATTCGCGAACGCCATCTCGTCCTCGCCGGTGCTGGGATCGAGCTTGTGCACTTCCATCTCGGGGAGCGTCGGCTGCTGCTGCTCCGGCGGCACGATCTCGACCCGCATCAGCTGCGCGGTGACCGCCTCGCGCAGATGCGCGCTCATCTCCTGGAACAGGTTGAACGCCTCGGTCTTGTACTCCTGCAACGGATCGCGCTGGCCGTAGCCGCGCAGGCCGATCACCTGGCGCAGATGGTCGAGCATGACCAGATGCTCGCGCCACAGATGGTCCAGCGTCTGCAGCAGGATGGTCTTCTCGACGTAGCGCATCACGTCGGGGCCCCATTGCGCGCTCTTGGCCGCCATGTGCTCGTCGACGCGCGTCTCGATGCGGTTGAGCAGTTCCTCGTCGGCGATGCCCTCTTCCTTGGCCCATTCGTCGACCGGCAGATCGATGTCGAGCACGCGCCGCAGCTCTTCCTTCAGCCCGGCCGTGTCCCACTGCTCGGCATAGGCATGCTCGGGCACGTGCTTGGCGACGAGGTCCTCGGTGAAGGCGTGGCGCATGTCGGCCACCGTCTCGGCGACGCTCTCGTCCTTCATCAGGTCGACGCGCTGGTCGAAGATCACCTTGCGCTGGTCGTTCTGGACGTTGTCGAACTTGAGCAGGTTCTTGCGGATGTCGAAGTTGCGCGCCTCGACCTTCTGCTGCGCCTTCTCCAGCGCCTTGTTGATCCAGGGATGGATGATGGCCTCGCCCTCCTTCAGGCCGAGCCGCTGCAGCATGCTGTCGAGCCGGTCGGAGCCGAAGATGCGCATCAGGTCGTCTTCGAGCGACAGGAAGAACTTCGAGCGCCCGGGGTCGCCCTGGCGGCCCGAACGGCCGCGGAGCTGGTTGTCGATGCGCCGCGACTCGTGGCGCTCGGAGCCGATGATGTAGAGGCCGCCCGGCTTGGTCACGGTCTTGGCGGGCTTGGAGCCCTTGGCCGGCTCGATCTCGACCTCCTCTTCCGCCTTCAGCACGATCTCGCGGAAGCGCTCGACGTCGGCCTTGATCCGCTCGATCCGCGCCGCCTTCTCGGCCTCGTCGGTGATATCAGCGGTTTCCTGCTGGATGCGCATCTCGAGCGAGCCACCGAGCTTGATGTCGGTGCCGCGGCCGGCCATGTTGGTCGCGATCGTGATCGCGCCGGGCACGCCGGCTTCCGCCACGATATAGGCTTCCTGCTCGTGGAAGCGCGCGTTCAGCACCGCGAACAGCTTGGACTGCTTGCCGGCGCGCGCCGCGGCATAAAGCTTCTCCATCGCGCTGTCCTTGCCGAAGTCGATCTGCTTGTAGCCGTGCTGCTTCAGGAACTCGGCGAGGATTTCCGACTTCTCGATCGAGGCGGTGCCGACCAGCACCGGCTGCATGCGCTTGTTGGCGCGCTCGATCTCGGCGAGGATCGCCACGTATTTTTCCTTCTGCGTGCGATAGACCTCGTCGTCCTCGTCGAGGCGGGCCACCGGCAGGTTGGTCGGGATCTCGACGACGTCGAGCTTGTAGATGTCGAAGAATTCGTCGGCTTCGGTCGCCGCGGTGCCGGTCATGCCCGCGAGCTTGGCGTACATGCGGAAATAGTTCTGGAAGGTGATCGAGGCCAGCGTCTGGTTTTCCGGCTGCACCGGCTGGTGCTCCTTGGCCTCCAGCGCCTGGTGCAGGCCTTCCGAATAGCGCCGGCCCGGCATCATGCGGCCGGTGAACTCGTCGATGATCACGACCTCGTCGTTGCGGACGATGTAGTCCTTGTCGCGCGTGAACAGCGTGTGGGCGCGCAGCGCCTGGTTGACGTGGTGCACGACCGAGACGTTCTCGATGTCGTAGAGCGACTCGCCCTTCAGGAGGCCGGCGTCGCGCAGCAGCGTCTCCATCTTCTCCATGCCGGCTTCGGTCAGCGTCACGGTGCGCTGCTTCTCGTCGACGTCGTAGTCGCTCTTCTCGAGCCTGGGGAAGAAGGTGTCGATGGTGTTGTAGAACTCGGAGCGGTCGTCGAGCGGGCCGGAGATGATCAACGGCGTCCGCGCCTCGTCGATCAGGATCGAGTCGACCTCGTCGACGATCGCGAAGAAGTGCCCGCGCTGGACCATGTCCTCCAGGCGGTACTTCATGTTGTCGCGCAGATAGTCGAAGCCGTATTCGTTATTGGTGCCGTAGGTGATGTCGCAGGCATAGGCCAGCTTGCGCTCGGGATCGTCGAGGCCGTGGACGATGACGCCGGTGGTCATGCCGAGGAAGGAATAGATCTGGCCCATCCAGGCCGCGTCGCGGCGGGCGAGGTAGTCGTTGACGGTGACGACGTGGACGCCCTTCCCCGCCAGCGCGTTGAGATAGACCGCCAGCGTCGCCACCAGCGTCTTGCCTTCGCCGGTCTTCATCTCGGCGATATCGCCCTCATGCAGCACCATGCCGCCGATCAGCTGCACATCAAAATGGCGCTGGCCCAGGGTGCGCTTGGCCGCCTCGCGCACAGTGGCGAAGGCCGGAACCAGGATGTCGTCGAGCGTCTTGCCCTCAGCGAGCTGCGCCTTGAACTCGGCGGTACGCGCCTTCAGCGCCTCGTCCGACAGCGCGGCAAGCTCCGCCTCCATCGCATTGATGGCGTTGACGCGGGACTGGTAGCCCTTGACCCGCCGGTCATTGGCGGAGCCGAAGAACTTGCGGGCGAGCGCGCCGATCATGCCGAATTCCTGTCGTTAACTTTTTGTTTTGCCGAGACGTTATGACCCGGTGTCCCGGTTCTCGCATTCGCATCCGCTGGCGGCGGGCACACCTGCGAATGCGAGAACCAGAGGGACCCCGGCAACATTAGATTCCAGTGCGGTTTTGGATTTGACATTCGCCATAATGACCCAGGGAAACACCGTCGCGATCGTCAAATCCGCCGCACTGATTGCCTATCAACTCACCGTGACGCGCCGCGGCAAGAACCCCCGGAAACCGGGAGCCGTTCCGCCAAATGAGTGGGAATCGCGCAATCCATGGTTCAACGGCCAAAAACGCAGCAAAATTAGCGCTGTCGCCATTGACACGATGGCGGCAGAGATATGGCTGAGGGGCAAGCTTGTCAACGGCGCCAAGGCCTTAACGCTGGAGGCCGGATGTCAGGGAATTCATGATTTTGACAGACTTTTCGCGTTGCCAAGCCGCCGCGATTGGGCGAGTGTCCGCGGCCGCATGACCCTTCCAGAAACCCTTCTGCAAGATAAGGATTTTCCATGACCACCTCGTTGTCGGTGACGAAAAACGGATCGCGCCTCGGACTTGCCATGGCGATCACGGGCTGCCTCGCTTTGGCGCTGGCCACCGGAACGGCGCGCGCCGAGGACAAGGTACTGGCCAAGGTCAACGGCGCCGAAATCCGCCAGAGCGACGTCGCGCTCGCCGAAGAGGAACTCGGGCCGAGCCTGGCGCAGATGGACCCGGCGACCAAGGACGAGAACGTGCTGGCCTTCCTGATCGACATGAAGATCGTCTCCAAGGCGGCCGAGGACAAGAAGATCCAGGACAGCGACGACTTCAAGAAGCGCCTCGCCTTCACCCGCAACCGCCTGCTGATGGACTCCCTGCTCGCCAGCGAAGGCAAGGCCGCGACCAGCGACGACGCGATGAAGAAGGTCTACGAGCAGGCCTCCAAGGAGATCACCGGCGAGGAAGAGGTGCATGCCCGCCACATCCTGGTCGAGACCGAGGACGAGGCCAAGGCGATCAAGGCCGAGCTCGATAAGGGCGCCGATTTCGCCGATCTCGCCAAGAAGAAGTCCAAGGACCCCGGCGCCTCCGACGGCGGCGACCTCGGCTTCTTCACCAAGGACCAGATGGTGCCGGAATTCTCCAAAGTCGCGTTCGAGCTCGACCCCGGAAAAATCTCCGACCCCGTGAAGTCGCAGTTCGGCTGGCACATCATCAAGGTCGAGGAAAAGCGCAAGCGCAAGGCGCCGGACTTCGAGCAGGTCAAGAGCCAGATCGAGACCTATGTGACGCGCAAGGCGCAGGCCGATTATGTCGGCAAGCTGCGCGAAGCCGCCAAGATCGAGCGACTGGACAAGCCGGCCGAGGCCGCCAAGTCGGACACCAAGACCGACGCCGCCAAGGACGCGCCCAAGCCGTCCGACTCCAAGATGGCGCCGGCCAAGAAGTAAAGCGGTGCTTGACCCTCCCCTGAGGGGAGGGTCGCAGCGAACGAAACGAGCTGCGGGGTGGGGTGAAGATTTCTCGTTGGGCGACGCCCGCGCGAGACTTCACCCCACCCCGTTCGCATTTGCCACGCCCCTCTCCCCGCAAGCGGTGAGAGGTGATACAGAGCGCTTCCGTTTTGCTCGCATAGCCGGAAGCCCCGATGTCCTCAGCCGTCTCCCCGCTCGCCCCGAAAGATGTCCCCGCCATGCCCGCGATCGCGGGCGTCAGACTCGCGACCGCCGCGGCCGGCATCCGCTATCAGGGCCGCACCGACGTGCTGCTGGCGGTGCTCGACAAGGGGACCGCGGTCGCCGGGGTCTTCACCCGCTCGAAATGCCCGTCGGCGCCGGTGGAATGGTGCCGCTCGAAGCTTTCCGGCGGCAGGGCGCGCGCGCTCGTGGTCAATTCCGGCAACGCCAACGCCTTTACCGGCAAAACCGGCAAGCAGGCGACCGCGCTGACGGCGGCGATCGCGGCCAAAGCGGTCGGCTGCAGCGCCAATGAGGTATTTCTGGCCTCGACCGGGGTGATCGGCGAGCCGCTCGACGCGACCAAGTTCGACGGCGTGCTCGCGACGCTGGCCGAGACCGCCGCGCCCGAGGACTGGATGGGCGCGGCGCGCGCGATCATGACCACCGACACCTTTCCCAAGGTCGCGACCGCCAGGGTCAAGCTCGGCAAGGCGACCGTCACCATCAATGGCATGGCCAAGGGCGCCGGCATGATCGCGCCCGACATGGCGACGATGCTGTCATTCATCTTCACCGACGCGCCGATCGCGCCCGCCGCGCTGCAGACGCTGCTCAAGAGCGGCGTCGAGAATACCTTCAACGCGGTGACGATCGACGGCGACACCTCGACCTCCGACACGCTGCTGGCCTTTGCGACGGGCGCGGCCGCGGACGCCGGCGCGCCGAAGATCAGCCGCGCCAGCGACCCGCGCCTGAAGGGTTTCGTGAAGGCGTTCAACGGCGTGCTGGCCGACCTCGCCGAGCAGGTGGCGCGCGACGGCGAAGGCGCGCGCAAGCTGGTCGAGATCATGGTCGAGGGCGCGACAACCAAGGCGTCGGCGCGGAAAATCGCGATGTCGATTGCGAACTCGCCGCTGGTGAAGACCGCGATCGCGGGCGAGGACGCCAATTGGGGCCGCGTGGTGATGGCGGTCGGCAAGGCCGGCGAGCCCGCCAACCGCGACAAGCTGTCGATCTCGTTCAACGGCGTCCGCGTCGCCAAAAGCGGCGCGCGCGATCCTTCCTACAACGAGGAAGAGGTCTCGGAAGCGATGAAGAACGACAAGATCCAGATCAGGATCGCGCTTGGGCTCGGCAAGGGCCGCGACCGCGTGCTGACCTGCGACCTCACCAAGGAATATGTCGCGATCAACGGCGACTATCGTTCATAGGAATGGCTGACCTGAAGCTCACGCTGGTCGTTGCAGTCGCGCTGGTCGATGCCGACAAGCGCGTCCTGATCGCGCAGCGCCCCGAAGGCAAGGCGATGGCCGGCCTGTGGGAGTTTCCCGGCGGCAAGGTCGAGCCCGGCGAGCGGCCGGAACAGACGTTGATCCGCGAGCTGCACGAAGAGATCGGCATCACCGTCAGCGAGCCGTGCCTGGCGCCGCTCACCTTCGCAAGCCATCCTTACGAAAACTTCCATCTCCTGATGCCGCTCTATGTCTGCCGGCGCTGGGAAGGCATCGTGACGGCGCGCGAGGGCCAGCGGCTTGCCTGGGTGCGCGCCAATAAATTGCGCGACTACCCGATGCCGCCCGCGGACATTCCACTGATCCCGCATCTGATCGATCTGTTGATGTAAGGGCGAGGCCGGCCGCCTCCCCCTCGTCATGCCCGGGCTTGACCCGGGCATCCATCGACAAAGCTTTCTCTCAAAAAAGCCTTCTCTCAAAGGAGATGGATCGCCGGGGTCAAGCCCGGCGATGACAGCATCAGGTGCGTTTCGTCGTCCCCTTCACCGCCGCTTCGAGGCTCGACTTCGCCGAGCCCGGCCGCAAAGGCTGCTGCTGGCTGTCATGCGGCGCCCAGCCGGAGAGCCAGACCAGATCGAAGGTGGCGCGGATGCGCCCGTCCGGGTCGGCGAAGCGCTCGCGATAGATCTCGGCCATCCGCAGCAGCGTCGCCCGCCGCGTCGGGACGCGACGGCGTTCGACGAGAATGTTGCTCGCGCCCATCGCCCTGAGATCGGCCATCAGCGCAAAGGCGCTGTCGTAGCGCACGGTGACGCGGTCGACGTCGGTGACCGGCAGCGCAAGGCCTGCGCGCTGGACCAGCGCGCCGAGGTCGCGCAGGTCGGCAAACGGCGCGACCCGCGGCGACACCCCGCCCTCGCATTCGCTTTCAGCGGCAGCAAAGCTTTGCCGGAGCTCGATGAGGCTGTCGCCGCCGACCAGCACGGCCAAGAGCAGGCCGTCTGGCTTGAGGGCTCGGCGGATCTGCGCGAGCACGCCGGGCAGGTCATTCGCAAACTGAAACGCCAGCGCGGAGACCGCGAGATCAAGCGAGGCCGGCGCGAGCGGCAGCGCCTCGCTCGCCGATGAGGCCTCGATATGCGCAATCCCGTCGCAGCGCCGGCGCAAGCGCGTGGTGAGTGCATCGCCTGGCGTCCAGATGTCAGCGACGTGGACAAAATTCCGGTTCACGGCGGCGAGCCGATCTTCCAGGTCCTCGACGACGCGATCGAGTAGGAAGGTGACCGCGCCGTCGCGCCGCGCGCGATCCTGGCGTTGCCTGAGCAGCGCGCGGTCGAACAGGACGGGCATCGAATTCTCGGCCATGACCTGCTGGTTACGCCGATCCCGCCGCCTCTGGCAATGCGCTTGAGCACCGCGCGCCCCGGCGCTAGCCTTGGCCCATGGACGCCGAGACCGCCCGTTCCCGCGACCTTGCCGGCCCGCTGCGCCGCGCGCTCACCACCTGCCGCGCGGCGTGGCGAAGCGCCGCCCGGCTCGTGCTCGACGTCGCGCTGCCGACGCTGTGCGTCGCCTGCCGCGAGCCGGTGGCAGGCGACGGCGTCTGCGCGAGCTGCTGGTCGAAGCTGTCGTTCATCGCGCCGCCCTATTGCCCGCGGCTCGGCATTCCCTTCGTCTATGATCCCGGCCCTGACATGCTGTCGATGGAGGCGATCGCCAATCCGCCGGCCTACCAGCGGGCGCGCGCCGCGGTGCGCTATGACGATGTGGCGCGCACGCTGGTGCATGCGCTGAAATACCAGGACCGCACGGATCTGGCCCCGGCAATGGGACGCTGGATGGCGCGGGCCGGCAAGGAGCTGCTCGGCGAGGCCGACATGCTGGTTCCGGTGCCGCTGCATTGGCGGCGGGCCTGGGGACGGCGCTACAACCAGTCCGGCGCGCTGGGCCGCGCGATCGCGGACGCGAGCGGCGTCACCCTGCGCGGCGACCTGCTGCAGCGGGTGCGGGCGACCGAGCAGCAGGTCGGGCTGTCCCGGCCGCAGCGGGCGAGCAATGTGCAGGGCGCATTCAAGGTATCTCCGGACCGCCAGTCCGAGGTGCAGGGCCGGCGGATCATCCTGGTCGACGACGTCCTGACCTCGGGCGCCACGGTGGACGCCTGCGCGCGGGTGCTGCTGCGCGCCAGGGCGGCGCAAGTCGACGTGCTGGTGTTTGCCCGGGTTGTGGATACCCACCGCCGTCCCATATAATCCGGGCATAAGCCCCCACTGAGCGCGCCATGACCGCCATCGAAATCTACACCCGCCCGGGATGCGGCTATTGCAGCGCCGCGAAATCGCTGCTGAGCCGCAAGAAGGCGACGTTCACCGAGTTCGACATCGCGAAAAACCCGACTTGGCGGCAGGAGATGTATGACCGCGCCGGCGCCGGCTCGACCTTTCCGCAGATCTTCATCGGCACCACCCATGTCGGCGGCTGCGACGAGCTTTACGCGCTCGACCGCGAGGGCAAGTTGGACGTCATGCTGAATGGCCAAAAGGCTTCCTGATGAGCGCTGACAAGACCTTCACCGCGGCGATGGTGCAGATGCGCACCGGCCTTCTGCCCGAGGCGAGCCTCGAGCAGGGCGTCGCGCTGATCCGCGAGGCGGCGGCCCAGGGTGCCGATTATGTGCAGACGCCCGAAGTCAGCAACATGATGCAGGTGAACCGCAAGGCGCTGTTCGAGCATCTTGCGGCCGAGGACGACGACAAGTCGCTGAAGGCCTACCGCGGGCTGGCGCAGGAACTCAAGATCCACCTGCATATCGGCTCGCTGGCGCTGCGCTTCTCGCCCGAGAAGGCGGTCAACCGCTCGTTCCTGATCGCACCTGATGGCCAGGTGCTCGCGTGCTACGACAAGATCCACATGTTCGACATCGATCTTGGCGGCGGCGAGAGCTACCGCGAATCCGCGAACTACCAGCCGGGCGAGACCGCCGTGATCTCCGACCTGCCCTGGGGCCGGATCGGGCTGACCATCTGCTATGACGTGCGCTTTCCCGCGCTGTACCGCGCGCTCGCCGAAAGCGGCGCATGGTTCCTCACGGTGCCTTCCGCTTTCACCAAAAAGACCGGCGAGGCGCACTGGCACACGCTGCTGCGCGCACGCGCGATCGAGACCGGCTGCTTCGTGTTCGCCGCGGCGCAGGCCGGACTGCACGAGAACAAGCGCGAGACCTTTGGCCATTCGCTGATCGTCGATCCCTGGGGCGTGGTGCTGGCCGAAGGCGGCGTCGAGCCCGGCGTGTTCCTCGCAACGATCGATCCCGCCAAGGTCGAGACCGCGCGCAAGGCGATCCCCTCGCTGCAGCATGGCCGGCGCTTTGGCATCGCCGATCCCAAGGCTGGTCCGGAGCATCTGCACCTCGTAAGGGGATCGGCATGATCCGCTATACCCTGCGTTGCGAGCGGGACCACGCCTTCGAGAGCTGGTTCCAGAGCTCGGCCGCCTACGATTCGCAGGTCAGGCGCAAGCTCGTCACCTGCCCGGTGTGCGGCTCGGCCAAGGTCGAAAAGGCCATCATGGCCCCGCAGATCGTGAGCAAGAAGGGCCGCCGGCAGGAAGACGCGCCGACGCCGCGTCCAGCCGCGGGGGCCGAGGCGCCCGCGCCGGATTCGACGCCGCTGCTGATGACGCAGGAGCGCGAGCTGCGCGCCAAGCTGAAGGAACTGCGCGACCACATCGTCAAGAACGCCGACAATGTCGGCGAGCGCTTCCCCAACGAGGCGCGCGCGATGCATTACGGCGACAAGGAACACCGTCCGATCTATGGCGAGGCTTCGCCGGAAGAGGCGAAGTCGCTGATCGATGAAGGCATCGAGGTCTCCCCGCTGCCGACCCTGCCGGACGATCGCAACTGACGCGCGGCGTCATTCCCGCCTTGCCGATTTCTCAGGGACGAAACCGGGGACGACGGTCGTCAATCCACCCGCCAATCGCGTAACGGCCCGCCAAGCACCGGCGCAGATCATTGCTGCTTTACGAGCGGACAAGAGCTTTCGGAAAGCGGACGAAAGGCCTCTTCAGCGGGGATCGTTGCCAATAGCCGATAGTAATCCCATGCGGCCGTCGACTCCTCAGGTCGCTTCACTTCGAACAGATACATGTCGTGAAGTTGCCGGCCGTCTTCGCGAACACTGCCCTGCCCGAAAACAGAATCGACGGTAGGCTTTCGTTTCATGTCCGCGACGGTCGCAGCTCCCGACTTGGTGCCCGCGACGGCAACCGACTTCAGATAATGCAACGTGGCCGAGTAGGCACCGGCGTGAACCTGGGTAGGAACACGTCCGGGCATTTTCTCGGCGAAACGCTTTGCAAAGGACCGCGTTTCATCATTCAAGTTCCAATAATAGGCCTCCGTTAGAACGAGCCCTCGTGCGGCTTTCAGCCCGAGGCTATGAACGTCGGTGATGAAAAACAACAGGGCCGCGAGTTTCGTACCACCATCGGCAATACCGAATTCATTGGCCTGCTTGATCGCGTTGACGGTGTCGGTGCCCGCGTTTGCAAGGCCAATCACTTTCGGCTTGGCGGCCTGCGCCTGCAACAGGAAGGACGAGAAATCGCTGGTATTCAGCGGATGCTTGACGCTCCCCACGACCTTTCCACCCTTCGCCGTGACGACCGCGCCTGTGTCCCGCTCCAACGCGCGACCGAACGCGTAGTCTGCTGTGAGGAAAAACCAGGTATCGCCGCCGGAACTTGCCAGCGCGCCTCCTGTCCCGTGACTAAGCGCATATGTATCGTAGGTCCAATGCACGGTGTTTGGCGAGCAGGCCTTTCCCGTGAGGTCGGGAGTTGCCGGACCGCTCGCAAGAAACACCTTGTCCTTGTCCTTCGCGATCTCACTTACCGCGAGTGCGACGCCCGAGTTTGCGGCATCGACGATCGCATCAACGCCCTCCAGGTCAAACCACCTTCGGGCAATCGCGCTGCCGATATCGGCCTTGTTTTGGTGATCAGCGGATATGATTTCGACAGAGATATCGCTGTTCTGCCTCCTGAACTCTTCGACGGCCAGACGCGTCCCGACGACCGAGCCTTCACCGGCAAAGTCCGCGTAAGGGCCGCTCAAATCCGTCAGCACACCGATCTTCACTGACGTTTGCGAATGAGCGTCAACAGTCGAAAGAAGAAGGGTGCAGAAGGCGACGACACCGATTGCTCTCATTGTTTCCTCTGTTCCGATTTTCATCGGACATCCTGTCCGGGCCTGAACCGGGGGCGCCTGTCATCTACTCTGTTGGCTTTCGAAATCGCCCGCTCCAGCGTATTCGGGGCCAGCACCTCGACCTCGAAATTGATGTTGGTGTCGTTCTTCAGCCGGCGCTTGACCTGCTTGGCCAGTTCGCTGTCGAATTCCGCCAGATTGTCGGTGCTGGCCGCCGGATCGCGCTCGACCCGCACCGTCGCCGTATCCAGCGCGCCACTGCGTTCGAGCAGGATCTTGAACTCGATCCCGGTTCCCGGCACCGACAGCAGGGAACGCTGGACCTGGCTCGGATAAACATTGGCGCCGCGGATCAGCAGCATGTCGTCCAGGCGGCCGTAGACGCCCATCGGAAGGCGCGGATAGGTGCGACCGCAGCCGCAGGGCTCGTGGGTCATGTGCGACTCATCGCCCGAATAGAAGCGGATCATCGGCTGCGACTGCCGCCGCAGATGGGTGTAGACGACCGCCCCGCTCTCTCCGTCGGGAAGCGCGCGGTTCGGATTGTCCTTGGCGACGATCTCGGTCCAGACCTCGTCCTGCATCACGTGCACGCCATGGCCCCGCTCGCATTCCGCGTTGGTGCCCCACGGCGTCATCTCTGATGTCGTCGCCATGTCGCGCACGACGATGCCCCAGCCGCTCTCCAGGGCCTGGCGCGTTCCGGGGATCGACGAGCCCGGCTCGCCGATGAAGATTCCCAGACGCAGCGGCGAGGTCGATGGATCGAGCCCCATCGATCTTGCCACCTCCAGCATGTGCAGGGCGTAGCTCGGCGTCGTGATCAGCACGGTCGACTTGACCCGCCACATCAGCTCGATCTGCCGCTCGGTTTCGCCCGCGCCGATCGGGAAGGCCGTCGCCCCGAGCCGCTCGATGCCGAGCAGCGAGCCCCAGCCTCCCATGAACAGGCTGAACACCGTCGCAAGCTGCACGACATCGCCCGGCCGCACGCCGCAGGTGAAGAAGGCCTGCGCCATCACATCGGCGATGTAGTCCCAGTCGCCACGCGAGATCGCGTAGAGCGTCGGCTTTCCGCTGGTGCCGGAAGACCCATGCACGCGGCAGATACCGACCGGGCCGGCGCCGACATAGCTGCCGAACGGGGGATGCTCGGCCTGGTCGTCGCGCAGCATCTGCTTGGTGATGACAGGCACGCGCTCGGTGAAGGCGGCGATCGAGTTCACCTGGTCGGGGTGAAAACCGGCGCGATCGTAGTGTCGCCGGTAGAACGGCAGATGCTCATAGGCATAGCGCAACTGCTGCCGCATCAAGCCGAGTATCTCCGCCTCGCGCACCTCGCGCGGCCGGGTCTCCTTGTCGGAATTCCAATAGGCCCGCTGTTCTGCCATGCGTCGGCCTCCCCTCGCTTTTATTAACTAAACGATTGTTTAGCTAAACTCAGATCGGGCGTCAAGATGTCTGCCAGAACCGCACTAAATGATCGCAAATTCGCTGACTATCGATTAGATTTGGATTTGACGGCAGGCGACCTTGTCTAGGAGCGTGTCCAGTGCTAAACGATCGTTTAGTTATCTAGGAGACGTGATTTGGCTGCCACCCTTGCAAAGCAACAGGCGAACCGCTGGCCGGCGCTGCTGGAAGCCGCCGCAGCGCTTTTCGCCGAGCGCGGCTATCACGCAACGACCATTCGCGACGTGGCCGAGGCCGCCGGCGTGACGCCGGGCGCGCTCTATTTCCACGTCCCGACCAAGCAGGCCCTGCTTGTCGCGGTCTATGCCGAAGGCGTCGACCGCATCGTCCGCCACGTCGACGCCTTGGTCGATCAGGAAACCGAGCCGGCGCTGCGGTTCCGGCGCGCGATCGAGGCGCATCTCGAATCCATCCTTGATGCCAGCGCGTTCGCCCGCGTCATCGTCCGGGTGCTTCCGGACGACGTGCCGGAAGCCGCGGCCGAGCTGCGCGCCCAGCGCGACCGCTACGAAACGCGATTCCGCGCCCTGATCGCCGCGCTCGACCTGCCCGCTGGCCGCTCGCCGACCCTGCTCAGGATGCTGCTGCTGGGCGCCCTGAACGCGACGCCGATCTGGTATCGGCGAGCGCATGGCGGCCTGGACGCCATCGTTGATGAGTTCGTCGCCGTGTTCGGCATCGGTCCGTCCGGCGCCGAAGCCAAACCCCGACGCAGGTCAAGATGATGATGAAAGTCGACGCGCTGCCGATCCGCGTTCTCGTGACGAAAATCGGCCTCGACGGGCACGACCGCGGCAGCCGAATCGTCGCCGCCTATCTGCGCGATGCCGGCATGGAGGTGATCTACACCCCGCCGTGGCAGACCATTCCGGGCGTGGTGAAGCTCGCCACCGAGGAGGATGTCGACGTCATCGGCATCAGTTCGCTCGCGACCGATCACCTGATCGTGCCGAAAATGATGGACGCGCTGCGGACGACGGGGCTCGGCCATGTCCGCGTCATCGTCGGCGGCATCGTGCCTGACGAGGAAAAAGCCGCACTGCTTGCCGCCGGCGTCAGCCGGATTTTCGGGCCCGGCGCGGGGCGCGAGGAGATTGTTGATTGCGTTGCCGCGCTCGGCCAGCAATCGCGGGCGGCGCGCAGCGACGAATTTTCGGAGGCAACCCCATGACCCGGACGGCGATCCAGCTTCCGCTCCCCGGCTTCGAACAGGCGCAGGGCGAGTGGCGTGCGCAATATGCCCGCCAGATCGGCGACGAGAAAGCGACCCGCAACCGGTCCGGAATAGAGATCCAGCCGCTCTATTCGCCGCGCGACTGGAACGGCGAGCGGTATCTCGAGGACCTCGGCTTTCCCGGCCAGTTTCCGTTCACGCGCGGCATTTACCCGACCATGCATCGCGGGCGCACCTGGACGCAGCGCCAGCTGATCGGCCTCGGCACGCCCGAGGACTACAACAGGCGGGTGCGACGCATCATCGACGCAGGCGCCACCGCAATCAGCCTGTTGCCGTGCTGCTCGGGATTTCGCGGCATCGACTGCGACGAGGTCGATCCGGTGCTGCTCGGCACCTGCGGCACCGTGATCAACACCACCGACCACATGGACAGCGCGCTCGACGGCGTTCCGATCGGCGAAATCTCGACCGCGATGAACGACCCGTCGCCCTTCACGCTGCTCGCCTTCACCCTCGGCGTGGCGCGGCGGCGCGGCATCGACTGGCGCTCGGTGACGGGCACGTCCAACCAGAGCGACTACATTTCGCATTTCATCGCCAATCATCAGTTCTACCGCCTGTCGCTGCCGGGCTCGCGGCGGGTGCTGCTCGACCATATCGAATTTTGCCGGCGTCACGTCCCGAACTGGAATCCGGTCTCCGTGGTCGGCCAGCACATGCAGCAGGCGGGCGCGACCCCGGCCGAAACCATGGGCTTCACGCTGTCGACCGCGATCCAGTACGCCGAGGACTGCATCGCGCGCGGCATGGACATTGACGACGTGTTGCGCCGTTTCACCTTCTTCTTCGACATCTCGATCTCGCTGTTCGAGGAGGTGGCGAAATTCCGCGCCGGCCGCCGCATCTGGGCCAGGATCGCGCGGGACCGGCTGGGCGCGAAGGATCCCGCGTGCTGGAGATTCAAATTCCACGGCCAGACCTCCGGCGTCGACCTGACCCAGCAGCAGCCGCTCAACAACATCGCGCGCGTCTCGATCCAGGCCATCGCCGGGATCCTGAGCGGGCTGCAATCGCTACATACGGATGCCTATGACGAGGCGATCGCCTGCCCGAGCGAGGAAACCGCGCGCGTTGCGGTAGCGACGCAGAACATCCTGCGCGACGAGGCCAGGCTCTGCGACGTGATCGATCCCTTGGGCGGCTCGTATTATGTCGAGCGCCTGACCGACCAGATGGAGGCGGAGATCGAAGGCGTGATTGCGAAGATCGACGCCGCCGGCGGCATGTACAAGGCCGCGGAAGCCGGCCTGGTCCAGACCATGATCGGCGAATCGGCGCTCGCCTTCCAGGAGCAGGTCGATACCGGCGCCCGCAAGATCGTCGGGGTCAATTGCTATCAGATCGAGGAAGATCCGACGGTCCCGCCGGCCGAGCGGCCCGATGCCGAGGCGATGCTCCGGCATGTCGAACGTTTCAAGGCGTTCAAGGGCGAGCGCAGCCAGCGCGAGGTCGCCCGCGCGCTCGACGCATTGGCGCGCGCCGCCAACAGCACAGATGAGAATGTCTTCGAAAAAGTGGTGGAGGCGACCGAAGCGGGCGTGACGCATGGCGAAGTGGTGAGCTGCCTGCGTCGCGAGCTCGGCTTCGGGCATCCGCTGATCGTTGCCTGAGCCGATGGCCGCGGATTCCATGGCAACATCATTGCTGGAACGGCTGCGGGCCGGCGATCCCAGGGCCATGGCGCGCGCCATCACGATCGCCGAAGCGGGCGGCCCCGCCGCCGCCAGCCTGCATCGCGCAATTCTGCCGCAGACCGGCAACGCGCTCACGGTCGGATTCACCGGGCCGCCCGGCGCCGGCAAGTCGACGCTGATCGACGCGTTCGTGGCGGAGCTGCGCAAGAGCGGACGCACGGTGGCCGTCGCCGCGGTCGATCCGTCAAGCCCGCTCTCCGGCGGCGCGGTGCTCGGCGACAGGGTGCGGATGGGGCGGCATACCGAAGACGCCGGCGTGTTCATCCGCTCGATTGCCTCGCGCGGCCACCTCGGCGGGCTGAGCGACAGCATCCAGCCGATCGTCGACATCCTCGATTTCGCGCGCCGCGACGTCATCGTGGTCGAGACCGTCGGCGCCGGGCAGTCCGAGGTCGAGATCGTCGAGGTCGCCGATGTCAGGGTCGTCGTGAATGCCCCGGGCCTCGGCGACGACGTGCAGGCGATCAAGGCCGGAATACTGGAGATCGCGAACGTACTCGTCGTCAACAAGGCCGATCTTCCGCTGGCCGCGCGCACCGTCCGGCAGCTTCGCAGCATGCTGAGCCTGCGCCGCGAGAGCGACAGGAATGTGCCTGTCATCGAGACGGTGGCAAGCTCCGGGCAGGGCATCGTCGAGCTGCTTGAAGCGGTCCTCAACGTGGCGCCACGCACGCCGGCCGAGCGTCAGGCGCGCCGTCGCGCCCGCATCCGCCGGCTGGTCGCGGAGGCGGCCGCGGCCGAGGTCCGGCGCGCCATCATGGAACGGAGCGACGAAACATTCCTGAATGCGCTGCGCGAGGTCGAAGCGGGAGAGCTTGCGATCGCCGCGGCGGCGCGCATGGCCCTCGCATCGCACGGCGCGGAGCACGACGGCGCCGCAACCCTCGCCACGATCGGCACCCAACACGATGAAACCGTTACCTGACGATCCCGCACAACGAGCTGAGCACTGCGCGGCCCTCATGCTCTCGGGCGACGCGCCCGCCAGGGCGTTCGGCTTTTCGCTTCGCCGGGCCGGCCCCGGCGAGGCCGAGATCGAGATGACGGTGTCGCAGGCCGGCCTGAACGTCTTCGGTACATGTCATGGCGGCGTCCTGTTCACGCTGGCCGACACGGCGTTCTCGATCGCCTGCAACAGCCACGGACGGCAGTCGGTGGCGCAGCAATGCAGCATCACCTTCGTCCGCCCTGTGCGCCCCGGCGATCGCCTGATCGCACACGCCCTGGAGCGCTGCCGCACCAGCCGCACCGCGATCTATGACTGCACCGTCGCGAATGCGGCGGACGGCCGTATCGTCGCGGAATTCCGCGGCCATTCGCGCACCATCGCCGACACGATGCCTGCATAGCGCTGCACGCCGCCGCCATCTCACGACGGCCGGCTTTCCGGAAAATCCCCGGCCCGGTTGACGCGAGCGCGCGTTCGTCGCAGAGACGTTATCCCAATCCGGGCCAAAGGACCGTTCATGAGCCCTGAATCGCTTCATTCCTGGCAGCTTTGGGCGTTTCTGTCCGCCATCTTCGCTGCGCTGACCGCGATCTTCGCCAAGGTGGGCGTCGAGGGCATCAATTCCGACCTCGCGACCCTGATCCGCACCGTGATCGTGCTGATCACGCTGACGCTGATCCTGTTTGCGACCGGCCAGTTCTCGCATCCCGGTCCGATCTCGACCAAGAGCTGGCTGTTCCTGCTGCTCTCGGGATTGGGGACCGGCGCGTCCTGGCTGTGCTATTTCCGCGCGCTGAAGCTCGGGCCGGCCACGCTGGTGGCGCCGATCGACAAGCTGAGCGTGGTCCTGGTCGCGCTGTTCGGCGTGGTTTTCCTGGGCGAGCGGCCATCGTTCACGGGCTGGATCGGCATTGCGCTGATCTCGGCCGGCGCCGTCTTGATTGCCGTCAGGAGCTAGTGTGCCGGTTCTGACATTCGCATCATTTTGTGGAGCCACGTTTGCGAATGTCAGAATCAAAGGGACACCAGCAGATATAGGATTCCAGTGCGGCTTTGGCTCTGACGTTCCCTTGAGGAATGTGCCGCGAGAGTGAAAGGAACGTCAGAGCCGCCACACTAGGCCGCAACCAGCAGCGCGACCCCGATCACGATCAGCACGATGCCGGAGATCTCGCGCGCCGAGACGGGCTGCTTGAACGAGTAATAGGCGACGGCCTGCGCGAACAGCACCTCGATCAGCGCCAGCGTGCGGACATTGGCGGCGGCGGTCAGCGCAAAGGCGAGAAACCAGAACTGCGAGGCGAACGCGCCCATGAAGCCCGCCAGCATCGACGGCTTCCAGAGGCCGAAGATCGCCTGCAGGATCTTTGGCGCGCGGGCGAGCAGATAGACCGTCAGCACGGCGGTCTGCACGAACAGCCCGAGCACCAGCGTGAAGGAAGCCGCGGTCACAAAGGACACGCCCGAGACCGTGATGATCGCGCCGCGGAAGCCGACCGCCGACAGCGCGAAGGCGGCGGCCGAGACGAGGCCGATGATGGTCGGCTTGAGCTCGGCAAAACCTTTCTCGCCGCCGGGGCGCAGCGCCGTGATGACGACGCCGATGGTCGCGATCAGGATCGCGACCACCTTGAGCGCGGTGAGATGATCGCCGAGAAAGACGAAGCCGAAGATCGCGGTCTGGATCGCTTCGGTCTTCAGGTAGGCCGTGGTCACCACGAAGGAGCGGTCGTTCATCGCGAGCAGCATCAGCCCGGTGGCGACGATCTGGCTCAGCGCGCCGAGCAGAAGCCACGGCCAGAACGCTGATGTCGGCACCGGCATCGGGTCGCCCGATACCGCGAGCACCACGACGAAGAACAGCACCGAGAACGGGAAACCGAACAGGAAGCGGATGTTGGTCGCGCCCCAGGTGCCGAGCGCACCCGTCAGCGAGCGCTGCATCGCGTTGCGCGCGACCTGGCCCAGCGCTGCAACGATGGTGAAGGGGATCCAGAGGGTGGCGACGGAGAACATCAACGGAATTCATCGACCGGGGGAAGCGCCACCGTGCCGGGCGCGGCGCATGCGGTCAATCGGGCCGGCGCATGACAGGATTGCGCGACCCTTTTGAAGAGGCCGCGTTCGCGTCACAAGCCTCACACCATCCCCTCCGCCACCACCATGTAGTTGACGTCGGTGTCGGCGGAGAGGCTCCATTTGTCGGCGAAGGGGCTGTAGACCACGCCGGTCTGGTCGGTGACGACGAGGCGGTTGTCGAGCAGGTATTTCGCCAGCTCGTCGGGGGTGACGAACTTGTCCCATTGATGGGTGCCGCGCGGCAGCCAGCGCAGCACATATTCCGCGCCGACGATCGCCAGCGCAAAACTCTTCCAGTTGCGGTTCAGCGTCGAGACCACCATCATCCCGCCCGGCTTCAGCACCGCCGCGCAACGGCCGACGAACATGCCGATGTCGGCGACATGCTCGACCACCTCCATCGCCAGCACGATGTCGAAGCGCTCGCGCACGTCCATCGCCTCGACCGTGGTGCAGCGGTAGTCGATCGAGAGATGGCCCTTCTCGGCATGCAATTTGGCGGCGGCGATGTTGCTCGCGGCAGGGTCGACGCCGATCACCTGCGCGCCGAGGCGGGCGAGCGGCTCGCAGAGCAGCCCGGCGCCGCAGCCGATGTCGAGCACGCGCAGGGACGACAGGCAGTTGAGGCTCTTGGCGTTGCGCTCGAACTTGCGGCAGGCGGCGTCGCGGATATAGGCGAGGCGCAGCGGATTGATCTTGTGCAGCGGAGCCATCTTGCCGTTGGGGTCCCACCACTCCGCCGACAGTTTGGAGAATTTCGCGATCTCGGCCGGATCGACCGTCCCGCCCGCCGCACCGGAAAGATTCGACTGCATGGCCATGATGACGCGCCGTCCTATCGTGCGGTGATGTAGTTGCGGAAGCTGAGCGGCGAGGCGATGGTGGCGATGGTCTGGCGGCCTTCGCCGACGCCCATGATGGTCACGTCGCCGTAATTGAGCAGGCGTCCCAGAATGCTCTGGCTGACGTCGACGCTCTCCACCTTGTCGAGGCTCATCTCGAAGGTCTGGCGCCGGATGAACCCGGTCTTGTGAATAATTCGCAAATTCGTCACGTCGGTTTCGGTGGTCCAGCGGTGGAACCAGGCGGTCACCGTCTTGTACAGCGCAAAAACGCCCACGATGGCCGCCAGCGCCCATAACACCAGCGTCAGGGGAGCGCTGCTGGCCGGCACCATGGCTGACACCACGAGCAACGCTATCGCCACGATCCAGGCGCCGATCGCCGGTAAAAAGAACACCCAGTGCGCATTGGTCGAATACAGCACCTTCTCGCCGGGCTGCAGGATTTCATCGATATAGCGCCCCATAGACCTTGCGCCTCATGACCCGTTCACGCTGGCCCGGAAAGCAGGCAGGAACCCGCTTGCCCCCGGCGCCACTGCTATGTATACGCGCGTTTTGGCGCCTGCGCTCCCGCTTTCAGCCAGGGGCCCTCAACTTATCCTCTTGAAGGAATCCGCGCATCGTCATGGGCCGCCTCGTGATGAAGTTCGGCGGCACATCCGTCGCCAATATCGACCGTATCCGCAACGTCGCGCGTCACGTGAAGCGCGAGGTCGACGCCGGCCATGACGTCGCCGTCGTGGTCTCGGCGATGGCCGGCAAGACCAACGAGCTGGTCGCCTGGTGCACCGAGGCGTCAGCGATGCATGACGCGCGCGAATATGACGCCATCGTCGCCTCCGGCGAGCAGGTCACCTCGGGCCTGCTGTCGATCGCACTGCAGGCGATCGGCATCCAGGCGCGCTCCTGGCAGGGCTGGCAGATCCCGATCAAGACCTCGGATGCCCATGCCTCGGCCCGCATCCTCGAGATCGACGGCAGCGAGATCGTCAACCGCTTCAAGGAGCGCAAGGAGGTCGCCGTCATCGCCGGCTTCCAGGGCATCAACCCGCAGACCGGGCGCATCACCACGCTCGGCCGCGGCGGCTCCGACACCTCGGCGGTGGCGATCGCCGCAGCCCTGCATGCGGACCGCTGCGACATTTATACGGACGTCGACGGCGTCTATACCACCGACCCGCGCGTGGTTCCGAAGGCGCGCCGGCTCGACAAGATCGCGTTCGAGGACATGCTGGAACTGGCCTCGCAGGGCGCCAAGGTGCTCCAGGTGCGCTCCGTGGAACTCGGCATGGTGCACAACATGCCGATCTTCGTCCGTTCCAGCTTCGACAGGCCTGAGGATATCGACCCGCACGGCACGCCGCCGGGCACGCTGATCTGCAGCGAGGAGGAAATCATGGAAAGCCACGTCGTCACCGGCATCGCCTTCTCCAAGGACGAGGCGCAGATTTCCGTGCGCCAGATCGAGGACAAGCCCGGGGTCGCCGCCTCGATCTTCGGACCGCTGGCGGATGCCAACATCAATGTCGACATGATCGTGCAGAACGTCTCGGAGGACGGCCGCTTCACCGACCTCACCTTTACCGTTCCGGCCACCGACTATGCCCGCGCCCGCGACACCATCAGCGCCTCCAAGGCCCGGATCGGCTACGCGCGGCTCGACAGCGCGACCGACGTCGCCAAGGTGTCGGTGATCGGCAGCGGCATGCGCAGCCATGCCGGCGTCGCCGCCAAGGCGTTTTCGGCGCTGGCGGCGCGCAACATCAATATTCGCGCCATCACCACCTCCGAAATCAAGTTCTCGGTGCTGATCGATGCCGCCTATACCGAGCTGGCGGTCCGCACCCTGCACACGCTCTACGGTCTCGATCAAGTTTAGAAAAATTTTCTGTTGACCTTTTGTGCTGGTGACGCCCGCAGGACCCGTCACCGCGGGGCCAAACCCCTTTCGCAAGCGCAACATCCGCCAAACCGGTTGTGACGACCGTTGGCAGGCGTTTTGCTTGGCAAAGCAAGCTTCAATTCGCTATACGGCCTGATGAAGGGTGGGCTGCCGTAAACTGTGTCACAGTTTGGCTATCCTGATTCGATTCGGCCCGTACGGATATGGGCTTGCAACGGCGCCGAATGAACAAAATTGTTATCTTGTTCGAATTCAACGCCAGCTCGGGGCGGCCCCGCAGGCTGGTCCGAGGGAGGGGATTTTAGGCACATGCGGAGCGCGTCGGGAGGTCCCCGCGTCTTGTTGAGACGGCTCCGCGAAACCATGGCGGAGCAGGTCTCAGCCCAGGAGCGGCTGGACAAGATCGTGGTGCTGATCGCGGCCAACATGGTGGCCGAGGTGTGCTCGGTCTATGTGCTGCGCGTCGACAACACCCTCGAGCTCTACGCCACCGAAGGCCTCAACCGCGACGCGGTCCACCGCACGGTGCTGAGCGCGCATGAGGGCCTGGTCGGCCTCGTGGCCAGCGAGGCCTCGCCGCTCAACCTGAACGACGCGCAGAGCCATCCGGCCTTCTCCTACCGCCCGGAGACCGGCGAGGAAATCTACCACTCCTTCCTCGGCGTGCCGATCCTGCGCGCCGGCAACACGCTCGGCGTGCTGGTGGTGCAGAACCGCGCCAAGCGCACCTATGTCGAGGAAGAGGTCGAGGCGCTGCAGACCACCGCGATGGTGCTCGCCGAGATGATCGCGTCCGGCGAGCTGACCGCGCTGGCCCAGCCCGGCGCCGAGCCCGCCGCGCGGCACTCGCTGCACAAGGTCGGCGCCGTGCTTTCCGACGGCATCGCGCTCGGCCACGTCGTGCTGCACGAGCCGCGCGTCGTCATCACCAACTACATCGCGGAAGACCTGCCCAAGGAGATCAAGCGGCTCGACGCGGCGATGACCACGCTGCGCTCCGACCTCGACCGCCTGCTCGAACGCGGCGACGTCGCCGACGGCGGCGAGCACCGCGACGTGCTGGAAGCCTATCGCATGTTCGCCAACGACCATGGCTGGTCGCACAAGCTGCACGAAGCGGTCGCCACGGGTCTCACCGCGGAAGCCGCGGTCGAGCGCGTGCAGTCCGACACCCGCGCGCGGATGCTGCGCTCGACCGATCCGTATTTGCGCGAGCGCCTGCACGACCTCGAAGACCTCGGCTACCGCCTGCTGCGGCAACTGGTCGGGCGCGACCATGCGCCCTCGCGCGAGCAGCTTCCCGACAACGCGATCCTGATCGCGCGCGCGATGGGGCCGGCGGCGCTGCTCGACTACGACCGCAAGCGGCTGCGCGGCCTGGTGCTGGAGGAAGGCACCACAAATTCCCACGTCGCGATCGTGGCGCGCGCGCTCGGCATCCCGGCGGTCGGCGAGGTGCCGAACGCGCCGGGCATCGCCGATCCCGGCGACGCCATCATCGTCGACGGCACCTCCGGCGAGATCTATGTCCGCCCCTCGGCGGAGATCGAGGCGGCGTACGCCGAACGCGTGCGGTTTCGCGCGCGCAGGCAGGCGCAGTACCTCGCGCTGCGCGACAAGCCCTGCATGACCAAGGACGGCCAGCCGGTCGAGCTGATGATCAACGCCGGGCTCACCATCGACCTGCCGCATATCGACGACACCGGATCTGCCGGCATCGGCCTGTTCCGCACCGAGCTGCAGTTCATGGTCGGCCAGAGCCTGCCGCGCTCGAGCGACCAGCTCGCGCTCTACCGCGCGGTGCTGGATGCCGCCGGCAAGAAGCCCGTCACCTTCCGCACCCTCGACATCGGCGGCGACAAGGCACTGCCCTACATGGAGACCGTGATCGAGGAGAACCCGGCGCTCGGCTGGCGCGCGATCCGGCTCGGGCTCGACCGGCCGGGCCTCCTGCGCGGCCAGATCCGCGCGCTGCTGCGCGCGGGCGGCGGCCGCGCGCTGCGCATCATGTTCCCGATGATTTCCGACCTCGCGGAGTTCGACGCCGCGAAGGCGATCGTCGAGCGCGAGCTGACCTATCTGCGCCAGCACGGCCACGCGCTGCCGGAACGCATCGACATCGGTACCATGGTGGAGGTGCCGGCGCTGCTCTACCAGCTTGACGAGCTGTTGCAGCGGGTCGATTTCATCTCGGTCGGCTCCAACGACCTGTTCCAGTTCCTGTTCGCGGTCGATCGCGGCAACGCCAAGGTCTCGGAGCGCTTCGACACGCTGTCGGCGCCGATCCTGCGCGCGCTGCGCGACATCGTACGGAAAGCGAAGGTCGCCCAGAAATCGGTGTCGCTTTGCGGCGAGATGGCGTCCAGGCCGATCGAGGCGCTGGCGCTGATCGCGCTCGGCTACCGTTCGCTTTCATTGTCGGCAACCGCGCACGGCCCGGTGAAGGCGATGGTGCTCGAGCTCGATACCGGGAAGGCCGAGGCGATGCTGTGCTCGCTCCTCGATGCGCCCGCCGGCAGCGTGCCGATCCGCCAGAAGCTGACGGAGTTCGCCGAGGCCGAGGGGCTTTCGCTGTAGCGGGACCGCTCCCGTCGTTCTCCGTTCGTCACGTGCTCATTCGCAATTCGAGACCAACCGATGTCCGCGCTTCCTGAAGCCAAACTCGATGTCCTGCTGGCGCATCACGCTGCGCTCGAGGCGGAGCTGCTTGGCCAGGTCACTTCCGACAAATATGTGCAGATCACGCGCGAGCTGTCCGAGCTCAATCCGCTGATCGAGGCGGTGAAGGCCTACCGCGCGACGCTAAAGGAGATCGCCGACACCGAGGCGCTGATATCGGACCCGGCGACCGACGCGGACATGCGCGGCATGGCGGAGGCCGAGCGCGAGACGCTTGACGCGCGCCGCGTCGAGCTCGAACAGAATATCCGCGTCGCGCTGCTGCCCAAGGACGCCATGGACGACCGCAACGTGGTGCTGGAAATCCGCGCCGGCACCGGCGGCGACGAGGCATCGCTGTTCGCTGGCGATCTGTTCCGCATGTACGAGCGCTTCGCGAATTTGCAGGGCTGGAAGGTCGACGTGATCTCGGCGAGCGAGGGCACGGTCGGTGGCTACAAGGAAATCATCGCCGAGGTGCAGGGCCGCGGCGCCTTCGCGAAGCTGAAATTCGAAAGCGGCGCGCACCGCGTGCAGCGCGTGCCCGACACCGAGACCCAGGGGCGCATCCACACCTCCGCCGCCACGGTCGCGGTGCTGCCCGAGGTCGAGGACGTCGACGTCGACATCAAGAACGACGACCTCAGGATCGAGACCATGCGCGCGCAAGGCGCCGGCGGCCAGCACGTCAACAAGACGGAATCGGCGATCCGCATTACCCATATCCCGACCGGCATCGTGGTGATGATGCAGGACAGCCGCTCGCAGCACAAGAATCGCGCCTCCGCCATGAATATCCTGCGCTCGCGCATCTACGACGCCGAGCGCCAGCGCGTGGAGGCGGCGCGCTCGGCCGACCGCAAGGAGAAGGTCGGCTCCGGCGATCGCAGCGAGCGCATCCGCACCTATAATTTCCCGCAAGGCCGCGTCACCGATCACCGCATCAACCTGACGCTCTACAAATTGCCGCAGGTGATCTCGGGTGAAGCATTGGGCGAACTGATCGATGCGCTGACCACGGAGCACCAGGCAGCGCAGCTCGCCGCCCAGGGTGCCGCCGCGTGATCGCGCCATTCACCGGCCAAACCATCGAAGCGGCGCGACGCGCGCTCACCGCGCAATTCGCCGCCGCGGGGATCGAATCCGCCGAGATCGAGGCGCGCCTGCTGGTCGGCGCAGCGCTCGGGCGCGATCTCACGGCAATGATCCGCGAGGCCGCGCGAACCATCGCGCCCGACGACGCGGCGCAGATCGCGCAGTTCGCGCAGCGTCGCCTCAACGGCGAGCCGGTGGCGCGCATCCTGGGCCACAAGGAGTTTTGGGGCCTTTCGCTCGCGCTGTCGCCGGAGACGCTGGTGCCGCGGCCGGACACCGAGACGGTGGTGGAATTCGCGCTGGAGCTCCTGCGCGCGACAGGCCTCGCAAGCAGCGCCTTGCGGATCGCCGATCTCGGAACCGGCTCTGGCGCGATCCTGCTGGCGTTACTACATGAGCTGCCGAAGGCACGCGGTTTCGGAACTGACATCAGCGCAGACGCGCTGCAAACCGCGCAAGCCAACGCCGATGCGTTTGGCCTGGCCGACCGCGCGACGTTCGTCCGGTGCGACTACGCGGCGGACCTGACGGGATCGTTCGATCTGATCGTTTCGAATCCGCCCTATGTCCGCACCGCCGATATCGAGGGGCTCGCCATCGAGGTCCGCGAGCATGATCCTCACCGCGCGCTCGACGGCGGCACCGATGGGCTCGATGCCTACCGCGCGCTGATCCCGCAGGCTGCCGGTCTGCTGGCTCCCTCCGGGGTCCTGATCGTCGAGGCCGGACAGGGCCAAAGCGGCCCCATTGAAGGTTTGATGACGGCGGCAGGGTTAACCCCAGCCGGGACGCCCAGGGCCGATCTGACGGGCATTCCGAGGGCCGTTGCAGGCCGAAAAATGCCGCCATAAAAGCCGTGTTGAGGCACAAAAAACCTCTTGGAATATTGCCCCGGAGCGACTACGTTCCGCTCACAACATCGGCGCCGGCCCCGTAGACGCTACGGGCGAAAGCCGGAGTTCTCAGAAGCGAGAGCCGCGCCGGGTAGAGGTTCCAAGACGCAGGTCCAATAGAGCGCGATGGCCATGAGAGCTGCGCTGTCTGTGACCGCAAAGCGAACGAAAGCCTAATATTGAGCCTGAAGACTTACGCAGGAAAAATGGGCTTGTTCCGACAGGCTGGATGATTGGTTCGCCGGCGACGGCCGCTGGTGGGTGGGGAACGCGTCTTTGTTGCACGCGACGTTGGACGAAATCGGCACGCACCGGGAGCGCATCGCGATTCGATGCGCATGAGCGCGCACCTGTTTGGTCAGGGGCGGCAAACTGCAACGGCAAGGCTGTAACTTTCCAAGGTAACTTTCCAAGGCTGTAACTTTCAGGGCTGGAATAAAGGCAAGACATGAGAAACGGTCAGAACAACAAGCGGATGCGCAACCGGAATAACAACAACAACAATAATAACCGGCGCGGCCAGAACCCGATGACGAGGGTTTTCGAATCGAACGGACCCGACATCAAGATCCGCGGCACCGCCTCCCACATCGCAGAGAAATATCTGCAGCTCGCGCGCGACGCGCGCTCTTCCGGCGACCCGGTCGCCGCCGAAAACTACTACCAGCACGCCGAACATTATTTCCGCCTGATCGCGGCGGCGCAGGAGCAATTCCGTCAGAACCAGCCGCAGCAGCCGCGCCCCGATGTCGCCGACCCGATGTCGGAGGAGAGCGAGGACGAAGGCGAGTTTTCGAGCTTCGGCCAGGAGCCGGGCTTCGTTCCGCAGCAGCCGCAGCCCTATATGCGCGAAGGCGGCCGCGACCATCAGCGCGACGGCCAGCCGCCCTATCAGCGCGACCAGCAGCCGCGCGAGCATCGCGACCATCGCGAGCGCGATCACCGGCCGCAGCCGCAATATCAGCCGCCGCCGCAGAATCAGCCGCAGCCCGCGCTGGCCGACGACGGCCATGTCGACCGCCTGCCGTCCTTCATCACTGGGCCGCAACCGCAGATCAATGGCGGCGAGCGCAACTATGAAGGCAATGGCGGCGGCGAGCGTTTCCCGCGCCGGCGGCGTCGCCCGCACGGACCGCGCCCCGAGGGCGTCGCACAGCCGCAGGCCGCGGCTTCGGGCGAAGATGTCGGAAACGACTAGGCCCGCGTCGGGGCGGCGGTGAGACGCTATCCCCGCGTCGCCGTCGATGACGGCACCAGCACCGGCCGCAGCGACGGAATGAGCCGCGCGCGCTCGCGTTTTGCGGGAATGGCGCGATAGACCTGCTTGGTCGCCTCCACGATATGGACGCCGGCAAATGGCAGCGCGAGCGCCTCGCCGACGCGCTCCCAGGCCATCGCCGAGCGCAAGAACCAGCCTGCGGCGACCGGCGGGACGAACAGCGCCTCGCCCCACGCCGAGGGCGTGAACCAGGTCTGGCGCAACAGCTCAGTGATCTGTGAACGCGAATACGGCCGGCCGTGGCCGAACGGCGTGTTGTCGCTGCGCGTCCATACTCCGCGCCGGTTCGGGATCACGGCCATCAGGCGCCCCGAGGGCGCCAGCACCCGCCACACCTCGCGCAGCAGGCCTTCCGGATCGTCGGACATCTCCAGCGCATGGACCAGCAGGATGCGGTCGACGGCCGAGTCCGGCAGCGGCAGGGAGAACTCATCGATCAGCGTCGCCAGCGCCGGCCGCCCGGTCGGCCATCGCAAGACCCCCTGCGCCGCCGGCATGAAGGCGATGCAGCGCTCGGCATCTTCACGAAAAAGTCCGAGATAGGGCGTCGGATAGCCGATGCCGAGCACGCGCTGCTCCTTTGCATCGGGCCAGCGGGCGCGAATCCCGCGGTTGATCAGGAGCCGCGCCACGATGCCCAGGCGCTGCGAATAGAAATCGCGCAGGTCGATGACGTCCATGGCGCCAATCTACCATGTCGCCGGCGCGCATGGCGCGCCGAATATTGCATTGCCCCCGAAGCGTTAACGCCATATCTGTGGCTTCGAACCCGGGACGCATTGATGAATGGAGCGATCATGGCCGCCGAGATCCGCCTGCTCACCTGTCTGACCGACAATTTCGGCGTCCTGATCCACGATCCCGCGACCAAGGCGACCGCGGCGATCGACGCGCCGGAAGCGGCGCCGATCATTGCCGCGCTCGAGCGCGAGGGCTGGCAGCTCACCGACATCCTGATCACCCATCACCATCACGACCACGTCGGCGGCGTCGCCGAGCTGAAGAAAAAATACCGCTGCCGCGTGGTAGCTCCGCAAGACAAGGCCGCCAAGATCGCCGACGTCGACCTGCGCGTCGGCAACGGCGACGTGGTGAAGGTCGGCAATCTTCTCGGGCGCGTCGTGGAAACGCCGGGCCACACACTCGACCACATCACTTACGTTTTCGACAGCGAGAAGACGGTGTTCGCCGCCGACACGCTGTTCTCGATCGGCTGCGGACGGGTGATCGAGGGCACCCATCCGATGATGTGGGATTCGCTTTTGAAGCTGCGCGCGCTGCCTGACGACTTCAAGCTCTATTGCGGCCACGAATATACCGCCGCCAACGTCAAGTTCGCGCTCTCGATCGAGCCGGACAATCCGGCGCTGCAGGCGCGCGCGGCGCAAGTGGCAAAGCTGCGCGCGGCGAACCAGCCGACACTGCCGACCACGATGGGCGAGGAGAAGAAGGCCAACGTCTTCCTGCGCGCCGACGAGCCGTCGGTCGCGGCCAAGCTGCACATGAAGGGCGCGGCTCCGGCCGAAGTGTTCGGCGAGCTGCGCGAGCGCAAGAACAAGTTCTGAGCGCACGCATGGCAAACGCGGCCGACATCATCGCACGGCTGGAATTGCGGCCGCATCCGGAAGGCGGACACTACCGCGAGACGTTCCGCGATTCCCGCACCGATGCCCATGGACGCGCGCTGTCGAGCGCGATCTATTTCCTGCTGGCGCGCGGCGAGCACTCGCACTGGCACCGCATCGATGCGGTCGAGATCTGGCATTATTACGCCGGCAGCCCGCTCGACCTGAGGATCGCCCACGACGGCTGCACCGCGCATGGGGTGCGGCTCGGGCCTGATTCCACCGCGGGCGAGCGACCGCAGGCGATCGTGCCGGCGCATGCCTGGCAGTCGGCCGAGACCACCGGCGAGTGGACCCTGGTCGGCTGCACGGTGGCGCCCGCCTTCGAGTTCGCGACCTTCGAGCTGGCGGCGCCCGGCTGGGCGCCGTAAGCCCACCCGTCAGCGCTTCCAGACCATATCCTTCGCGGCGACCAGGCCGCCGCCGGCGATCAGCACGGCGGCAAGTGCAATCGTCGCCGTCGGCTTCGCATAGCCGGCAAGGATCAGGAAAGCGGTCGAGAGCAGCGGCGTCGCATAGGAGGCCGCGCCCAGCACCCGGATGTCGCCGCGCTTCATGCCGATGTCCCAGGCGTAGAAGGCGGCACCGACCGGGCCGATGCCGAGCCCGATCACCGCGAGCCATTGCAACGCGGTTGCCGGCCACACCGTGGTCTCGATCGCCGCATGCACGGCAGCCGCGAGCAGCGCCGTGGCCAGGCAAAAACCCGCGACCGCGTCGGTCGGCACCGCCTTGAGCCGGCGCGACAGCACCGAATAGGTCGCCCACACGAACGCCGCGATGAAGGCCGCGATCAGGCCGGGCACCTGGCCGGCTACGAAACCAGATGTATTGCCGCCGAACAGCAGCACGGTGCCGGCAAGCCCGAGCACCGCGCCGATGACGTGATGCGCCGCGAGCCGCTCGCCCGGCAAGAGCGACGAGAACAGCACGATCAAAAGCGGCCAGAGATAGTTCAACAGCCCCGCTTCCGCCGGCGGCGCAAAGCGCAGCGCGAGGAAATAAAGCGCGTGATAGCCGAACAGGCCGCCGACCCCGACGGCCCAGGCGACCAGCGGCTGGCGCAACGCCTTCGCCGCGCCGGTGCGGCCGAGAAAGGTCGCAAACCCGACCAGCGCGCCGATCCCGAAAGTCATCGCCGCAAGCTGGAACGCGGGGATGGTCCCGGTGGCGACCGTCATCACCGCAAGCAGCGACCACATCAGGATCGCGGTCAATCCGATCAGGGTCGCGCTGCGAGGGCTCATCACGGCTCCGTCATGACCGAGCCTGTCCCGGCCATCCACGCTCCGTCTCCAAAGACGTGGATGCCCGGCGCCCGCCTTCAGCGAAGGCGGACATGCCGGGCATGACGAGCCATTTGCATCATCCGACGTCGCGGCGCAACGCCTGATGACGTCACACCATGTACTGGCCGCCGTTCACGCTCAGCGTCGAGCCGGTGATCGCACCGGCCTCGTCGGCGGCGAGGAACACCACCGCGCGCGCGATCTCCTCGGGCTCGCCCAGCCGTCCGGTCGGAATCAGCGGCAGGATGGATTTCTCCAGCACGTCCTTCGGCACCGCCTGCACCATTTCGGTGTTGATGTAGCCGGGGCAGATCGCGTTCACGGTGATGCCGCCCTTGGCGTTCTCCAGCGCGAGCGCCTTGGTGAAGCCGATCTCGCCGGCCTTGGCCGCCGAATAATTGGTCTGGCCGAACTGGCCCTTCTGGCCGTTGATCGAGGAGATGTTGATGATGCGGCCGAACTTGCGCGCGCGCATGCCCTCGATCACCTGCCGGCTCATGTTGAACAGCGAGCCGAGATTGGTGTTGATCACCGCGTTCCACTGCTCCAGCGACATCTTGTGAAACGCGCCGTCGCGGGTGATGCCGGCATTGTTGACCAGCACGTCGACCGGGCCGACCTCGGCCTCGACCTTCTTGATGCCGGCGGCGCAGGCATCGAACGAGGCGACGTCCCATTTGAAGACGGGGATGCCGGTCTCGGCCTTGAACTTCTCGGCCGCGGCGTCATTGCCGGCATAGCTCGCCGCCACCTTGTAGCCGGCCGCCTTCAGCGCCTTGCTGATCGCCGCACCAATTCCACGTGTACCCCCCGTCACCAATGCTACGCGTGCCATGTCAATTTCCTCCTTGGGTCACTCTTCTTAGCGCCGGAATTGTCCCGGTCGTTTGACGAAGCTCAAGCGGTCGATTCAAACTAGTGCCCGCTTTCCGAAGTTCGTCATACGTCGCCGCAATCTCTTGCACGAACTTCGGAAAGCAAAGGGCACTAGCAAACCTACGATTCTGGTACCGCTTTCGATCTGAAGTTCCTAATGGATGATCGCTGCGGGCAGTGTAGGAACTTCAGATCGGCGGCACCAGCGCTTGAGACGAAAATGCCCGGCGCGAGACCGGGCATTTTGTTTTATCAGCTTGCGCCGCGGTTGACAGATGATCTTTTCATCATTCGCCTCGCCGGCTCAGCTTCCGTTCAGTCGCGGGCAATGCACATCGCGATGCCCATGCCGCCGCCGATGCACAGCGTGGCGAGGCCCTTCTTGGCGTCGCGCTTCTGCATCTCGTGCAGCAGCGTCACCAGGACGCGGGCGCCGGAGGCGCCGATCGGGTGGCCGATCGCGATCGCGCCGCCATTGACGTTGACCTTGGCAGGATCCCAGCCGAGATCCTTGTTCACCGCGCAGGCCTGCGCAGCAAACGCCTCGTTGGCCTCGATCAGGTCGAGATCGGCGACGCTCCAGCCGGCCCGCTTCAGCGCGGTGCGGGAGGCCGGGATCGGCCCGGTGCCCATGATCTTGGGATCGACGCCGGCCTGCCCCCAGGAGACGATGCGGGCGAGCGGCTTCTTGCCTTCCTTGGCGGCCTGCTTGGCGGTCATCAGCACCACGGCGGCGGCGCCGTCGTTGATGCCGGAGGCATTGCCGGCGGTGACGGTGCCGTCCTTCTCGAAAGCGGCCCTCAGCTTGGCCATGGCATCCAGCGTCGCGCCGTGGCGCGGATATTCATCCGCATCGACCACGACGTCGCCCTTGCGGGTCTTGATCGTCACCGGAACGATCTCGTCCTTGAACCTGCCGGCCTTCTGCGCCGCCTCGGCCTTGTTCTGCGAGCCGACCGCAAATTCGTCCTGCTGGGCGCGGGTGATCTGGTATTGCTTGGCGACGTTCTCGGCGGTGTTACCCATGTGGTAGCCGTTGAAGGCGTCCCACAGCCCGTCCTTGATCATGGTGTCGATGAATTCGAGCCCGCCCATCTTGACGCCGGCGCGCAGATGCTGGGCGTGGGGAGCCATGCTCATGGACTCCTGGCCGCCGGCGACCACGATGTCGGAATCGCCGTTGAGCAGGGCCTGGTAGCCGAGCGCAACCGAGCGCAGGCCCGAGCCGCAGAGCTGGTTGACGCCCCAGGCCGGGCTTTCGACCGGGATGCCGGCGGCGATCGAGGCCTGGCGGGCCGGGTTCTGGCCCTGGGCCGCGGTCAGGATCTGGCCAAGGATGACTTCGGATACGCGTCCGGGCTCGACGCCGGCGCGCTGCAGCGCCGCCTTGATGGCGATGGCACCGAGATCATGGGCGGGGGTGTTGGCGAATGCGCCGTTGAAGCTGCCGACCGGGGTGCGGGCGGCGCTGACGATGACGACATCGTCTGACATGGACATCTCCTGGGGCTTGAGGGTCTTGGACGGGCGGGCGCCGGAATTGGCAGGCCACTCTCTCGACCCATCCTGTTAACGTCGTTGAGGCATGTCAATCCGGCCCGAGGGGAATGGATGATGCCGGCGCCCGCAAAATGGGCGCTCTGGGCCATCGCTGAGCGGCCCCGTTGTCCGGAATTAACCGTGGTGCACAAAACGGTAGCCGAACCGCATTGAAAATGCTTACCTTTGCTGCGATGCATTGCTTGAGGCCCTGCGGCTCGGCCGTCGGGTTCCTGGTCCGCGGCGAACGAGCGAGAGCCCATGGCGAAGTCAGACCAACCCACCACGATCAAAAAATACGCCAACCGGCGGCTCTATAATACCGGCACCAGCACCTATGTGACGCTCGAGGATCTCGCAGCGATGGTGAAGGATGGCGAGGATTTCCTCGTCTATGACGCCAAGACCGGCGACGACATCACCCGCTCGGTGCTCGCACAGATCATCTTCGAGCAGGAGAACAAGGCGGGCCAGAACCTTTTGCCCACCACCTTCCTGCGCCAGCTCATCCGCTTCTACGGCGACAGCATGCAGATGGTGGTGCCGAAATTTCTCGAGCAGTCGCTGGAGACGCTGACGCGGGAGCAGGAGAAGTTCCGCAAGCAGCTCGCTAACACGTTCTCGGGCACGCCCTTTGCTCCGCTGGAAGAGCAAGTTCGCCGCAACATGGAGCTGTTCCAGCAGACCTTCTCGATGTTCAAGCCGTTCGCCCCGCGATCGAGCGAGCCGGAGAAGGTGCCGGAGCCGGAGCACGACAACAACAATATCGAAGACCTGCGCCGCCAGATGAAAGAGATGCAGGAGCGTCTCGAGCGAATGTCGCAGGAGCCGAAGAAAGAGGAGTGAGGGCGCGGCTCGCGCCCAACCCTCTTTATGCGTCGCCCCGGCGAACGCCCGGGCCCATAATCACGAATCTTGATTGTTGGAAGACGCCGTGGCGCGCCGCATGCGCGACGGCACGCAGTTGTGGATATGGGTCCCCGCCTTCGCGGGGACGACAAGCTCCGTTGCATCGCGCATCACCGCGCGAATTCACGCGCCGATCTGCGATCCGAACATCGCCTTGCGGAGGATCGCGTGCACGCCCCAATTGCCGTCGGCGACCTGGGTGATTCCGAAATCGACGCCGAGCGAGATCAACGCCACGGCCTCGTCCTCGTTCAGCCGATGGTGCTGCATCAGGAATTTTCGCGTCGCGCGAAATGCGTTGCGCAGCGCCAGATCGACCGATGACCGCCGGTAGATCTCCGACTGTGCATGCCGGCCAAGCTCGCGCAGATAATTGCCGTAGCTGAAGCCGTGCAGGATCCATTCCCGCGGCGTCTCCAGCAACGGATGCGCGAGCCCGTCGAGATAGGGTTTTGTGCTCCGCCCCTTCTTGTGCAGCACAAAGCGGAACTGGCCGGTGAGCGAGAATTCCAGCGCGGTGCCGTTGATCTCGCCGTCGCCCTGCGCGAAGTGCGGATCGCCAACCGAGAACAGCGCGCCGGGAACGGCGACCGGCAAATACAGCGTGGTGCCCTTGCCGGCGCGCCAATTATCGACATTGCCGCCGAAATAGCCGGGCGGAATCGAATCCACCAGTTCGGATTCCCGCGGCGCCACCGCCATGAAACCGAAATGCAGCCGCGCCGGAATGCGCACGTCGGCGAGCACGGATCCCCGCTTCTCGATGGTCGCGTGGTCGACCGGCACGCCAGGATAGTCCATCGTCTCATGGCGGACGCCGAACGGATCGGTCTGCGGCGTCCAGCGATAGGAATAGACCGCGCGCGCCCACTCGGCGTCGCGATCGGTCTCGAAGATGGTGATGGTCTCGCGCTGGACCGGCGGATCGATCAGGTCGTTGTACTGGAAACCCCACCACGCCGCGGCGTTGCTGCCGAAGGATTTGCCGGAGAACGCCGGATTGGCACAGGGCCGCGGCCGGATGTCGACGATCTCGACCTCGAGCACGTCGCCAGGCTCGGCCCCTTCGACATGGACGGGGCCGGTGCAGATGTGCACGCCGAACCCTTCGCCGGCGCCGCGGCCGAAGATCGAGCCATCCATCGGGCCGGCGCCACGGCGCTCGACCGATTTGCCCTCGGCGGTCCAGTGGAACACGCTTTCGGCGCCGGCATCGCCCTTGATCATGCGCTCATGGTCGTCGAAGGCGTGCTGGGTCAGCGTCTCGATCGTGACCAGCGCGCCGGACTGCACCCGCATGACCGGCGGGATGGAGCGGCTGAGATAACCCCAATGGGTGGTCTCGCGGGATACCTTGAGGTGATGCGACGAGACCGGCGCGGCGGGGGCGACCGCCGCGCGTGAAACCACCGCGCTTTCGCCCGTCTGGCGCGGCGCCGCCTCGCGCGTTGGCGCCGGCGCGAGCCGCAACAGCGTCGCGGGCCCGCGCCCGAACAGCGGGCGACCGCGGGTGCGCTCGGTCGCGGGATCGCGCGGTACCGTCTTGCGGAATTCGCGCGGCGAGGTGCCGTAGGTCGCGCTGAACATGCGGGAAAAATGCGCCTGGTCGGCAAAGCCCCAGCGATAGCTGATCGCAGCGATGCTCTGGTCGGCATATTTCGGATCGATCAGGTCGCTGCAGCAGCGCGCCAGCCGCCGCTCGCGCAGGTAGGCGGAAAAGGTGGTGTGGTGGCGCTCGAACAGCCGCTGCAGATAGCGCGGCGACAGGCCTTCCTGACGCGCGACATCCGCAAGCGTCAGCCCGGGATTGCCGAGCTGCGCCTCGATCGCGGCATCGATGCGACGCAGATGGCCGGCCTGCACCTGGGTCAGCGCCTCGGCATCGACCTGGGACTCGCCGAGCAGCGCGCCGGCCGCGAGCTCGGTGACCGCGACCTCGGCGGTGGCAAGGTCGGCTTTCTCCAGGATGCCGAAATTGCCGGCCAGCGTGCGCATCACCTGCCGCGCGGCGGCGGCCGCAACCGTCGACCCGAGCACGACAGGCAGGCGAAGCCGGTTGTAGCCGAGCCGGCCGAGCAGCCGCTCGCGCGGCAGCTCAAGCAGCACGATCTCGAAATCCTCGCGCAGCGCCATGCGCCAAGGCGCCTGCAGATCGCAGACCGAGACGTCGCTGTCGGCGAATTCGCAACTGCGCTGGCCCGCGATGATGCTGCCGCGGCCGAGCGCATGGAAGATGATCGCGACGCGCGACGCCGCGCCGTTGCAGACGATCTCCTGCTCGCTCGAGCGCAGCAGCGCAAGCTGCGCCCCCGTGGTCGACCGCTTCGCGGTCAATTCGCCGAAGGCGAACGGGCCGGTCGCGGGCAGGCAGCAGTCGAGCATGAAGCCCCTGAGCGCCTCGCGCCACGCTTCCCGCTGGTTCTGCAGCGGGATCGCATCGATCGAAACCCGATAGGTGGTGGCGACCATCGCGCTTCCCCCGGGCCCCTGCCTGGCGGCCTCGTCACTTTGCCGTGAGCGGCAGCGTGCACCGATTGCCGTAAGGCGGCAAGCGCATTGCGCCGACATTCGATGGCGTTGCGATGCACATCGCGTGCCGCGCGGCCTGCACGAGCCGGCCGGCGCTCGGCCTGCCAGGCGACCGATTTGACGAAATACGTCCAAATTCTTGATCGCGTTCCGAAAAGCGCAAACCATCGCTGCCGCCCGCACAACCGGCGCGATGAGGTCTGGCAAATTATTGGGCGCTCCCGGTCATGGCCGCACCGGTCCGGCGCGCGGCACCCTCCTGGTTGGCTTTCTCTAGAACCCAAGGGAGAAGAACATGTGCGCGGGCGACGACAGGAACTGTCCGGATTTCGAACTCCACCATCGTCAATTCAAGGAAACGCTCGATCGCGAACGTCGCTCATTCCTGCGGTCGAGTTTTGCGGCGGCAGGCGGCGCTGCGGCGATGACCGCCGGCGGCATTTCGCTGGTGACGCCGAAAATGGCGGCGGCCGCCGAGAAGCACCAGCCGGCCACGCGCGCCTACCACCACCTGCCCGCCAATGCCGACACCGTGCATTGGGGCTATTTCAGCAAGAAGCTGAAGCCGCAGGTCGAGATCGATTCCGGCGACTTCATCACCATCGAGGCGCTGACCCATCACGCCAATGACGATGCCGAGCGCATGGTCAAGGGCGATCCCGGCGTCGAAAGCGTGTTCCTCTGGACCAAGGAGAAGAAGGGCGTCAACCGCCGCGGCGCAGGTCCCATGGACGCCTCGCTGTTCGGACGCGGCGCCGGCGAAGGCCTCGGCGTGCACATCTGCACCGGCCCGGTCTATGTGCGCGGTGCCGAGGAGGGCGACGTGATCGAGCTGCGCATCATCGACGTCATGCCGCGGCCGAGCGCCAATCCGCAACACCAGGGCAAGGCGTTCGGCAGCAACGCCGCCGCCTGGTGGGGCTTCCACTACAAGGATCTGCTCACCGAACCGAAGCCGCGCGAGGTCGTCACCATCTACGAGGTGGACGCGACCGGCGAGCGCAACTGGGCCAAGGCGGTCTACAACTTCACCTGGACGCCGCAGACCGATCCCTCGGGCGTGGTGCACAAGACCATCGACTATCCCGGCGTGCCGGTCGACCATTCCACCGTCAAGGAGAACCACGGCATCCTGAAGAACGTGCGGATTCCCATTCGCCCGCATTTCGGCGTGATCGGGCTCGCACCCAAGGAAGCCGACATCGTCGACTCGATCCCGCCGAGCTACACCGGCGGCAACATCGACAACTGGCGGATCGGCAAGGGCGCGACGATGTACTATCCCGTGGCGGTGGAAGGCGGGCTGCTGTCGGTCGGCGATTCCCACGCCTCGCAGGGCGATTCCGAGCTGTGCGGCACCGCGATCGAATGCTCGCTCAACGGCACCTTCCAGGTCATCCTGCACAAGAAGGCTGATCTTGCCGGCACCGCGCTGGAAGCGCTCGACTACCCGATGCTGGAGACGCGCGACGAGTGGGTGGTGCACGGCTTCTCGTTCGCCAACTACTTAAGCGAGCTCGGCCCGAAGGCGCAGTCGGACATCTACAACAAGTCCTCGGTCGACCTCGCGCTGCGCGACGCGTTCCGCAAGATGCGCCGCTTCCTGATGACGACCAAGAAGCTGACCGAGGACGAGGCGATCTCGCTGATCACCGTCGGCGTCGATTTCGGCATCACCCAGGTGGTCGACGGCAATTGGGGCGTCCATGCCGTCATCCGCAAGGACCTGTTTGCCGGCGGCGTGAGCTGAGGAGCAGGACCGTTAGAGCATGATCCGGAAAAGTGTGGTGCGGTTTTCCCTCGCGACAAACGCGGAACGCGTTTGCGCGGAGATCATGCTCAATCAAGAACCTAAAGCGCGATGACGATTCAGCCTGATCTCATCGCGCTTTAGCCGGCGGCCGGAAGCGCCGCGCCGCCGGCGGCGTCCCACGGACGCTGCGGCGAGGCGAGCCCGGTCAGCCGGCCCTGGATATAGTCGCAGCCCCAGTCGCGCAGCAAATCAGCGGATTGCTCGTCCTGCACCCATTCGGCGACCGTCTTGATCTGCAGCCGCCGCGCCAGGTCGATCAGCGTCTGCACGAAAGCGCGGTCGTCGGCGGACTCGGCGATGTTCTGGACGAAATCGCCGTCGATCTTGACGATATCGACACCGAGCTTGCGCAGGTTGCGGAACGAGGTGTAGCCGGCGCCGAAATCGTCGATCGCGATGCGGCTGCCGAAATTCTTCAGCCGGGTGACGAAGCCGCGCACGTCGTCGAGATCCTGGATGGCGACCGTCTCGGTGATCTCGACGATCAGCCGCTCGCCGACCCCGGGATGGGCGCGCATCAGCGATTCGATCGAGGCCCACCAGTCCGGATCCATCGTGGTTCCCGGCGAGATGTTGAGGCTGAGCTGGACGTTGCTCGCCTGCGCGAGCTCGCCGATCACGAGCTCGAGCACGCGGTGGTCGACCAGGCGGATCAGGCCGAGCCGCTCGGCGACGGGAACGATGTCGGGCGCCAGCAGCACCTGCCCGTCTTCCTGCTCCATGCGCACCAGGCATTCGTAGAATCCGGCCTGCCGCGAGCGCGCGTCGACCACCGGCTCATAGGCCATCACGATCCGCCGTTCGTTGAGCGCGGTGACGATCTCGTCGGTGACTCGGATGTTGACGCGGCGCTGCGCGTCGCGCGCGACGTTCGGCCGCCACAGCGAGAACGAGCCGGCGCGGCGCCGCTTGGCGCCATCGAGCGTTTCGTGGGCGCGGTTGATCGCCTCGTCGGTCGAGCGCGCATGGCGCGGCACGTTGACCGCGCCGATCGAGGCCGTGACCGAGACCGGGCCGGACTTGGTCGGCACCACCTCGTCGCGGATGGCGGCCAGGAAGCGTTCCGCCGCCACATTGGCGTCCTCGACCGTGCAGTTCTTCAGGATCAGGCCGAACTTGTTGCCGGAGAAGCGGCCGAGCACGTCGCCGCCGCGCAGCCGCGCGCGGATGCGGCGGGCGACTTCCGCGATCACGGCATCGGCGACGTCGAAGCCGAACGCGTCGTTGATGCGGGAGAGGTGATCGATTCCGATCAGCATGAAGGCCGAAGTGGCGCGAAAGCGCGTGCCTTCCTCGATCGCCTGCGCGAGTGCTGCGACCAGATGGGTGCGGTTCAGCTCCCCGGTCAGCGGGTCGCTCTCGGCGAGCTTCTTCAGCGCCTCGTCGCGGGCGTGGCGCTCATTGTCGATGCGCACGATGCCCTGCGCGCGGGCCGGTCGGCCATCGGGGCCGGCGAACCAGCGGCCGGTCTCCTCGATCCAGACCAGCGGCGCGGAGGTGGTCGCCCGCACGCCATATTCGATGCGGTAGGGCGTGCCGTCGCCGCCGTGGATCGGCGGCGACTGCATCAGCGCGTCGTGCCGGATCGCGCGCTGCGGCTCGATCAGCTTGGCGAACTCAGCTCCGCTTGCGAGCGAGGCGGCCGGGATATCGCCGAGCACCGCACCCGCGGCCACCCATTCGATCGCGTCGGTCGCGATGTCCCAGACAAAGGCCGCCTGGCCGAGCGAGGCCAGGATGGTCGACAGCGGCGGCGGGGTGGTTGTCACGGACGCCTCGTTTCGGGACAGGCCGGGCCATTCCCGGCGCTGAAGGATCGAGCCTCTTGCGTCGCACAGGCTAGGCCAAGTTCATAAACAATTTGGAAACCACGTTTGGCGAGCGCCGGGAACCAAAAAGGCCCGCACGGCATAGAGCTTGCGAGGTTCAAACCGTAACGGGGCGAGATGTCCCAGAATGTGACGGTTTGCCATGACGAGCATGAACGAGCAGGCATTCGAGGACGGCAGCTTCGAGGAAGTCGCGCCGGTTCCGGGCGCGCTTGTTCCGGTGGCCGAGCCGGTGACATTCGTGACCCGATTGCCGCTGCCGAATTCGATCTTCCTGACCCAGGTGATGGCGAGCGCCGAACAGCTGCCGCCGTCGCGCGATCAGGCAGAGGTGCACCCGGTCGATCCTCGGTCGGCCTACGCAGCCTGTGGCAAATGGCGTCCGACGGGTTTCAGGACGCGGCAGGTCATCTGACCCCGTCTCGGGCGTAACACCGTCTCTGGCGGCTATTGGCGCGGCGGCTCGTCCGGCGTGGTGCGCGGGCCATCGGCCGTGCTTGGGCCAGGCTGAAGCCCGGGGGATGCGACCTCCGGCGAGGCCGGATTGACCACGGGTGCCGGCTGGGCTGCGGGGCGGCCGGGGTGATCGAGCAGCACGGATTCCGCGACCGAGGCCGCTGACTTCACTGCGGGCTCCTGCGCCGGCGTCGCGGCTGGTGGCGCCAGCTCGGCTGGCGGCTCGGCGACTGGCCGCTCGAACGGAGCCTGCGGCGCCGGACCCACCGACGCAACGGGCTGCAAGCGGCGGCGCGAGCGCAGCGCCACGCCCGCCAGGAAATCCGACAGCGCAAGCAGCGTCAGCAGGAAATAGGTCGAGGTCGCGAATCTCGGCCACAGCACGAATTCGGCCGCGGCGGCGGCGAACAGCACGAACGACAGCAGGTGATCGGTAAGATATTTCGCGCCCGGCCGCGCCGCCTTGAACACCTCGAGCAGCAACAGCAGGATGCCGAGCGTGAGCAGCACGTCGCTCAGCGTGATCGGCCACTCGCTGCCCGAGACCAGCGTCAACCGCACCAGCGGCTCGCTGAGCGAAACGCCGGGCATCAGAAAGACCAGGATGTTGTAGATCGCGAGCGGGATCAGAAGCAGCGGAAAACCGATCATCGCGGAGGCCTTGGTTCAAACAGCGAATCAGCCGGCGATGCGCTGGCGCGCCGCCGCCGGCATGGTCTTACCTCACACGCTGGCCGAATTCAGGCAGGGGATCGCGCCCCGCCCGAAAGGTCCACAACTGGATCAGGATTCTTTCTTCTTCAGGACCTGACGGCCCTTGTACATGCCGGTCTTGAGATCGAGGTGGTGCGGACGGCGCAGCTCGCCGGAATCCTTGTCCTCGATATAGGTCGGCTTCTTCAGCGCATCCGCCGAACGGCGCATGCCGCGGCGCGACGGCGAAGTTTTTCGTCTGGGAACGGCCATGTCGGTGTCCTCTAGGGATAGGTCGAAGGCATCGCCCGAAACGGGATGGCTCAGCGCGCCACGCGCGAACCGGATGCCGGTCAAGGCCGCGCTTATAGAGGAAGGGACGGCGTAAAGCTAGGGTCCGGCGCGGCAAAAGCGCGCAAAAATCAGCCAAAAAGGCCTCAATTTTCGCTCCAGCAGCGCTGCAAGCCGGCCGCCTGGGACCGCGCCAGATAGGTTCCGGCCAGCCGGCGCACGCCGGGCCCGGGATTGCGGGCGCTGCGGACATGGGGGTTGGGCAGGATCGCGGCGAGCAGCGCCGCCTCGCGCGGCCACAGCGAAGCCGCCGAATGGCCGAAGGCATAGGTGCTGCCGGCCTCGGCGCCGAACTGGCCGGAGGGGCCGAGCTCGGCGACGTTCAGGTAGATCTCCAGGATCCGCTGCTTGGGCAGGGTGAAATCAATCCACATCGCCAGCGGGAATTCCAGGACCTTGCGCACCGCTCCCGGCAGCGGCCACAGGAACAGGTTTTTCGCCACCTGCTGGGTGATGGTGGAGGCGCCGCGCAGCCCCTCGCCTTCCTGCGCGTCGTCGATCGCCTCGCGCACCGCGCCCCAGTCGATGCCGTGATGCTTGCAGAAACGCGCGTCTTCGGCCGCGACCACGGCCCGCGGCAGCGCCGGCGAAATCGCGTTGAAATCGACCCATTGCCGCGCCACCGGCTGGCCGTGCGCCCAGCGCCACAGCATCAGGGTCGAGACCGGATGGCCGGCACGGTAGAGCGGCGCCAGCAGATAGGGCACGAGCAGCAGGAGCAGCAAAATCAGCAGCAAAGGTCGGATGAGGCGCAATCGATTTCAGGCTCAATCGGTCGGACAGGCCATCATGGGGGCGAAAGCGCCTGCCGCGCGATGACAATTCGCGGTTTTTCCAGCGCTTTTGTGGCGCGTTTACCCCCGCCCTCGCGATTGACGAAGCCGGGCGCATAAAGGATTGTCCGGCGCAAATTACCCCTCTACCCCCCTTTCCCGGAGCCCCGTTTGATGACTGGCACTGCCGCAACCGATTTCGCGACGCGACTGGACAAGACTGCGGAGGATACCGAGGCCTTGCTCGGCGACCTGCTCTCCGACGCGGTCGAGCCGGACGAGATCGTGCGCCCGAAGCGGCTGATCGAGGCCATGCGCTATTCGAGCCTCGGCGGGGGCAAAAGGCTGCGGCCGTTCCTGGTGGTGGAAAGCGCGGCGGTGTTCGGCGTGCCACGGCCAGCCGCGCTGCTCGCGGGCGCCGCACTCGAATGCATCCACTGCTATTCGCTGATCCATGACGACCTGCCGGCAATGGACAACAGCGACCTGCGCCGCGGCCGCCCGACCCTGCACAAGGCCTATGACGATGCGACCGCGATCCTGGCCGGCGACGCGCTGCTCACCATCGCCTTCGACATCATCACCCGTGACGAGATCCATCGCGAGGCGAGCGTCCGCCTGGCGCTGACCCGCGCGCTCGCGCGTGCCGCCGGCGTCGGCGGCATGGCCGGCGGCCAGATGCTGGATCTCGCCGGCGAGGGCCGTTTCGGCGACCGCGAGCCGGTCGACGTGGCGCGGCTGCAGCAGATGAAGACCGGCGCGCTGCTCCGCTTCGGCTGCATCGCGGGCGCGCTGCTCGGCCAGGCCTCGGCGAAGGAATACCAGGCGCTCGACGACTACGGCAAAGCGCTCGGCGAGGCCTTCCAGATCGCCGACGACCTGCTCGACGTCGAGGGCGATGCCGCCGCGCTCGGCAAGCAGACCGGTCAGGATGCTGCGCTCGGCAAGACCACTTTCGTCACCCAGCTCGGGGTCGACGGCGCCAAGAAGCGGGTGCGCGACCTGCTGGCGCGCGCCGATTCCGCGCTGTCGATCTTCGGCGCCAAGGGCGACGTGCTGCGGGCGGCCGCGCATTTCGTCGCTGAACGCAAGAACTAGAGCCCGACAGGAGCGGGCACGCATGAGCGGGGAATTCGAGGAGCGCCTGCTCCGATTCCGGAAACTGCCAAGGCCTGTTCGCATCATCTATGCGCGGCCGCGCACCTTCATCGCGCTTGCGGTCGGCATCATCGCTTTCGTCGCCCTGCCGGGCACGCTGCGCGAGGTGACGCGGCTTCTGCTCGCCTGGGACGTCTTCGTCGCGCTCTATCTGCTGCTCGTCTACACCATGATGCTGCAGAGCAGTTCCACACGTATCAGGCGCGACGCGCGGCTGCAGGACGATGGGCGCTTCCTGATCCTGCTGATGACCGCGCTCGGCGCGTTCGCCAGCATCGCCGCGATCGTGCTCGAGCTTGGCGCGGCGCACCGCGCCGCCCACGGGCTGGCGCTCGCGATGGTGACGATCGCCTTGTCCTGGGCGGCGGTGCATACCGCGTTCGCCCTGCACTATGCCCATGACTATTATCGCGGCGCGACGCCCGGCGGCCTGCAATTCCCGAGCGGCCAGCAGGAAGACCATGCCGACTACTGGGACTTCGTCTATTTCTCCTTCGTGATCGGCATGACCGCGCAGGTGTCGGACGTCGGCATCACCGACAAAATCATCCGCCGCACCGCGACCGTGCACGGCATCATCGCCTTCGTATTCAACACCGCGCTGCTCGCGCTGACGGTCAACATCGCGGCGACCGCGATCTCGGGCTGAGGCGCGGCGCCGCGAGCGGCAGCCGTCGACCATGAGCGCGGAGCGCAATCACTGGGCCGGCCGCCAGGCGATCAAGCCTTCGGTTCGCGCGCGCACGTCAGGCGCCGCCAGACACGTGGCAACGGCTTCATAGCCCGGAGATCCCGGATAGGGCGCTACGCGCCTCGGCGGGCTGTGATCGGCCGGACACAGGATGATCGCCTCGTCGGTGCCGACGGCGTCGAGGTCCAGGATCGAGCTTGAGCGTGAGAGAAAAAACAGCGGCCGTGCATTTCGCCCGCGGCGACGCAGATCGGAGATCAGCGCCCGCTGGGTTGCCGCATCGAGCCCCTGCTCCAGCATGTCGATCACCAGAAAAGCCGGACCGTCGGCCTGCAGCGCGGCGAGCAGCGCGACCAGGGCCACCGACGCGACGCCGCCTTCATCGACAAGCGCGGCGAGGTTGCGGTCGACCCGCGATTTCAAAGCCGGGTCGGATTTGAGGCGGGCACGCGCGGCCGCGCCGCCGTGGGCCAGCCGGTCCAGGCCGACAAAGGCCGCGCCGGGCAGCGCTTCGGCAAGCCGTATCGCGAGCCGCGTCTTGCCGCTCCCGAGCGGCCCGACGATGTAGTTCAGCGGCCGGATCTCGCCCAGTTCAAACCGCTCGCCACCCCACGGCCAGGGCAGATCGAACGCGACACTGATCCCGCCGTTCCCCCGGGACGGACCAGTGCTCTGTCCGCTCGGCGTCCTCTCGCCTCGCTCCAGACCGGCGCGCAGCCGGCGAACCTTGCCGATCACATCGCCAAGCGCGCGGGCTCGGCCATCGAGCGTCGCTTCATGCGCAGCCAGGACATCCGCGCGCGTCGCTGCATCGCTTTCGAGCACGCGCACCACTTCACCGAGGCTGAGCCCGAGCCCGCGCAGTTCCACGATTTCGGCGGCACGCGCCATCTCGGACGGACCGTAGGCCCGCCATCCTGCCGGGCTGCGGGCGGGGCGGATCAATCCGCGCTGCTCGTATAGCCGCAAGGCCTTGGCCGAAACGCCAAGCTGCCTCGCAGCCTCGGCAGGCTTAAGCAGTCGCGCGGCAGAATCCACGAATCACCTCAGATCATGCTTGCCGCAGCCGTTATACGGGCGGCCGCAGGGGCCGGGTCAATGGCGAGGGAAAAGAAGCAACGACGCGGGCGGCATCCTGTCTCCGCCCGTCCGCCTTAACGGCACACCTCGACATTGCCGCCCTGCCCTTCCCATGGGCCGCCCTGCGCAAAGGTCTTGAATTCGAGGTGGCAGCCCTTGGAGACCGGACGGCAGCCGGCGCGATCGCACACGATCTGGCCCGAGCCCGATGCCGCGGCGCGCGGCCTGGGCGCAATTGAGCCGCCGCCAAAGCCGGAACCGGCATCGTCGCGCTGGCGGGGAGTGCGCTCGGCGCGGTCGCGACTGTCACCATCGTCGCGTTTGGCGGAGGGCGTCCTGGCACGGCGCTTCTCGCATTCATTGTCGTCGTTGAGGACCGTGCCCTCGGCGCACACGATCTTCGCACAATGGTCGCTATCGGCCTTGTAGCCGCGCTCGCACACCAGCGGGCAGACGCGCGCCTGCTTCTGCTTGATGGCGTCGAGCGTATCGGCGCTCACCGTCTTGACGTCGAGCGTCATGCCGGCATTGCGGTTGAAGGCAGACAGCGAGCGCTGCGAGGCCGCGTTCCAGTCGCCGTCGGCCGCGCCGGTGAGGCAGCCGACGCGGCGCAGCTCCTGCTGCACCGACTTGACGACGTCGCCCTGCGAAGGTCCTACGGTCAGTGCGGCGACGCTCACTCCCTTGTCGGGCGCGGCGACGCCGGCGCGGGTGTCGCCCGCCGCGGCATTGTTGCTGGCGATCTGCGCCTCCGCCGCCTTGTCGGCCCGCTTGCGCTCGGCTTCCGCAGCCTGCCCCTCGGCGATCTGCTTGGCCTTTTCCGCCGCAAGCCGCGCCTGCTCAGCAGCCTTCGCATCGGCTTCCGCCTTGGCCTGCGCTTCCTTCCTCGCGCCTTCGGCGGCGAGCCGCGCCCGCTCCTGCTCGGTCTGCCGCGCTTTTTCGGTAGCGGCAACGCGTGCTTCCTCGGCCGACAATTTCTCCAGCTGAAGCTTGGCGAGGCTCGCATAGAAGCCGTCGGGATATTGCGCGAGGAAGGCGTTCAATGCCGCCTTGTTGCCGATCTGCAATGCGAGCTCGTAGTCGTGCCGGATATCGGCCTGCGGATTGGCCGCGGCCGGCCCGGCGGAGGCGGCCTGGGCCGGCGGCGGCACCAGCGGAACGTCCTCGCCGCCGAGCGAGCCGTAGACGAACGGTTCCTGGCGGTTGGCGGTCGCCTTCAGCACGTCGTCGCGCACGAAGCCGAAGGCGCGGCGCACGTCGAGGCCCGGCCGGGTCAGATGTTTCGACAGCGCCGCCGTGAACGGGCTGTTTTTCGTATCGCCATCGAGCGCCGTCGAGCCGGCCTTGGCCGAATAGGCGATCAGCGTGTTGGGACTGGCCGGCTCGATCTTGGCAAGGCCGCGGCCGATCGCGCGCGAAGCCACGGTGCGCTTCATCGATTTGGCGAACGGATTGTCGCGACAGGCATCGAGGATCACGAGCCGCAACTGCTTCGCCGGCTCGACCGCGACCAGCACCCGATCGAGCGACAGCGCCTCGTCGAACACGTCGGTGTCGCGCTCGAGCCGGGCGTCGACCGGGATCAGGTAGTTGGCGCCGTCGACCTCCATGCCATGGCCGGCATAGTAGATCACGGCGATGTCGGCACCGAGGGCAGCATCGGAAAAGTCGCGGAGCGCGCGGCGGATCTCGACCGCGGAAAGATCGCGGCGGGAATCCACCACGTCAAAGCCGGCATCCTTGAAGGTGGCCGCGATCGTGGCGGCGTCATTGGCGGGATTGGCGAGCGGCGGCACGTTCTGATAGGCCGAATTGCCGATGACCAGCGCCACGCGCTTGCCGGCGAAGGCCGGCTCGGCGGCAAGCAGCAGCACGGCGGCGAACAGGAAAACGGTCAGTTTTAGCGGTTTGAACATGGTCATCATGACGCTTGACCCGCGTCCCTCCGGGGTACTCTGCCAGCGGCCTGTCCCTGGTTTCGTGAGCCAGGTCACCCAAGTGGAACCCGCCCACCGCAACAGTATTGGCCCCCTGACGGTTAGTATCGTCCGGCGCCGTGCCGGTTCGGACCAGATTGGCTGCATTTTTGCCGTTTCCACCGCGCCGCGCGCGGCCGCGACCTTCTCCCGGGCGGTCATCCGGCCACAACGTGCTCCTGATATTGCGGCAAGCCGTCGGTAATCGTGAACCAGGGCGCCTTGGAGCCGACGAAGATGTGTGCGGTCGGCCGAATCGAGGGATCGTCAACCAGCGTTCCCATCGCGACATGAGCCCAGGCGCCCTCGCGGACCACGGAATAGAGCAGAGAGCCGCATCGGCCGCAGTGCGCATCGTGAGCGCTCCCCTCGCCGAAGATCATCAGCCCGTCCTTGCCTTTCGTGATCGCGAGCCTGTCGCGTTCGATGCCCGCAAACGGCTTGAAGGCCGCGCCCGTCGCACGCCGGCAATTCGAGCAGTGGCAATTTGCGGCGTAGGAGAATGCGTCCGCTACCGCATAATGCACCGCGCCACACAGGCATTTTCCGGAAAGGGTACGCTTGCACACGCTTGGAGCTGTCACAGGCTTCTCATTTGCTTTGAATATCGTGCCATAGTGTATCTTACGAATTCGGGGCCGAGTTCAACAAACGACGACATCAGGGAGAGCAACCATGAGTCTGGACCGTTCCACCGTCGAAGCGGTGGTGAACCACTATTTCGACGGCCTCTATGAAGGCGATGCCGACAAGCTCGGCGCCATCTTCGATCCGTCCGCCGACCTGCGCTGGGTGGAAAAAGGCGAGCTGCAGGTTCTGCCCGTGCCAGACTGGCTCGATCGCGTACGCAAGCGTCCCTCGGGCAAGGCCGAGGGCAAGAAGCGCGAGGACTTCATCGTCACCATCGATCGTTCCGACGACAAGACCGCCTTCGTCAAGCTGCGCTGCCAACTGCCGCCGCGCTATTTCACCGACTATCTGGTGGCGATGAAATTCGGTGACGGCTGGAAGATCGTCTCCAAATCCTACCGCTACGACCTGCGCGAGTGATGCGCGGCACGCCGCCGCATTTTCACCCAACGACGCTGCTCTAGGGGAGCGGACTTGACGTTCGCTACCCCCTCGCCGCAAGGAGCCTGCCGCAGCGGGATACGAATATTAGAATCGGACCACTAGAAACTAGAAACATTCATGCTGATAGATCGTCGCTCCGTGTTGGCCACCATGTGGTGGCTGACGGCCGGGCCAGCGCTTGCGCAGACGGCGCCGCCCGCCCTCGAAACTTATGAACGCCAGACCGGCGGCCGGATCGGTCTCCACGCCGAAGACCTGACGACGGGGGCGACGCTCGCCGCCTGGCGCGCCGACGAGCGTTTCGTGATGTGCAGCACCTTCAAGGCATCGCTTGCCGCCTGCGTGCTGTCGCGGGTTGACCGCGGCGAGGACCGGCTGGAAACATCGATACCCTACGGGACGGCCGATCTCCTCGGCTATGCGCCGGTGGCGAAGGAGAAGCTGTCGGCCGGCGCCATGTCGATCGCCGACATGTGCGGGGCCGCCGTGGAGCTCAGCGACAACACCTGCGCGAATTTGCTGCTGGCGCGGATCGGCGGGCCGGCGGCATTGACCGCCTTCTGGCGCTCGATCGGCGACACCGTCACGCGGCTGGATCACAACGAGCCTGAGCTCAATCGCTCCCGGCCGGGCGACCCGAACGACACGACGAGCCCTGCCGCGATGGCGGGCAATTTGCGCCGGCTGCTGTTGGGCGACGCGCTGTCGCCCGACTCGCGCGCACGGCTGACGGAATGGATGGTGAATTGCAAGACGGGCGCCAACCGGCTGCGGGCCGGGCTGCCGAAGAACTGGAAGATCGCCGACAAGACCGGCAACAACGGCAAGGATGCGGCCGGCGATATTGCCGTGGTTTGGCCGAAGCCCGATCATCCCGTGCTGATCGCCGCCTACACCCAGGGCGGCAATCCGTCGCCCGCAGAACTACAGACGGTATTCGCGGCCATCGGAGGCCTGGTGGCGCAGCGGCTGAGTTGACCCGGGTATGCCAGGCCAGCGTTGCCGGCATTGGCCGGAACGGTCACAAATTTCCCGGCCGCGGTCGGATCGCATCTCATTTGCGGACACAGCCCAACCGGATTGACCGGACAGGCCTTCCGGGCCAAACCATGAAGCCGTGGAAGCGCGATTTCAGATATTCCTGATCCTCCTCGCGGTACTCGCGGGCACCGCCGTCCTGGCGCGGCGACTCAACATCGCACCGGCGATCCTGCTGATGGTCGCCGGCATCGCGCTCGCCTTCGTGCCGGGCATGCCCTCGGTCGAATTGCCGCCGGAGCTCGTGCTGCTGGTGGTGCTGCCGCCCTTGATCTATTCGGCGGGCGTCGCGATGAGCTGGCGCGAGTTCAAATACAGTCTGCGCCCCATCATCCTGCTCGCGGTTGGCTGCGTCATCTTCACCGCCTTCGCGGTGGCCGCTGCAACCCACTATTTGATCGGGCTGCCGTGGAGCGTCGGCTTCCTGCTCGGGGCCATCGTCGCGCCTCCCGACGTGGTCGCGCCGCTCGCGATCGCGCGCAAGCTCGGGCTGCCGCGCCGCATGCTGGTCGTGCTCGAGGGCGAGGGGCTCGCCAACGACGCCACCGCGCTGATCCTCTACCGCTTCGCCGTGGTCGCGATCACGACCGGCACCTTCTCGCTATCGAAGGCAACCGGCACCTTCCTCGCCATCGTCGCCTGCGAGGTGCTGTTCGGCATAGCGGTCGGCTGGGTGAGCCTGCGGGCGCGGCACTATGCGCGCGATCCGCAGGTCGAGATCACGCTGTCGCTGATCACGCCCTATCTCGCCTACTGGGTGCCCGAGCATTCCGGCGGCTCCGGCGTGATCGCAACCGTCGCCTGCGGGCTCTATATGAGCTGGAACGGCCCGCTCTGGATATCGGCGGCGACGCGCCTGCAGGGCGTCTTCTTCTGGAACCTGATCATCTACCTGATCGAGGGGCTGTTGTTCCTGCTCACGGGATTCCAGATGCGCTCAATCCTGGAAAGATCGAAGGCGTTTCCGCTCGACGACATCCTGTGGGTCATTGCGCTGGTGGTGGCGATCATCATCGTCGCGCGCTTCGCCTGGACCTATCCGGCGATCTATGTGCCGCGCTGGATCAGCGCCAACCTGCGCGCACGCGATCCCGCGCCGAGCTGGCGATGGACGTTCATCCTGTCGTTCACCGGCGTGCGCGGCGCGGTGTCGCTCGCGGCCGCGCTGGCGCTGCCCTTTGCGCTCGAAAGCGGTGACGCATTTCCCTATCGCGACCTGATCCTGTTCGTCGCCTTCGGCGTCATCATCGTCACGCTGATCGGGCTCGGCCTCACCCTGCCGCTGGTGGTGCGCTGGCTCGGCGTCGCCAAGACCGCGCGCGCCGAGTACCGCGCCGAGCATGAATCCGAGATCGCGGCCCGCCGCGAGGCGCTCGATGCCGCGCTCAAATCGCTCGACGCCATCACCGAAGACCGCAACCTCTCCGACGAGGTGGTCCGCCTGCTGCGCGCGCGGCACGAAATACGCACCACCCAGCTTCCCGACTCGCTCGACCCCGACCACCACGACGTCTCAGTGACGGGGACGGCGCTGACGCGCGAGCTGATCGCGGATGAGCGCAAATTCATCCACGGCCTGTTGCGCGACGGCAAGATCACCGACGAGGTCAGGCGGCGGATCGAGCGCGACCTCGACCTCGAGGAAGCAAGCCTCGCCAACCGCGAATACCGGCCGACGTCGCTGTAGCATTTCGTCGACGAAATTTTCATGTTTCGACCCTTCGCGTTGCCTCGCGCCATGCTGCATCGCGAGAGATAACGCGTCCGGCGTTTCTATGTTGTGCGATCAGCGACCTGCCCCTATCGTAGCGCGCAAGAAGCCGGGGAAGAGACGTTGCAAAGCGCGCCGGACACCGCAGCCAGATTGATGTCGCAAAGCCCGATGCGGCGCGCGACATGGCGTTTTCGGCGGCCGGCAAGACCGGCCATGCCGGCACCGACCTCCCAATCTCCGTTCATCTCGCTGCAAAATCCCCTCACAGCCACCCTCGGGAGGTCCCCATGACGGACGACACCGTTCCACGCCGCCAGTTCCTGCTCGGCGCAGGCCTTGCGGGGACCGCGCTTGCCGCCGGCCTCGCCGAGCCGGCGCAGGCGCAACAGCCGAAACCTGAGGCGGCCGCGGCGCAGCCTGCGCCGGAAGAACCGTTCGTCACGCTGACCGCGCCGGAAGCAGCCTTCATCGTCGCGGCGGTCGACACGCTGATCCCGGCCGACGAGCTTTCGCCCTCGGGCAGCGAGTGCGGCTGCGCCGTCTTCATCGACCGCCAGCTCGGCAGCGCCTGGGGCGGCGGCGCCAAGATGTATCGCGGAGGGCCTTATCTGAAAGGCAAGCCCGAGCAGGGCTATCAGCTGGCGCTGACGCCGCGCGAATATTTCTCAGCAGGCATTGCCGCAGCCAATGCCTGGACGCGCAAGACCCATGGCAAGGATTTCGACCGGCTCGACGCGCCCGATCGCGTTACGGCACTGAAGGCGATGGAAGAGGGCAAGGCGCAGTTCGAGAATTTCGACGCGCGCGCCTTCTTCGCGCAATTGCATGGGATCACCATGGCCGGCTTCTTCGCCGATCCGGTCTATGGCGGCAACCGCGACAAGGTCGGCTGGAAGCTGCTCGGCTTTCCCGGACTGCCCGCCACCTATGCCGACAAGATCGATACCTATCGCGACAAGCGCTATGTCGCCGAGCCGCAGTCGATCGCGGACTTTTCCTAATAGGAGGCGGCGATGGCCACAAGATTGAAGGACGTCGACGCCGTCGTGATCGGCATGGGCTTCTCGGGCGCGATCCTGTCGCGCGAGCTGACCAAGGCCGGCCTCAACGTGGTCGGGCTCGAACGCGGCGCCGACCGCAATCCGGCGGAGGAATTCACGCTGACGCGGCTGCGCGACGAGCTGCGCTATGTGGCGCGGCTCGAATTGATGCAGGACAATTCGATCGACACCGTCACCTTCCGCAATGCGCCCGACGAGCTCGCGCTGCCGATCCGCCGCTTCGGCGCCTTCCTGCCCGGCGAGGGCGTCGGCGGCACCGGCATCCACTGGGGCGCGCTGCACTGGCGCTTCCTGCCGACCGACTTCCGCATCCGCAGCGCGCTGGCCGAAAAATACGGCGCCAAGGCCATCCCGGATACGATGACCATCCAGGACTGGCCGGTCAGCTATGACGAGCTCGAGCCGCATTATGATCGCTTCGACAAGCTCTGCGGCGTGTCGGGCCAGGCCGGAAATTTGCGCGGCAAGGTGATCGCCGGCGGCAACCCGTTCGAGGGCCCGCGCAGCGACCACTATCCCAACAAGCCGATCAAGACCGCGGCAGGGCCCGCGATGTTCAGCGCGGCGGCAACCAGCCTCGGCTATCACCCGTTCCCGATTCCGACCGCGACATCGAGCGCGCCCTATGTGAACCCCGAAGGCATCACGCTCGGCGCCTGCGAATATTGCGGCCACTGCAACCGCACCGCGTGCGAGGCCAACGCCAAGGCCTCGCCCAACGTCAACATCATGCCGGTCTTGCGCAGCGAACCGAAATTCGAGCTGCGCACGCGCGTGTTCGTGACACGAATGATTTACGACAGAGAGGCCAAGCGCGTGAGCGGCGTGGTCTACACCGACATGAAGACCGGCGAGGAATATGAGCAGCCGGCGGGGCTCGTCGTGCTGTCGTCCTTCGTGTTCGGCAACACCCAGCAATTGCTGCTCGCCGGGATCGGCGAGCCCTACGATCCCAAGACCGGCAGGGGCGTCGTCGGCAAGAACTACTGCTATCAGTTCGAGGCCGGCGGCGAAGCCTTCTTCGAGGGCCGCGAATTCAACCCGTTCATGGGCGCGCCCGGCATGGCGACCGCATTCGACGATCTCAACGGCGAGAATTTCGACCATTCCGGGCTCGGCTTCTTCGGCGGCGGCTATGTCGCCTGCATCAATGGCGGCGCGCCGCCGATCGGCGGCCGCGTGCTGCCGAAGGGCGAGCCGCGCTGGGGTGCGGGATGGAAGCAGGCGGAGGCGAAGTGGTACCGCTGCAACACCCGCTTCAACACGCAGGGCTCGGTCTATGCCCACCGCGACAACTTCATGGATCTCGACCCCACCTACAGGGATGCGCTGGGCCGGCCGATGATCCGGCTGACCTACAACGCCACCGAGAACGATCACAAGATGTCGCGCTATCTGGTCGAGAAGCTCGATGCCGTGGTCAAGGCAATGAATCCCACCCATTACGCCCTGCACAACCGGCCGAAGAACTTCACCATCGTGCCCTACCAATCCACCCACTGCACCGGCGGCACGATCATGGGAACCGATCCGAAGTCGAGCGTGGTCAACCGCTATTTGCAGGCGTGGGGCGCGCACAATCTGTTCGTCCAGGGCGCCTCGGTGTTTCCGCAGCAGCACGGCTACAATCCGACCGGCACGCTCGGCGCGCTGGCCTACTGGTCGGCCAAAGCCATCACCGAAAAATACCTCAAGAGCCCTGGTCCGCTGGTGCAGGCATGACCGGAGCAAGGCACGATCAGGGACATTGAGGGGGTATCGATGAGCATCTTGTTGTCGCGCTGCCGCGTGCTGGCCGCTGTTGTTCTCGCGTTCGCGGCGACGCCGGCCGTGGCCGCGGACGCCGAGCACGGCAAGGCGCTGTTTGGCACTTGCGCCGCCTGTCACGCCGATCGTGCGGACGCGCTGGGTCCGAGCCTGAAGGGCGTGTTCGGCCGCAAATCGGCTTCGCTCGACAATTTCCGCTACTCGAATCCGATGAAGCGCGCCAATCTCGTCTGGGACGAGGACAATTTGCGCGCCTATATCAGCGACCCGCAAGCCAAGGTGAAGGGCAACCGCATGCCCTATGGCGGCATGACCGATCCCAAGGACGTCGACGACGTCGTCGCGTATCTGAAGACGCTGAACTAGCGCGTCCCGGCGTCGATCAGTAGCTTCGCATGATCATCGGCAGCGCGCGGCCGTCGTCGTCCCATGTGCCGAGGCCGGGAACGACGGCATCGGCACCGACGAAGGCCTTGCACTCCGCGCTTGCGATCCGATGCAGCAGCGAGACGCTTTCCAACGGCGGCCGCAATTCGCATCCCGGCACCGACGCCACCAGTGATCGCAGGTCGCCATCCGTCACCGCGGAATCATCGTCGAAGGCCAGCGGCTGGATCACCCCGCGCCCCTCCTGCCAGACGATCTCCAATCCGCCCGACTTGAAGCGCAATCGGCACGACCGCCCGTTGGCTGACAAACACGCCAGGTCCAGTCCGTCGTCATCGGCCGCCAATGAGAGCACCGGCATCTCGAGCGCGCGCGAGAGCAGCAGGTTGAGATTGACGAATCGGCGCCGGAACGGCGACGCCCGCCGCTGGCGCAGCAATGCCTCATAGAGGGCATTCAAGGGTGCCGTTTCATCCGATAATTCCTCCGCGAGGTCGAGAGATCGGGGCAAGCGCGCGAAGGGATACGCGGGCGCACGATCGCTGCCGAAGACATCGATGAGAACGGCGTGGCAGACCGGGTCGCGATAGGCGGCCCAGCCGAGCGAGCGCGGCAGGCGGGCGAGCAACTGCGCCGACGGCTCAGCCCGCACGACATGCGCCACCACGAGACTGCCCATGTCCGGGCGACCGCCCTACTCCGCCGCCGCCGCGCGCGGCTTGCCGACGAAGCCCGCGGCATCCCCGAAGCGCTCGACCATCACGGCCGCGAGATCCTTGGCCTTGTGCGTGACGCAGCCGCCGGAACGCACGGTGTAGCGGTCCTGGTGGGCAAGATGCGGCGGGGCCTCCCCCGCCTGCAACGCGCGCGCCGCATCCATCAGCAGTTTCCTGAAATGCATGATGCCGAGATCGGTGGGGCCGAGATGCTCGCGGGTGCGGTCGGCGATCGGCCCCTGGCTGTCCTGTACGGCGGCATCCTGTTCGGAGACGCCCTTGATGCCGGTATAGCTGCTGGTCTTCTGCAGCTTGCGATCGATCAGATAGTCGTTCCTCTTGTTGCGCAGCGGCACGTAGTTCTCGTCGACCTCGGCGATTACGCCATTGCCGCGGTCATAGGCCGCGCGCTCGTCCTCGGTCAGCGGCCGCTCCGGATTCCAGGCGTAGGTATAGATCCAGCAATTGGTATCGGTGACCGGCACGAAGCTCTGGCCGAAGATGTTTTCGCCCGGCATCGCGCTCGGCGCGTAGGCGTGCACCGGCATCAGGAACTGGGCGATGCGCCAATAGATGTTGTCGCTGTCCGTGAGCCTGCCGCCCGCGATCGTCAGCCCCGCTTCGTGCGGACTGATCTTGATGACCGGACGTGGGTCCTGCGCGATCCAGCGCATCTGATCCGTGCTCATGCGCACCAGCGGGTTCACGAAGTGCTTCTTGATGTCGAGGATCTCGTTCTCTTCCTTGTCGAAGGCAAGATGCGCGAAGGTGAAATGCGCGGTGTCGATCGAGCCTTCGAGCGCCTGCACCCAGTTGCAGTCCTGCCATTTCTTGCTGACGTAGCGGTGCGCGGGCGGCAGCAGCGCCATCTCGAGCGCTGGCAGCTCCGGCATCGCGTCCGCGGGGCCCATATAGGCCCAGATCATCTCGCCCCATTCGCGCGCCGGATAGGATTTTGTCCGGATCAGGTCCTTGGCGTTGAGATCGGGATAGGAGGTCGGCATGTCGACGCAGCGGCCGTCGGTGTCGAACTTCCAGCCGTGATAGACGCAGCGGATGCCGCACTCCTCGTTGCGGCCGAGCCAGAGATTGGCGCCGCGATGCGGGCAATACTGGTCGACGACGCCGACCACGCCCCTGCTGTCGCGAAAGGCGAGCAGCTCCTCGCCCATGACCGTGATCTTTTTCGGCTCGCCGTCGGCCTCCGGCAACTCCTCCGACAGCAGCACCGGGATCCAGAACCGCCGCAGCAATTCGCCCATGCCGGTTCCTGCGCCCGATTCGGTCAGGAATTTGTTGTCCTCCGCGCGCAGCATGGCGGCCTCCCGGACCTCTGTCTTGCTTTGACAGAAGCTTGGCGCAGGCGAGACGGAGCGTCAATGCGCCTGTGCCGTCCGTCAGAGGCCGGGCCGCCCGGGTCCGATCAGGGCTTGACGTAGGTCCAGCCCTGCTCCTCACGCTGCATCACGTGCACGACGCCGGACTTCACCACCTGCGCCTGCGGAACGATCGGGATGTCCTTGCTCTCCGCCTTGCGCATGTTCTCCTGGGTGTTACCGCAGGCCTTGTACGAAATCTCCGGCGTGCTCAGCGCCATCGTCTCGATCCTGGCCTTCACGGGCGAGGTATCCTCGCGCAGCATGTGCAGGCCGGGGCCGAACGTGACGACCTCGACCTTCACCTTCTCGCCGGCCTCCTTGTAATACTGCGCGACGTTGGCGGCGTTGTTGAGCACGAGGTTCATCGCCGCTGGCTCGTTGCTGTTCAGTTGCAGGATCAGGTGATGCTCCGCGCTCTGCGCCACCGGCGAAGGCGCCATCCGCGCAAAGGCCGACCTGCTCCGCGCAGCCGCCGAAGCCTTAGCCGGCCTTGTTGCGACGTCCGCCCTCTGCGTGGCAGCGGGCTTTAACGTCAGCGGCCGGCCGGCTTCCTGGGCAACGGAGCACGGCACGGCGATCAGGAGCGCGAGGATGCCCATCGTTGCGGCGCTCGCGACTCGGTGGAATGTTCTCATGGCTTGTCTCCCGTCAATGAGTATCGTCCGATTGCCGTCCGTTGCTCGGCTTCGCGACAGCGTGTGGCCATTTGCATGCTGCTTCCATCCTGGCGCGCACGGTCGCCAGCCCGTCCAATGAAAAGACGCCGTCCTGGGCGGTCCCCAGCCGGGGCACGAGGTGCACGGCAAGCTCGCCCTCGCCCGGCAGCGACTGCAGAAGGGTTGCCGAATCGGCCTTGAAGGCGATGCCGGCCCCGAATGCCGGCGCGGCCGCCGCAACCTGCACGGGCTGGGCGCCGTTGATGCGGTAGGAGATGACGTAATCCTCGGCGCGCCCGGCAATTGCCGGGCCGGCGATCGTTAGCTCGGTGCGTCCACCGCGGCAGCGGATGGCGAGCTGCATCGCGGATCCACCGGCAACCGCGCGCGATGTCGTCGTGGCGGTGGCGATCGGGGAGTAATCCAAGGGCGAAATGGTCTGGCTGACGATCCAGTCGTTACCCCTGTCATCGCCCTTGGGCGCCGGATGTTCCGGCGGCGCGATAGCATGCGACAGCCTGTCGAGACATTCGAGCCGTTCGGCGCGCTCCATCAGGGAGCAGGCGCGGAGCTGCGCAAGCGGATCGTCCGCGCCCTGCGCCAGGGCAACCCCTCCCAGAAACGCGAAGACGGCCGGGATCGGGAGGGTCGCGGGTTTCATTGCGATGCCTGCGCCGGGCGCGCATGCGCATCGAGCCACGCCTGCGCGGCGGGGAAGCGCGTGAGCCCGGGAACCGTCGCGGCAAGGTTGATCGATTTCCACTTGGGATCGAAGCCTGGTGCCTGCAGCCTGTCGATCCGCGAGAACAGGTGATCGACAAAGCGCGCGACCCGCTCGAAACGATTCGAGTTGGCCGGCCAGTTGTAGGCAACCAGCACGGTCGGCACGGCGATCGTCGCGATGTGGTCGCCCGGCTTGATCAGGCCGGGATAATCGGCCGCTTCCAGCGAAGCCGGCAGATAGTAGTCCTCCAGCTTGCTCTGGTAGGGAACGGGCAAGAACTTGAAGCCGCCTTCCCAGCGCCCGCGCACGAAAGCGTCGACCGGCTTCGAGGTGATGAACACCACCGCCGCGATCTCGCCCTTGCGCATCTGCTCCAGCGCGACCTGATGCGGGATGAAGGTCTTCTCCACGTCGAGGCCGAGGCGGCTGAAGATCAGCGGCCCCGAATAGGACGCGGCCGTGCCCAGCGTATTGAAATTCACCTTCTTGCCGGCAAGGTCGTTCAGGCTCTGGATCTCCGGCCGGACGAAGATGTGCAGCTCGGATGGAAACAGGTTGAGCACGTAGGTAATCCGGCGCTGGATGTCCGGCACCTGGCTCTTGTACTCGTCGAGCGCGTCCGAATTGATGATCGCCGCATCGACGCCGCGCAGATAGAGCAGCGAGTTGACGTTTTCCACGGGCCCGCGCGTCACGATCGGCAGGACGTGCAGATTGTCTCCGTCGTCGACGACGCGGGCCATCTCTGCCGCGAGGCGAATGGGCGCGCCCTCGAGCAGGCCGCCGGCAAGGCCGACCGTCCAGGCGTTTATCGTTTCCCGCGGCCCCGGCGACTGCGGAGGAGGACTGGCGCTTTGCGCAGCACCCTGCGGCCGGGCCTGTCTGGTCCGCGCGTCCAAAGCAGACGGCGCGGCCACAAGCAGCGGGACCAGTGCCGCGAGCATGAGCAGCTGATGTGATCGAGGCAATCCGCTCATCGAGAACTCCTTATCGTCACGGGACCTTCTCCCAATCCGGCCGGTGTCACCTGCGCAGCGCGTCGAGCCGTTCTTTCGCCTCGTTGATGCCGCCGGCTGCGGCCTTGGCGTAGAGATCGCGCGCCTTGCTCGCGTCGCCGCGCGTTCCATAGGCGCCCCATCTGGAAAGGATGAGCGGGTCGTAGGTTTCCGCGAGCGTGAAGCTTGCCTGCGCGTTGCCCGTTTCAGCGGCGCGCTCGAGCACGATCCGCGCCGAGCCGATGTCGCCCTGGCCAAGCAGCACGCTCGCACGCGCCACCAGTCGCGCCTCCTCGGCGGCATCCGCGGCACCGGGCCGGACGTCGGCGCGCGCCACTGCGACGGTGACCGGCTCAGCCGCGGCCGGCGTCTTCGGCGCCGCCTCGCGCGCCTGGTCCGATGTGATCTGGCCAGTGGTCACGCCGGCTGGCCCGGCCGCATTCCGTGTATTCCGCGCCGACGCAAGATCGCGTTCCAATTGCGCAACCCTGGCGCGCTCCTGTTGCAACGACTTGCGCAGCTCCGCGGCGCCGCTCTCGGCGGCCTGCTTCAGCTTGCTCGCATCGTCGCTGGCTTTGGCCGCGAGTGTCGCCTGCGTCTCCACATCGCGCCGCGCCGCCGCTAGGTCCTTCTCCAGCTGGCCCGCCCGGTCGCGCTCCGCTTGCAGCGATTTTTTCAGCTCGGCGGTGCTCCTGTCCAATTCCTGCTTCAGCCGGACGACCGCCGCCTTGGTCGCCGGGATCGTCCGCGCATCGACGTCACGCAGCGACGTGGCGATGTAGTTCTCCAGCCGGCTCGCCCGCTCGCGCTCCTGCTGCAGCGACTTCTGCAAGTCGGCACCGCCGTCTGCCGTCCGCTTGACCTGACTGGTCTCATCGCGTGCCTTGGCCGCCAGCGCCGTCTGGGTCTCGACATCGCGCCGCGCCGCCGCCAGGTCCTTCTCCAGCTGGCCTGACCGGTCGCGCTCCTGCTGCAGCGATTTCTGCAAGTCGGTCACGCCGTTCGTCGCCTGCTTCACCTTGCTCGACTCGGCGCTTGCCTTGGCCACCAACGCTGTCTGGGTCTCGACATCGCGCCGCGCCGCCGCAAGCTCCTGCTCCAGCTTTGCCGCGCGGTCATGTTCCTGCTGCAGCGACTTCTGCAAGTCGGTCACGCCGTTCGTCGCCTGCTTCGCCTTGCTCGACTCGGCGCTCGCCTTGGCCACCAGCGCTGTCTGGGTCTCGACATCGCGCCGCGCCGCCGCAAGCTCCTGCTCCAGCTTTGCCGCGCGGTCATGTTCCTGCTGCAGCGACTTCTGCAAGTCGGTCACGCCGTTCGTCGCCTGCTTCGCCTTGCTCGACTCGGCGCTCGCCTTGGCCACCAGCGCTGTCTGGGTCTCGACATCGCGCCGCGCCGCCGCCAACTCCTTCTCCAGCTGGCCCGCCCGGGCGTGTTCCTGCTGCAGCGACTTCTGCAAGTCGGTCATGCCGTCCGTCGCCTGCTTCGCCTTGCTCGACTCGGCGCTCGCCTTGGCCACCAGCGCTGTCTGGGTCTCGACATCGCGCCGCGCCGCCGCCAACTCCTTCTCCAGCTGGCCCGCCCGGTCGCGCTCCTGCTGCAGCGACTTCTGCAAGTCGGTCATGCCGTCCGTCGCCTGCTTCGCCTTGCTCGACTCGGCGCTCGCCTTGGCCACCAGTGCTGTCTGGGTTTCGACATCGCGCCGCGCCGACGCCAACTCCTTCTCCAGCTTCGCCGCGCGGTCATGTTCCTGCTGCAGCGACTTCTGCAAGTCGGTCACACCCTCCGTCGCCTGCTTCGCCTTGCTCGACTCGGCGCTCGCCTTGACTACCAGCGCCGTCTGGGTCTCGACATCGCGCCGCGCCGCCGCAAGCTCCTTCTCCAGCTGGCCCGCCCGGTCGCGCTCCTGCTGCAGCGACTTCTGCAAGTCGGTCATGCCGTCCGTCGCCTGCTTCGCCTTGCTCGACTCGGCGCTCGCCTTGGCTACCAGCGCCGTCTGGGTCTCGACGTCGCGCCGCGCCGACGCAAGCTCCTGCTCCAGCTTCGCCGCGCGGTCGCGCTCCTGCTTGAGCGATTTCTGCAAGTCCGCGGCGCCGCTGTCTGCCGTCCGCTTGACCTGACTGGTCTCATCGCGTGCCTTGGCTACCAGCGCGGTCTGGGTCTCGACATCGCGCCGCGCCGCCGCCAGGTCCTTCTCGAGCTGGCCTGCCCGATCGCGCTCCTGCTGCAGCGACTTCTGCAAATCGGTCATGCCGTCCGTCGCCTGCTTCGCCTTGCTCGACTCGGCGCTCGCCTTGGCCACCAGTGCTGTCTGGGTTTCGACATCGCGCCGCGCCGACGCCAACTCCTTCTCCAGCTTCGCCGCGCGGTCATGTTCCTGCTGCAGCGACTTCTGCAAGTCGGTCACACCCTCCGTCGCCTGCTTCGCCTTGCTCGACTCGGCGCTCGCCTTGACTACCAGCGCCGTCTGGGTCTCGACATCGCGCCGCGCCGCCGCAAGCTCCTTCTCCAGCTGGCCCGCCCGGTCGCGCTCCTGCTGCAGCGACTTCTGCAAGTCGGTCATGCCGTCCGTCGCCTGCTTCGCCTTGCTCGACTCGGCGCTCGCCTTGGCCACCAGCGCCGTCTGGGTTTCGACATCGCGCCGCGCCGCCGCAAGCTCCTGCTCCAGCTTCGCCGCGCGGTCATGTTCCTGCTGCAGCGACTTCTGCAAGTCAGTCACGCCGTCCGTCGCCTGCTTCGCCTTGCTCGCCTCGGCGCTCGCCTTGGCTACCAGCGCCGTCTGGGTCTCGACGTCGCGCCGCGCCGACGCAAGCTCCTGCTCCAGCTTCGCCGCGCGGTCGCGCTCCTGCTTGAGCGATTTCTGCAAGTCCGCGGCGCCGCTGTCTGCCGTCCGCTTGACCTGACTGGTCTCATCGCGTGCCTTGGCTACCAGCGCGGTCTGGGTCTCGACATCGCGCCGCGCCGCCGCCAGGTCCTTCTCCAGCTGGCCTGACCGGTCGCGCTCCTGCTGCAGCGATTTCTGCAAGTCGACCGTAGCGACGCCTGCCGCCGGTTCGCCTGCCTTGCCGGCCGGCGCCGCCTGGGGCTCGCCGCCGCGGCGCATCGTTGCAAGATCGCGCTCCATCCGCTCGGCCCGGTCGCGCAGCATCGATCGGCGCAATTCATCGGCGCCACTCTCCGCTTCCTCGGTCTGCCGCCCGACGCTGTCGCGCGCCTCCTGCAGGGCCCTTCGCAGTTCGGCAGCCTCTTTCTCCGCGGCCTGCTTGGTCCGCGCGGCGTCCTCGCGCGCCCTATTCAGCAGGCTCAGCAGCACTTCGAGATCGCGGCGCGTGGCGACGAGCTCGCGCGCCAGCATCTCGGTTTGCTGATGCTGCGGGGCCGGGACGGCCTGCGGCTCGGCCGGATTGCCCGCCGAGGCCTGCGCAAGACGCATCCATGGCTCGTCGCTTCGGCGCGTGCCCGCGCGATCGCTCGCCTGCGCACCGGTCGCCGCCGCAAACACGGCCACCGCGAGCAACGGTAGCGCGGTCTGCCGCAGGGACTTCACTGGCATCCGGACAACCAATGCGTTGTCCGGGCCGCCGTCGATTCCGCAAGAACGGTCCATGAATGGCCTCTGTTGACGAGGCCACGATACGCTTCACCCAACTGTGAAGCCTATTCCTCGCAAGGAGGACCCTGAGCTAACCCTTTCGGATTAGCTGCGCACGATGAAGCCACTATCATTGAGCGTTCGGACGACCGCAGCCGCAACGCCTGATAGTGGGATGGTCACACCGGCCGTTCGCCCTTCACCGTGACGCGGGTGCCGGAGCGGGTGTGCGGCCAGTAGTCCCACATCGCCCGATGCTGGGTGCAGCGGTTGTCCCAGAACGCGATCGCGTTCTCGGTCCAGCGGAAGCGGCACTGGAACAGCGGATTCTCGCAATGCTGGTAGAGATAGGCGAGGATCGCGTCGCTTTCGTCGCGGGGAACGCCAATGATGTGGCGGGTGAAGCCGCGGTTGACGTAGAGCGCTTTCTTGCCCGTCATCGGATGGGTGCGAACCACGGGATGCTCAGCGCTCGGATAGGTCTGCTTGTCGGCGACGCCGTAATTGGCATAGAGCCCGCGATAAGCCTGCTCGCCGTCATGCAGCGCGGTAAGGCCGGAAAGATACGCCTTCATGCGATCCGACAACGCCTCATAAGCGGCGTACATGCTGGCGAACAGCGTATCACCGCCATGCGGCGGGCACTGCTTGATATAGAGGATCGAGCCCATCGGCGGCTCGGCGTCGCAGGACACGTCCGTGTGCCAGCCCTCGCCATTGGCGCGCGGCGAGTTCCTGTCGGCATAGATCTTCATCAGCGCGGGATCGCCTTCATTGGGCGCGGCCGGGTGGACGTGCAGCTCGCCGAATTTTCGGCCGAAGGCGAGATGCTGGTCGGGCGAGATATGCTGGTCGCGGAAGAAGATCACGAGGTTTTCGGCGAGCGCGCGATGGATCTCGTCCATCTGCCGGTTGGAGCGGCTGTCGTCGGAAACGAGCCTTGCGAGATCGACGCCGGAAATCTCGGCCCCAATGATCGGGGTCAGCCTGTCGACCGAGATCGTCTCATAGGGCTCGGTGTCGGAAGCCTCATGCCGATAGCGCGGACCCTGCTTGCCTGACAGCGAGCTCATGGCGGTCTTCTCCCGGCTTGTTGTTGGCCAACATGGTAGCAACGTAGGGCGGGTTAGCCAACGGGTCGCGCGAACGCGCGCCCGATGAAAGGCTCCGCGTAACCCGCCGCTTCTCGCACAAAAAATAAGGCGGATTACGCTTGCGCTAATCCGCCCTGCGATTTCCGCTATATTAGGAAGCGACCTATTCCGCCGCGCTCGTCTCCGGCTGCTTCGCACCGCTGCTATAACGCTGGTCGATGTAGTCGATCACGAGCGCCTTGAAGTCGGCGGCGATCGTCGGCCCGCGCAGCGTGCGGAACTTCTTGCCGTCGACGAAGACAGGCGCGGCCGGCGCCTCGCCCGTACCCGGCAGCGAGATGCCGATATTGGCGTGCTTGGATTCGCCGGGGCCGTTGACGATGCAGCCCATCACGGCGACGTTGAGCGTCTCGACCCCCGGATATCTGGTCTTCCAGCTCGGCATTTCCTCGCGGATGAAGTCCTGGATCGAGCGCGCCAGCTCCTGGAACGTGGTCGAGGTGGTGCGGCCGCAGCCCGGGCAGGCCGCAACCAGCGGCACGAAGGTGCGGAAGCCCATGGTCTGCAGGAGTTCCTGCGCGACCTGCACTTCGAGCGTGCGGTCGCCGCCGGGCTCCGGCGTCAGCGAGATGCGGATGGTGTCGCCGATGCCGTCCTGCAAGAGGATACCGAGCGCGGCGGAGGAGGCGACGATGCCCTTCGAGCCCATTCCGGCCTCGGTCAGGCCGAGATGGATCGCGTAGTCCGAGCGGCGCACGAGTTCCTGATAGACCGCGATCAGGTCCTGCACGGCGGAAACCTTCGCCGACAGGATGATGCGGTTCTTCGGCATGCCGAGTTCTTCGGCGCGTTTCGCCGACAGCAGCGCCGACTGCACCATGGCCTCGCGCGTCACCGCGCGGGCATCCTTCGGGTTGGCGGACGCGGTGTTCTCGTCCATCAGCTTGGTAAGCAGCTCCTGGTCGAGCGAGCCCCAATTGGCGCCGATGCGCACCGGCTTGTTGTTCTTGTTGGCGATCTCGATGATGTCGGCGAACTGGGTGTCGCGCTTGTTCTTGAAGCCGACATTGCCGGGATTGATGCGGTATTTGTCGAGCGCTTCGGCGCACGCCGGATATTCGGCGAGCAGCTTGTGGCCGATATAATGGAAGTCGCCGATCAGGGGCGTGGTGATGCCGCGCTTGCGCAAGCCGTCGCGGATATGCGGGACGGCGGCGGCCGCCTCCTCGCGATCGACGGTGATGCGCACCATTTCGGAACCGGCGCGCGACAGCGCTGCGACCTGTTCGACGGTGCCGTTGACGTCGGCGGTGTCGGTATTGGTCATCGACTGCACGACGATCGGCGCGCCGCCGCCGACGGCGACGTTGCCGACCTTGACCTGCGTGGTTTGGTGCCGGGCACTGGGGCCGGCGATTTCGGATGGCTTTTCGGGCTTGTTCATGGGGGAAACCGAATATCAGGTTTTGGTGACGTTCACCAAGGGCACAAGGTCGGGCCGAGTCCGCCAAAAGTCCACGCTCCCGACCGGCCGAGAGGCGAGGCTCTTAACATTTTTACCTCGTTTATTCAATAACTTAGGCCGGTCACCGAGCGTCGGTGGAACCTGCCATCTGCGCTATATTGGACCGCGACGTCAGACATTAAAGAGCGATGGGACGCGCTTTTCATGCTCAAATTGCATGGCGTCGTAAACGGCCGGCCGGGAGGACCTGGAAGATGGAACACGATCCGCTGATCACGAGCACGGAACTTGCCGGCATTCTCCATGCGCCGGATTTGCGGCTCTACGACTGCACCACCTATCTCGAATACCAGCCGCCTGGCAGCGACATCCCCTATATCGCCGTGCCCGGCCGGCGAACGTTTGAGGAAGGGCACATTCCCGGCGCCGATTTCCTCGACCTGCAGGGCGAGTTCTCCGATCAGCACACGCCGCTCCGTTTCATGATGCCCGACATCGCGGCGCTCGAAGCGGCGTTCGGCCGCCACGGTGTCGGGCCCGACAGCCGCGTCGTGCTCTATTCCCTGGCCACGCCGATGTGGGCGACGCGGTTCTGGTGGATGCTGCGCGCGCTCGGCTTCGACAACGCCGCCGTGCTCGACGGCGGACTGGAGCAATGGCGGGCCGAAGGCCGCGCGATCGAAATGGGACCCGCCAGGGGATATCCGCCCGGGCGTTTCATCGCCAAACCGAGGACGGGCCTTTTCGTCGACAGCCGTACGGTGCTTGCCGCGCATGGCGTGGCGAACACCGTCGTCGTCAATGCACTGAGCGCGCAGCTGCACCAGGGTCTCGAGCCAAGCCGCTATGGCCGGCCAGGACACATCCCCGGAAGCTGCAACCTGCCGGCATCGACGCTGCTTGCGGGCGAAACCAAGACCTTCGTGCCGCTGACCGATGCGAAGACGAAATTCGCCGCGCAGGGCATCGCTCAAGACAAGCGCGTGATCGCCTATTGCGGCGGCGGCATTTCGGCAACCGTCGATCTCTTCATGCTGCACCGGCTCGGCCATCAGAACCTGACGCTCTATGACGGCTCGATGGGCGAATGGGCAAAAGACGAAAGCCTGCCGATCGAGACCGGCTGAGATGCTGACCGCGACGGGCGTCAGGAGCGGTTCACCAGATAGAGGCCAGCGATCACCAGAAGTGCTGCCGCGCCGAACGCCGGCGTCAGGGCATCGTGCAGGACGAAATACCCGGCGAGAACGCCGAACAGCGGCGTGAAGAAGCTGAATGCCGACAGCTTGCTCGCGGAGTAGGTGGTCACCAGCCAGAACCACACCGTGAAGGTGAGTCCGACCACCCAGAGCGCCTGATAGGCCATCAGTGCGATCGACAGCGGACCGGGCACATGGGTGATGGTCTCCCCGGTCACCCAGGACGCCGCAGCCAGGATCGGGATCGAGATCACGACCTGGTAGGCGAGCGCCTTCTCGGGCGCGACGAGATGCAGCCTGGTGCCCTTGGTGACCAGCGTGGTCACGCCCCAGAGCACACCGCCGCCGACGACCAGGAGGTCGCCGAGCAGCACATTGGCATCGACATTGGCCTGCGGCACGCCGATGGCGAGCGCCACGCCCGAAAAGCACAAAGCAAGCCCGGCCCATTGCGAGACCCGCAGCCGCTCGCCGAGGAACTGAAAGGCGCCGAGCGCGACGAAGAACGGCGCGGTGTACAGGAACACCACCGCACGCGAGGCCGACGTGAAACGCAGGCCCTGATAGATCAGAACGAATTCGACGCCGAACAGGATACCGGCGACGAGACCCGGACCGAGCGAGCCGTCGCGCAGCGAGAAATTCACCCCGCGCAATGCGCCGACGATCAGGATCACCGGCAGGGCACCGATCGATCGAGCCAGCGCCTGCAGCAGCGGCGGAACCTCAGGGAGCATCAGCTTGACCGCGACCTGGTTGAACCCCCAGGACAGGCACAACATCAGCATCAGCGCGATGGCGCCCGCGCTGAGCGGCCGCGCGGCGGAAAGCTTCACGTCACTGGATGTCATTGTTTCCCGGAAATCGGCGCGGTCGCCCGTTTCGTTGTTCTTCTATCGTTGTTCTAGGCGGCTTTCTGGCAGTGGGCGCAGGTGCCGGTGATCTCGACCACCGACAGTTTCGGCGCAAAGCCGGTGGCGCGCGCCGCGGCATTGAGGCTCTGCGCAACGGGGGCGGCCGGAATCTCGCCGACAGCGCCGCAGCGCTCGCAGATCAGGAACGCGACCGCGCTGACTGCATCATGGTCGTGCGCGCAGGCGAGAAAGGCGTTGCGGCTCTCGATCCGGTGCACCAGCCCATTCGCCATCAGGAAATCCAGCGCCCGATAGACCGTGATCGGCGCCGGCCGCGGCATCGATCTGGCGAGCTCGTCGATCACCTCATAGGCGCCGAGCGGGCGGTGGCTCGAGAGCAGGGCCTGAAGCACCTGGCGGCGGATCGGCGTGAATTTCTGCCCGCGCGTCTCGCAGATCCGCTCGGCATGCGAAATCCCGTCCGCCGTACAGCGGCCGTGATCATGATCGGGGGCGGGAAAAGCCGGCTTCGCAGAGGTCATCACGGAACTTTCTTACCATGATGCGCCGCCCTGCCAAAGCCTGCGCGACTCGCGCGGGAGCCATGCCCTGCAGGCGGGGCAGCATTCCCGCGTTGCGTCACGAAAATTAATAAGCTAGCTTATTATAGTCAAAGCTTATCGAGAAACCCGAGCAACATTGAGGGCCTTTGCGGCGATGCGCGGTTCCGTGGATATGAACTTCCTCTTCACCCTGGGCGAATTGCAGCGCCTGGTGCGCGCCTATGCCGACAAGGAAGCGGCCCGCTTCGGCATCACCCGGGCGCAATGGGCGGTGCTGGCCAAGGTCGAACGCAACGAGGGCATGAAGCAGACCGAACTTGCCGAGCAGATGGAAATGCAGCCGATCACGCTGACGCGACTGATCGACAAGCTCTGCGACAACGACTGGATCGAACGCCGCGGCGACGAGGCCGACCGCCGTGTCAACCGGCTCTACCTGAAGAAGGCCGGCCGGCAGCTCCTGGGCAAGATGAGCGGGCTGCGCTCGGAACTCACGGCCACCGCGCTCGACGGCATCAACCCGGCCGACGCGCACCGGCTTCTCTCCCAGCTCGAAGCCATCAAGGAAAACGTCCGCAACGCCATCCAGAACAACGCGGGCGAGCAACTGAAGAAGGAACAGCGGTATGGCTGAACCGGTCCTGAAATTTCCGCCCGAGCAGAAGGGCGCGCCGGAGAAGCCGCGGACCAAGGTGGCGGCCGAGCCACGCCGGCGTCTGCTGGCACTGATGCGGCGCCATCGCCGTTTCCTGCTGCTGGTGGTGCTGCCGTCGGCGGCTGCGATCGGCGGACTGGTGTTCTATCTCAACGGCGGCCGCTATGTCGGCACCGACGACGCCTATGTCGGCGCGCAGAAGGTGCTGATCACGCCCGATATCTCCGGCAAGATCGAAAAGGTCGTCGTCAGGGAAGGCCAGCATGTCAAGCAGGGCGACGTGCTGTTCGAGATCGACCCCGTGCCGTTTCGCCTCGCGGTCGACCAGGCCAGGGCGCAGCTCGACCAGGCCAAGACCACCTATGACAATCTGACCGCCAACGTCAAAATCTACGGCCAGATGCTCGATCTGGCGCAGCGGTCGGTCGACCTGAAGCAGCGCGACGTCGAACGCAAGCAGTCGCTGGTCAAGAACAGCTTCGGCTCCCAGCTCGACCTCGACAACGCGTCCAACGCCATGGTCACCGCCGGCGCCCAGGCGCAGTTCGTCAAGCAGCAGCTTTCCAATGCGCAGGCGCAGCTGCTCGGCAATCCCGATCTGCCGCTCGAGCAGTTTCCGCCCTATGCCCAGGCCAAGGCCAATCTCGACCAGGCGGAGCGCAACCTGAACCATACCGTGCTGCGCGCGCCGATGCCGGGCATCGCCACCCAGGTCGAGCAGATCCAGCTCGGCCGCTTCGTCGCCGCCGGCACGCCGGTCTTCTCCGTCATCGACATCGACCATCCCTGGGTCGACGCCAACCCGAAGGAAGGCGACTTCACCTATGTCGCGGTCGGCCAGCCCGTGACGCTTGATGTCGACGCGTTCCCGAACCACGTGTTCAGGGGCAAGATCGGCTCGCTCTCGCCTGGCACCGGCGCGCAGTTCGCGATCCTGCCGCCGCAGAACGCCACCGGCAATTTCGTCAAGGTGGTGCAGCGCGTGCCGGTGCGGATCTATTTCGACGAGAGCGATCCGTTCGTGAAGAAGCTCAAGGCCGGCATGAGCGTCTATGCCACGATCGACACCGGCCATCAGCGCTCGATCGCAGGGCTGCTCGGCCTCTCGCCCGCGGCAGCCAACCAGGACTAGAGCCGATGTCGCCGACCACGGTGCCGTCACCAAGCATGGCGCCCGGCCTGCGCCGGAACATGGTGACGATCTGCGCCATGACCGCGACCATCATGCAGGCGCTCGACACCACCATCGCCAACGTCGCGCTGCCCTACATGCAGGGCACGCTGTCGGCCTCGCAGGACCAGATCAACTGGGTGCTGACTTCCTACATCGTCGCGGCCGCGATCATGACGGCACCGGTCGGCTGGATCGCCAACCGCTTCGGCCGCAAGCGCATCTTCATCATCTGCTCGGCCGGCTTCACGATCGCCTCCGTGCTGTGCGGGCTCGCGCAGGACATCAACCAGATGGTGCTGTTCCGCCTGCTGCAGGGCGTGTTTGGCGCGGCGCTGGTGCCGCTGTCCCAGGCCGTGATGCTCGACTCCTACACGCTGCAGGAACGGGCGAAAGCGATGTCGATCTGGGGCATGGGCGTGATGATGGGTCCGATCATGGGACCCTCGCTCGGAGCATGGCTGACCGAGACCTATTCCTGGCACTGGGTGTTCTTCGTCAACCTGCCGTTCGGCGCGATCACCGTGCTCGGGCTCATCGTCTTCATGGATGAGACCAAGAAGGATCTCAGCCTGCGCTTCGACTGGTTCGGCTTCACGGCGCTCGCGGTTGCGATCGGCGCGCTGCAGCTCGCGCTCGACCGCGGCGAGCAGCTCGGCTGGCTGGAATCCAACGAGATCATCGCCGAGTTCATCGTCTCCGCCATCGGCTTCTACTACTTCTTCGCGCACTCCTTCACGACCTCGCGGCCGTTCATCCAGTTCGCGCTGTTCAAGGACAGGAATTTCGTCACCGGCTGCATCTTCATGACGGTGATGGGGCTCGTGCTTTATTCGACGATGGCGCTGGCTTCGCCCTATTTGCAGAACGTGATCGGCTATCCGATCATCACCGCCGGCCTGCTGCTTGCGAGCCGCGGCCTCGGCACCTTCGTCGCCATGATGCTGGTCGGCCGCCTGATGCGCTATATCGAGGCGCGCACGCTGATCGTCACCGGGCTCCTGCTCACCGCGGCCTCGCTGTTCCAGATGACCGGCTGGACCGACCAGACCGGCGGGTCCGAGATCGTGACCGTCAGCGTCGTCCAGGGTTTCGGCTTCGGCCTTGTCTTCGTGCCGCTGTCGACGGTATCGTTCCTGACGCTGCCCAACCACTTGCGCACCGACGGCACCTCGATGCTGACCCTGATGCGCAACGTCGCCAGTTCCGTCGGCATCTCGATCGTGATCGCGCAGCTCACGGAAGGCTCGCGGCGGATCCACGCGATCCTGGTCGAGCACATCAATCCGTTCAATCACGCGCTGCAGATGCCGAACGTCTCCGGCATGATCAATCTCAACACCGACACCGGGCGCGCCATGGCCGACGCCATGGTGAACGTGCAGGCGCAGATCATCGCCTTCTCGCACGATTACCAGCTCGTGATGCTGTTCATCCTGGTCTCGATCCCGCTGGCCGTCATGATCGGATCGACCAAGGCGGCGCTGCGCGCGCAAGGCGTGGGGCCCGAACACGCCGTGATGGAGTAAGGTTCAGCCTGCCTTCGGCTTGGCGCGCAGGCAGAACCACATGCCGCCGAGCGACAGCGCGCCACCGACGAGATGCACAAGCGTCGGCGGCTCGCCGAGGAACGCCATCGACAGCACCGCGCTGACGATCGGACCGAGATAAAGGCTGAGCGAAGTCGCGACCGCGCCGAAGGTCGAGCCGAGATAGGCGTAGCCGCCATAGGCGAACAGGCCGGGAACCAGCCCCGCGAACAGATAGACCAGCGCCGCGTGCCCGCTGAAGGCGGCATCGGGCCGCGACCACATTTCGTGGGCGGCAAACGGCAGGGAGAACAGCGCGCCGGCGGCCGCGAACAGGCCGACACGCGCGAGGAAGCTCAAGCCGCGGCCGGCGCTGTTCTGCATCAGGGTGTAGCCGGCCCATCCCAGCATCGCGAGCAAGGCGAGCAGATCGCCCCAGGCCACCCCGAGCCGCGCGGTCGCGCCGCCACGGGTGATGATCAGCGCCGCGCCGGCGAGCGAAATCAGCATGCCCGCGACCTGACGGCGATCGATCGCCTCCGTTCCCGACAGCCAGGACATCGCGAGCACGACCAGCGGGGCGAGCGCCATGATCAGCGCGATATTGATCGCCGAGGTGGTGACCCCGGCCAGATAGACCGGGCCGCCGCAGACGAACATGCCGAGAAAGCCGGCGGCGACGATGGCGCGTCCCTGCATGCGCAACAGGCCGGGATTTTCGCGAAGCCCGACCACGACGGCAGGCAGCAGCCCGACGGCCACGATGCTCCAGCGGAAGAAGGCGATGGTGAAGGGCGGCACGCTGCCGGCGACGCCGCGCGCCAGGATCATGTTGGAAACCTGGGCGGTCGCGACCAGCAGGAAGCCGAGGAGCCCGAGCAGCTCGTGGTTCCGGCCCGGGGTCGCCTTCTGCGCATCAATCATGCCGCGACCCCGGGGGACGATCTCAAACGGATCGAGGATCAGATATCGAAAAACACCGTCTCGTCGCCGCCCTGCAGGCGCAGGTCGAGCCGATAGACGGGGCTGCCCTTGCCGCCCTCGCGCGTGGCAATCAGCGTGGCGCGGCGGTCCGCCGGTACCAGCGCCAGCACGCCATCGCTGCCGTTGGCCGCCTCGTCGCTGAAATAGATCCGGGTGTACAGATGCCGCAGCATGCCGCGGCCGAACACGGCGAGCAAAATATGCGGCGCCTGCGCTCGTCCATCGGGGCCCGGCACCGCGCCCGGCTTGATGGTGTCGAAGGCGTAGGAGCCGTTGGCGTCGGTGCCGCAGCGGCCGAAGCCGCGGAATTTGGTGTTGGGCAGCGCGCGGCTGTCCTGCGGATCGACAAAACGCCCCTGGCCGTCGGCCTGCCAGATCTCGAGCATGCAGTCCGGCACCGGCTGGCCTTCGCCGTCATAGACCTTGCCTTCGATGCGGATACGCTCGCCGCTCGCGTCGGGGGTGACCAGATTGCTGGTGAAGGCGTCGTTCCAGTCGTACTGGCCGTCCGGCGTCAGCCCATATTTGAAGAACGGACCGACGGTCTGCGATGGCGTGATCCCTTCTGCCTTGCCCTGCACGTTATTTGTTCTCCATTGGCGTGGCGTTGTGGCCGCGCAGCACGATGTTGAAACGGTAGCACAGCGCCCATTCGGGCTGGGTGTTTTCCAGATCGAAGGAGGAGACCATGCGCATCCGCGCCTTCTCGTCCGGCACCGAGTTGAAGATCGGATCGAATTCGAACAGCGGATCGCCCGGGAAATACATCTGCGTCACCAGGCGCGAGACGAAGGAATGGCCGAACACCGAGAAATGGATGTGCGCCGGACGCCAGGCATTGTGGTGGTTGCCCCAGGGATAGGCGCCGGGCTTGATGGTGACGAAACGATAATAGCCCGACGCGTCGCTCTGGGCACGGCCGGCGCCGGTGAAGTTCGGATCGAGCGGCGCCGGATGCTGGTCGCGGACATGGATGTAGCGGCCGCAGGCGTTGGCCTGCCACAGCTCGACCAGCGTGTTCGGCACGCCGCGCCCGTCCTCGTCGAGCACGTGGCCATGGACGATGATGCGCTCGCCGAGCGGCTCGCCCTTGTGCATGGTGGTGAGATCGGCATCGCCCTGCCGCACGGTTTCGTGGCCGTAAACCGGTCCGGTCAATTCCGACAGCGTATGCGGCATCGGGATCAAGGGCTTCTGCGGCGCGCGCAGTATGGAGCTCTTGTAGGCCGGCGACAACGGCGCTGGATGCGCCTTGTTGCTCTCGACGGGGTAGATAAATGTCATCGGCGTCTCCTCTTGCCTCGTCATTGCGAGAAGCGATAGCTCCGAAGCAATCCCGCCTTCACTTTCGCTGGATTGCGTCGCTGGCGCTCGCAATGATGCCTCTGGTAGAGCGGATTCGACGTTCGCAACCTGTTTGCCACGATTCTCTCATGCGAACGTCAAATCCAAAGCTCCACTAGCGTCAGTTCAGTTTCTCGATCGCGACCGCAACACCCTGGCCGACGCCGACGCACATCGTGGCGAGCGCGAGCCTGCCGCCGCGCTTCTCCATGCCGTGCACCGCCGTCAGCGCGAGCCGCGCGCCGCTCATGCCAAGGGGATGGCCGAGCGCGATCGCCCCGCCATGCGGATTGACGAAATCGGCATCCTCCTTCACGCCGAGCTGGCGCAGGCACGCTATGCCCTGCGACGCGAAAGCCTCATTGAGCTCGATCAAATCGAAATCGCTGATCTTCAGCTTCAGCCGCTCCATCAGCTTGCGCGTCGCCGGCACCGGGCCGATGCCCATGATGCGCGGCGGCACCGCGGCCGAGGCAAGTCCGAGGATTTTCGCGCGCGGGGTCAGGCCGTGCTTCTTCACGGCGGCCTCCGAGGCGATGATCATGGCGGCGGCGCCGTCATTGACGCCGGACGCGTTGCCGGCCGTCACCGTGCCCGGATTGCGCACGATCGGCTTGAGCTTGGCGAGACCCTCCAGCGTCGTCTCGGGGCGCGGATGCTCGTCCTTTTCCACGGTGATGGGGCCGGCCTTGCCGCCGGGCACCGACAGCGGGGTGATTTCTTCGGCGAAATAGCCTGCGGCGATCGCAGCGCCGGCGCGCTGCTGCGAGCGGATCGCGAACGCATCCTGGTCGGCGCGCGAGACCTGGAATTCCTCGGCGACGTTCTCGCCGGTCTCGGGCATGGAATCGACGCCATATTGCGCCTTCATCAGCGGATTGATGAAGCGCCAGCCGATCGTGGTGTCGAAAATCTCGGAAGAGCGCGAGAAGGCTTCCGCCGCCTTGCCCATCACGAAGGGCGCCCGCGTCATCGATTCGACGCCGCCCGCGATCGCGAAATCGATCTCGCCGGCGCGGATCGCGCGGCCTGCGGCACCGACCGCGTCAAGCCCGGAGGCGCAGAGCCGGTTCAGCGTCTGCCCCGGCACCGATTCCGGCAGGCCAGCGAGCAGGAGCGCCATGCGCGCGACATTGCGGTTGTCCTCGCCCGCCTGGTTGGCGCAGCCGAAAAAGACTTCATCGACGGCCGACCAGTCCAGCTTGGGGTGTTTGGCGATCAAGGCCTTGATCGGGGCCGCCGCCAGATCGTCGGCGCGGACTTTTGCGAGCGAACCGCCGAAACGACCGATCGGGGTCCGAACGGCATCGCAAATGAACACATCACGCATGGACTACCTCCCTCAAATGCCAGCTCCGCAAACCTGTCGGCGGGAATTGTCGAATTGAACGCGAGTTTTAGGAGTGCCTTGGCAGCAGGTCAATTGACGGTTTCGCAGAACCATATTGAGCGCATGGCACCGTCCTTGTTCCGACGCGCTTGGGCCATGTCGTGGAGAGGGTGGAAAACCCGCAAGTGGCGGGCAAAGCGATAGGACGGGCCAGCGAAAGACGATAGGTTGCGCCTCCCATGACGGTCCAGCAGCCCCTTCCCGTTCCAGCCACCCCATCGGCCGAGCCGGCGCAGACGGCGGACACGCCGGCGCGCGTCACGCCGATGATGGAGCAATACCTCGAGATCAAGGCCGCCCATCCGGGCCTGCTCCTGTTCTATCGCATGGGGGATTTCTACGAGTTGTTCTTCGAGGACGCCGAGAGCGCCTCGAAAGCGCTCGGCATCATGCTGACCAAGCGCGGCAAGCATCAGGGCGCCGACATCCCGATGTGCGGCGTGCCGGTGGAACGCGCCGACGATTACCTGCACCGGCTGATCGAAAAGGGTTTTCGCGTCGCGGTCTGCGAGCAGATGGAGGATCCGGCCGCCGCGCGCGCCCGCGGCAACAAGAGCGTGGTGCGCCGCGACGTGGTGCGGCTGGTCACTCCGGGCACGCTCACCGAGGACACGCTGCTCGATGCGCGGACCAACAACTACCTGCTGGCGGTGGCGCGCGCCCGCGCCTCCGGCGGAGCCGACCGCTTCGGACTTGCCTGGATCGACATCTCGACCTCGGAATTCATGGTCACGGAATGCGCAAGCGGCGAGCTTGCCGCGACGCTGGCGCGCATCAACCCCAACGAGGTGATCGTCACCGACGCGCTCTATTCCGACTCCGAGCTCGGCCCGCTCTGGCGCGAACTCTCCGCCGTGACGCCGCTGACCCGCGACGTGTTCGACAGTTCCACCGCCGAACGGCGGCTGTGCGATTATTTCGCGATCGCGACCACGGACGGGCTTGCGGCGATGTCGCGGCTCGAGGCGACGGCCGCGGCCGCCGCCGTCACCTATATCGACCGCACCCAGGTCGGCAAGCGCCCGCCGCTGTCGCCGCCGTCGCGTGAGGCGGTCGGCACCACCATGGCGATCGATCCGGCGACCCGCGCCAATCTCGAGCTGACGCGCACGCTTGCAGGCGAGCGGCGCGGTTCGCTGCTCGATGCCATCGACTGCACGGTGACGCCGGCGGGCTCACGGCTTCTGGCGCAGCGCCTCGCCGCGCCCTTGACCGATGCCGCGCAGATCGCGCGACGGCTGGATGCGGTTGCGACCTTCGTTTCGGACTCGGCCGCGCGCGAGGACATCCGCTCCATCCTGCGCGGCGCGCCCGACATGTCGCGGGCGCTGGCGCGGCTGTCGGTCGGACGCGGCGGCCCACGCGACCTCGCCGGCATTCGCGACGGCATCCTTGCCGCGGACCAGGCGCTGGCGCGGCTGGCCGAGCTTGACCAGCCGCCGCAGGAAATCGCCGATGTGATCGAGGCGCTGGCGCGGCCATCGCGGGAGCTGGCGGCCGAATTCGCCTCTGCGCTCGCCGAACAACTGCCGCTGATCAAGCGCGACGGCGGCTTCGTGCGCGAAGGCTATGAGCCCGCGCTCGACGAGGCGCGCAATCTGCGCGACGCCTCGCGCCTCGTGGTGGCCGCAATGCAGGCGCGCTATGCCGACGACACCGGCATCAAGGGCCTGAAAATCCGTCACAACAACGTGCTCGGCTATTTCGTCGAGGTCACCGCCCAACACGGCGACAAGCTGATGACGCCGCCCTTGAATGCGACCTTCATCCATCGCCAGACGCTGGCGGGGCAGGTGCGCTTCACCACGTCAGAGCTCGGCGAGACCGAGGCCAAGATCGCCAATGCCGGCGAGCGCGCATTGAACCTGGAGCTTCAAATCTTCGATCGCCTCGCGGCCAAGGCGCTCGCGGCAAGCGACGATTTGCGCGACGCCGCGCATGCCTTCGCGCGGCTCGATGTCGCAACCGCGCTCGCAAAGCTTGCGATCGACGACAATTATGTGCGGCCCGAGGTCGACGCCTCCCTGGGCTTTGCGATCGAAGCCGGCCGCCATCCCGTGGTCGAGCAGGCCTTGAAGCGCGACGGGGCACCCTTCATCGCCAACACCTGCGACCTGTCGCCCGCGCCAGGCCAGCACTCGGGCCAGATCTGGCTCGTGACCGGGCCGAACATGGCGGGCAAATCGACCTTCCTGCGCCAGAACGCGCTGATCGCGCTGATGGCGCAGATCGGCTCCTTCGTGCCGGCGACGCGTGCCCGAATCGGCATCGTCGACCGGCTGTTCTCGCGGGTTGGCGCGGCCGATGATCTCGCCCGCGGCCGTTCCACCTTCATGGTCGAGATGGTCGAGACGGCGGCGATCCTCAATCAGGCGAGCGAGCGGTCGCTCGTGATCCTGGACGAAATCGGGCGCGGCACCGCGACCTTCGACGGGCTCTCGATCGCCTGGGCCGCGATCGAGCATCTGCACGAGACCAACCGCTGCCGCACCCTGTTCGCCACGCATTATCATGAGCTGACCGCGCTCTCGGCAAAGCTGCCGCGCCTATTCAACGCCACTGTGCGGGTGAAGGAATGGCAGGGCGACGTCGTGTTCCTGCACGAGGTGCTGCCCGGCTCGGCCGACCGCTCCTACGGCATTCAGGTCGCCAAGCTCGCGGGCCTGCCGCCGCCGGTGATCGCGCGCGCCAAGGCGGTGCTGGCAAAGCTCGAGGCGCAGGACCGCGGCCAGACGGCGCGCGCGCTTGCCGACGATCTGCCGCTGTTCGCGGTGCCTTCGCGCGCCGCGAGCGAACCCGCGCCGCCGAGCGAGGCCGAGCTCCTGATCGAGGCGGTCAAGGTGCTGCACCCGGACGAGATGTCGCCGCGCGAGGCGCTGGATGCGCTCTATGCGCTGCGGGCGAAGCTGCCGAAGAACTAAGTCTTCTTGTCCCCGAGCAATCGTAGGGTGGGCAGAGGCGCGCAAGCGCCGTGCCGATCAACCGGTGGGCTCGCTCCGCTTAGCCCACCCTACATCACTGGATTGCCTCGTCGCTCCGCTCCTCGCAATGACGGCAGCTATCGCACCGCCTTGCGCCGGCTGTTCCACCACAGGCCGAGATTCCAGGCGATGCATGTCAAAAGCGCGAGGCTCAGGCCGGCGGCCGAGCCAAACCGCAGCGCGGCGACATGCAGCACGGCGATCGCAAGCCCAAAACCCATCAGGCCCCAGGCGCCGTTGGCGATGACAGCCGCGGTCGGCGGTCCGCCGATGCGCGGATGCAGGATCAGCATCATCGAGGTGAAGACGATCGGAAACAGCGCGATGGTGCCGCTGATGACGGGGCCGACCCGGCCCGACAGCGTGACGACGACGGCGACAAGGGTCGCCACCAGCGATGCGCGCAGCGGCGCGTCGTACCAGCGCCGCGCGATCGGCGGCATCTTCACATGGCGGTAGCGCTGCATCACCGGCACGCAGATCGCAAAGGTGACGATGTTGGCGAGGATGCCGCCGGTGAGCGACCAGTCGAACTGGCGCAGGACGAAGGCGAGCGCCACCCAGACGAGAACGGCGGCCGAGCAGCTGACGAGCGCGCTGTGGCGCTGCGCCAGCAGCACGTAGGTGAGCCCCATATAGATCGTCACCGCATTGACCGGCAGGCCCGCGAGCGCGCCTTGCGCGATGAACGCCGAATCATGGTCGAGCGCGAGAAAGATGTAGGTGGGCCCCGCGGAAACCGGCAGCGTCGCCACCAGCGCGCCGATCACCGGCCCCGAGCGCTCGGTGATCATAGACGCCGACACCACGAAGGCGGCGGTGATCGCCATGCGGACGGCTAGCGCCAGGAGGAAGTGGAGTTCGGGGGACATTCTTGTTGTTTATTTTTGTCGTCGTCCCGGGCAAGCGACAGCGCGACCCGGGACGGATAACCACAGGCGTCGATTTTGCGGAAGGCGGAGACGACGCCGAGCTAGATTCGCCGCATGCTGACCGACACCTTCGGCCCGTTCTTGATGGTCTGATAGACCACGCAATAGCGCTCGGTGAGCTTCAGCAACAGATCGAGCTTGTCCTGCGGCGCGTCGGTCTCGACGTCGAAGCGCAGGCGGATTTCGGCGAAACCGACCGGAGTATCCTTGTCGACGCCGAGCGTGCCGCGGAAATCGAGATCGCCCTCGGCGAGGACGAGGCCCTGCCTCAAGGGCACGTCGATCGCGGTCGCAACCGATTTCAGGGTGACGCCGGCGCAGGCGACCAGCGCCTCCAACAGCATGTCGCCGGAGCAAAGTTCCAGCCCCGATCCGCCGGTCGCCGGATGCAATCCTGCAACCGCCAGCGCCCGGCCGGTCTCGACCTTGCAGGCGATGCCGTCGCTGTCGGTCGAGCCTCTGGCCTTCAGCGTGATGATGGCGGCCTTGGGATCGGTCTTGTAGCGCTCCTTGATCGGCGCCTGCATGGCGCGGAGTTCTGCGGCGTCCACGGCTTTCTCCCGTTGTTTTTGCGACGGGGGATGTAATCCGGAAAAGGCCTCGCTGTCACCACCACATCGCTTCGCCGGCCGTCGATTTGGCGTCACGATCGGGCACGTTGCGGTCGAGCGAGCGGTCGAGCGCGGTCAGCACCCGCCGCTTGAAATTCTCGAACAGCGGCGAATTGCGGTCGCGCGGCCGCGCCAGGCTGACGATGATCTCCTCGAACAGCCGGCCCGGCCGCGGCCGCATCACGAGCACGCGATCGGCGAGCACGACCGCTTCATCCACATCGTGGGTCACCAGAATGAGCGTCGGCCGCGTATCGGCCCAGAGGTCGAGCAGATGGTCCTGCAGGTCGCGCCGGGTGAAGGCATCGAGCGCGGAGAACGGCTCATCCAGCAGCAGCACTTCCGGCTGCGGCACCAGCGCACGCGCGATCGCGACCCGCTGGGCCTGCCCGCCGGAGAGCTCGCGCGGCCAGGCATCGGCCTTGTCGGCGAGACCGACCCGGTCGAGCGCGCGCGCCACCTTTTCGCGCCTGACCTCGGCCGGCAGCTCGGCAAGCCCGAAGCCGATATTGTCGGCGACCGAAAGCCAAGGCAAAAGCCGCGGCTCCTGGAAGATGATGCCGATCTTGGCATGCGGCGCCGTGATCGCCTCGCCATCCAGCGTCACCGCGCCCGAGGTGGCGCGGTCGAGCCCCGCGACGGCGCGCAGCAGCGTGGACTTGCCGCAGCCGGAGCCGCCGATGATGGCGATGATCTCCCCTAAGCGGATCTCGGCGGAAAAGCGCTGCAGCGCGTTGACGCCGTTCGGATAGGTCTTGCCGACCTGGTTGAGCGCCAGCATCTACTTGCCCCCGCTCTGTCCGCCGAAGGCGTCTTGCCAGCGCAGCAGCGGCGCGGTCGCAATCTCGATCAGCCAGTCGGTCGCCTTGCCGATGATGGCGAAGATCACGATGGCGGCGAGAATCTGCGCGGGCTTGCCGAGCTGCTGGCCGTCGAGCAGGAGATAGCCGAGCCCTTCGGACGCACCCATCAGCTCGGCGGCGACCACGAACATCCAGCCAAGGCCGAGGCCGACGCGCAGCGAGACGACATAGGCCGGCAGCACCGCCGGCAGCAAGATGCGCCGGATCATCGCGGGGCCCGAGAGACGGAAGACGCGGCCGACCTCGACCATCTTGCGGTCCACCGACAGGATCCCGCCCATGACGCCGAGATAGACAGGAAAGAACACGCCGATCGCGATCAGGGCGACTTTCGAGGTCTCGAAAATGCCGAGCCAGAGGATGAACAGCGGCACCCAGGCGAGCGAGGGGATCGCCCGCAATGCCTGGATCGTCGGATCAAGCAGTCGCCGCGCCAGCCCCCAATAGCCCGAAATCGCGCCAAGCACGGTGCCCGCGACGACGCCGAGGCCGAAGCCGGCGCCGACGCGCCATAGCGTGGCGGCGATGTGGCGCGTGAGCTCGCCGCTTTGCGCAAGCTCGAGGATGGTCGCAAAGACTTTTGAGGGCGGCGGCACCAGCCGTCCGCTGGACCAGCCGAGCCAGACGATCAGCTCCCACGCCGCCGCCAGCGTGACCGGCACCACCAGCCCGAGCGCGGGGCGCGCATAGCGGGCAAGCCGCGCCCGCGCGCGCGGCGGCGCCGCTTCGGTTTCCGCAAGTGCCGGCAGTTCGACGGTCATGGCCATAGCTGAAGCGCTTCTTGTCGGCGATTGCAAGGTGACCACCCTCCCCTTGAGGGGGAGGGTAAGAGAGATCATCAATTCGTCGGCAGCGGCACCTGGTCGTCGATCAGCGAGTCCAGCGCCGCCTTGACGTCGACCTTGGCGTCGATGACGCCGGCCTGCTGGAGCGCGATGCCCGCCGCGAGGATGGAATCGCGCTGCGGCGCGCCGATCCGGCTATGGGTCAATTCGGTGCGCTCCTTGAGCTGCTTGTCGACGACGTTGTCCGGCAGCTTGGTGACCGCGATGAAGGTCTTCTTCAGCTCGTCATAGTGGCCGAGCGAATATTTGCGCGCCTCCTCGTAAGTTGCGAGCACGCGGCGGACGATGTCGGGATGGTCCTTCAGGAACTGCTCGCGCACATTGAGGATGCCCCAGGTGTTGGCATCGGCCTTGCGGTAGAACAGCTTCGCGCCGTCCTCGATTTCGGCCTGCGCCATCATCGGATCAAGCCCGGCCCAGGCGTCGACATCGCCGCGGATCAGCGCGGTCTTGCCGTCGGCATGCTGCAGCAAGACCGGCGTGATGTCCTTTTCGGAGAGGCCGGCGGAGAGCAGCGCACGCACCAGGAAGATGTGCGGATCGGTGCCGCGGGTCACCGCGACGCGCTTGCCCTTGAGATCGGCCACGCTCGCGATCTTCGAGTCTTTGGTCGTGACCAGGGCGGTCCATTCGGGGCGGGAATAGACGTAGATGGATTTGATCGGATTGCCGTTGATCTTCGCGACCAGCGCCGCCGAGCCCGCGGTCGAACCGAAATCGATCGAGCCCGCGTTGAGGAACTCGAGCGCCTTGTTCGAGCCGGCCGACTGCACCCAGACAATGCTGATGCCGTCTTTCGCGAACTCCTTCTCGAGCAAGCCCTGCTGCTTCAACACCAGCGACACCGGGTTGTAAGTCGCCCAGTCCAGCCGGATTTCCTTCGGCGCATCGGCGGCGAACGCAGCCGACGGCATCAGGAACGCGGCGAGAAGCACGCCTATTGCGCGCCGCGAAAGTTTAGCCATATCCACCCTCCAGAGAAATTTTACGTTATTTCAATGAGTTATGAACTGAGGTCAACCAGAAAAAAGCTGCAACGATCATGACTTGCCGAGAACCGCTTTGCTCAAAAGACAGTGAATCCAGCATGGATTTACTGCTAGTCCCGCCGGTGCCGGCGATTGTCCCGTGACAGCGGAAGCGGCGTCCTTTATCGGGATGGATCATGGATAGCGTGGTGACAGAGGCACCCCCGGAAACGGACGAGCGTTTCGAAACCGCGCGGGTGGCCGCCGCGGTCGACGCGCTCGCCGAGAAGCATTCCGGGCGCGAAGACATGTTCCGCGCCGCCGTCGCCCAGTTCCTCAAGGCCGAGTTGCTTGCGGCGCGTGCCACCGCACAAAACCTGCTGCTGAAGGATCGCCACGGCCGCCGCTGCGCCGAGCGACTCTGCTTCGTGCAGGACGAGATCATCCGCATCCTGTTCTCTGCAGCGACCCAGCACCTCTACCGCTCGCCGATCCCCTCCGGCGCCGAGCGCATGGCGGTGGTTGCGACCGGCGGCTATGGCCGCGGGCTGATGGCGCCGGAGTCGGACATCGATCTGTTGTTCATCCTGCCCTATAAGCAGACCGCCTGGGGCGAGCAGGTCGCCGAAGCCATCCTGTATTGCCTGTGGGACATGGGGCTGAAGGTCGGGCACGCGACGCGCTCGATCGACGAGTCGATCCGGCAGGCGCGCGGCGACATGACGATCCGCACCGCGATCCTGGAGACGCGGTTTCTGACCGGCGACAAGCAGCTCTATGACGAGCTGGTGGAGCGCTTCGACAAGGAAGTGGTGCAGGGCACCGCGGCGGAATTCGTCACCGCGAAGCTCGCCGAGCGCGAGGAGCGGCACCGCCGCGCCGGCCAGTCGCGCTATCTGGTCGAGCCCAACGTCAAGGACGGCAAGGGCGGCCTGCGCGACCTGCACACGCTGTTCTGGATCGCGAAATATGTCTACCGCGTGCGCGACACCGAGGAGCTGCTGGAGCGCGGCGTGTTCGACGCCCAGGAATACCGCACCTTCCGCCGCTGCGCCGATTTCCTGTGGTCGGTGCGCTGCAACCTGCATTTCTTCGCCGGGCGCGCGGAGGAGCGGCTGTCGTTCGACATGCAGCGCGAGATCGCAGTCCGCCTCGGCTACACCAGCCATCCCGGCATGCAGGATGTCGAGCGCTTCATGAAGCATTACTTCCTGGTCGCCAAGGAAGTCGGCAACCTCACCGCGATCCTGTGCGCCAAGCTGGAGGACCAGCAGGCCAAGCCCGCGCCGGTGCTGAGCCGCTTCATGGCGCGGTTGCGGCCCGCCAGCCACCGGCGGCGGGTGCCCGAGAGCGACGACTTCATCGTCGACAACAACCGCATCAACCTCGCCGCGCCCGACGTGTTCAAGCAGGACCCGGTCAACCTGATCCGGATCTTCCGGCTCGCGCAGAAGAACAACCTCGCCTTCCATCCCGACGCGATGCGCACCGTGACGCGCTCGCTGAAGCTCGTGAACACGCAGCTCCGCGAGAATCCGGAAGCCAACCGCCTGTTCATGGAGATCCTGACCTCGAACGACGCCGAGACGGTGCTGCGGCGGATGAACGAGACCGGCGTGCTCGGTCATTTCATCCGCGCCTTCGGCAAGATCGTGTCGATGATGCAGTTCAACATGTACCACCACTACACGGTGGACGAGCACCTGATCCGCTGCGTCGGCTTCCTGCAGGAGATCGAGCGCGGCGGCAATGACGAATTCACCGTCGCCAGCGACCTGATGCGCAAGATCCGCCCGGAGCATCGCCCGGTGATCTACATCACGACGCTGTTGCACGACATCGCCAAGGGAAGGCCCGAGGACCATTCGATCGCCGGCGCCAAGGTGGCGCGACGGCTGTGCCCGCGGCTCGGCTTTTCCGCCGCCGACACCGAGCTCGTGGCCTGGCTGATCGAGGAACATCTGACGATGTCGACCGTGGCGCAGTCGCGCGATCTCTCCGACCGCCGCACCATCGAGAATTTCGCCGCCGTCGTGCAGTCGGTCGAGCAGATGAAGCTGCTCACGATCCTCACCACCGCCGACATCCGCGGCGTCGGACCGGGGGTGTGGAACGGCTGGAAGGCGCAGCTTCTGCGCACGCTCTACTACGAGACCGAGCCGGTGCTCACCGGCGGCTTCTCGGAGGTGAACCGCGCCCAGCGCATCGCCGTGGCGCAGGCGGAGTTCCGTGCCGCCTTCACCGAATGGCCGGAGGCCGAGCTCAACGCCTATATCGCGCGGCATTATCCGGCCTACTGGCTCAAGGTCGACCTGCAGCACAAGCTCCGCCACGCCCGCTTCATCCGCTCGGCCGAGCAGGCCGGCCACAAGCTCGCGATCAATGTCGGCTTCGACGAATCGCGCGCCGTCACCGAGCTGACGATTCTCGCGACCGACCACCCCTGGCTGCTGTCGATCATCGCGGGGGCCTGCGCATCCGCCGGCGCCAACATCGTCGACGCCCAGATCTACACCACGACCGACGGCCGCGCGCTCGACACCATCGCGATCTCGAGGGAATACGACCGCGACGAGGACGAGGGCCGCCGCGCCACCCGGATCGGCGAGATGATCGAGGACGTGCTCGAAGGCAAGCTGCGGCTGCCGGAAGTGGTGGCGCGACGCGCCGCCACCCGCGGCAAGGCGCGGCCCTTCGTGGTCGAGCCCGAAGTGATCATCAACAACCAGTGGTCGGATCGCTACACCGTGATCGAGGTGTCCGGCCTCGACCGCCCGGGCCTGCTCTACGAGCTGACCACCGCGATCTCGAAGCTCAACCTCAACATCGCCTCAGCCCATGTCGCGACCTTCGGCGAGCGCGCGCGCGACGTGTTCTACGTCACCGACCTGCTGGGCGCACAGATCACGGCGCCGACCCGGCAGGCCGCGATCAAGAGCGCGCTCTTGCACCTGCTCGCGAGCGACGGCGCGGTGGCCAAGCCCGCCGCTTGATCATCGACGGCGGCTGGCGGAGCCTGCCCTTCACCTCTCCCCGCAAGCGGGGAGAGGGAGAGGTGCCATACGTATCCTCCTCAAACCGCGCCCCCTTCATGCGCGAGCAGCCAGTGCTTACGGTGCAGATCGTAGGGTGGGCAAAGCGAAGCGTGCCCACCATTCGTGAAATCGAATCCAGTGCTAAATGGTGGGCACGGCGCTAACACGCCTTTGCCCACCCTACGCTTTTCGGATTCGGCTAAACCGCCACGCCCTCATGCGCGAGCAGCCAGCGCTTGCGATGCAATCCGCCGCCATATTTGACCAGCGAGCCGTCGGCGCCGATCAGGCGATGGCAGGGCACCACCACGCTGATCGGGTTTGAACCGTTGGCATGGCCGACCGCGCGCATCGCGCGGGGCACGCCGAGCTGAGCTGCGAGCGCGCCGTAGCTCATGGTTTGGCCGACCGGGATTTTGGGCAGCGCAGTCCAGACCTTGCGCTGGAACGGCGTGCCGGCGACGCGCCATTTGATGTCGGCAAGCCGACCGAGATCGCCCCTGAAATAGCCGGCGAGCGCATCCCGGACCTCGCGCGGCGCGCGGCGTTCCTTCAAATCGAAGCGGCCGTATTGCAGCCGCAGCAGTTCGCGCATCCGCGCCTCGTAGTCCTCCCAGTCGAGCGCGCGCAGTACGCCCTTCTCGTCGGTCACGATCAGCGCCATGCCGATCGGCGTTTCCAGCCGGTCGAGCGTGAACGATTCAGGCGGGTCCGCCCGGACGGTGTTGTCGGATTTCTTCGCGGCCATTGCGGTTACCCGGGGACAGCAGGGGGTGGCCGTACTTTTCACGCGCGCCATGCTAGCGTCCACCCGAAATCCGGGGGGAATGACCATGATGCTTGTCGCCAATGCGCTGGTCGCGGTGGTCGCCGCGCTGCATCTCTATTTCCTCGTGCTGGAGATGTTCCTCTGGACCAAGCCGCTGGGGCTGAGGACCTTCCGCCAGTCCCTCGAGAAGGCGACCGATTCCGCGGTGCTCGCCGCCAACCAGGGCCTTTATAACGGCTTCCTTGCCGCCGGCCTGATCTGGGGCCTGGTCCACGGTGTTCCGGCCTTTGCCTTCCAGATCAAGATATTCTTCCTGCTCTGCGTAATCGTCGCTGGCATCTACGGCGCGGCCACCGTCAGCCGCCGCATCCTTTATGTGCAGGCGCTGCCTGCCGTGCTCGCGCTGATCCTGCTCTGGCTGGCGTAGCGCCATTTACCTTTCGGCCGCCGGTCATCTTGCGTTGCGGCATGGCTTCCTCCACACTCCGCCCCAGCGATGGCGAAGAACCGGACAGGTCCGGCCGAGACCATCGGCACAATCCATAACCCGGGAGGAACGCTGCGACATGAGGAACGGAATCTTTCACCTGGTCACCGGCACGGCGCTGGCTCTGGCGCTCTCGGCGCCGTCGGCCTACGCGCAGAAGAAATACGACACCGGCGCGACCGACACCGAGATCAAGGTCGGCCAGACCGTGCCGTTCTCAGGCCCCGCATCGGCCTATGCCACGATCGGCAAGGCGCAGGCCGCCTACATCAACATGATCAACGATCAGGGCGGCATCAACGGCCGCAAGATCAAGCTGATCCAGTATGACGACGCCTACTCGCCGCCGAAGGCGGTCGAGCAGGTGCGCAAGCTGGTCGAGGACGACGAGGTGCTGCTGACCTTCCAGATCATCGGCACGCCGTCCAACGCGGCCGTGCAGAAATATCTCAACGGCAAGAAGGTGCCGCAGCTGTTCGCGGCAACCGGCGCCTCCAAGTTCACCGACCCCAAGAACTTCCCGTGGACGATGGGCTACAACCCGAACTACTTCGTGGAGGGCCGCATCTACGGCCAGTACATCCTCAAGCAATATCCGAACGCCAAGGTCGGCGTGCTCTATCAGAATGACGACCTCGGCAAGGACTATCTGAACGGCCTGAAGGCCGGGCTCGGCGACAAGGCATCGACCATGATCGTGGGCGAAGCCTCCTACGAGGTGTCCGATCCGACCATCGACTCGCAGATCCTGAAACTGAAGTCGACCGGCGCCGACCTGTTCTTCTCGGCCTCGACGCCGAAGCAGGCCGCGCAGGCCATCAAGAAGAACTACGAGATCGGCTGGAAGCCGGTGCACATCCTCGACATCAACGCCACCTCCGTCGGCGCGGTGATGCTGCCCGCCGGCGCCGAGGCCTCCAAGGGCGTGATCAGCGTCAACTACGGCAAGGATCCGCTGGATCCGACCTGGAAGGACGACGCCGGCATGAAGAAGTATCTGGACTTCATGACCAAGTATTACCCCGACGGCGACAAGAACTCGCTGTTCAACACCTACGGCTATTCCACCGCGCAACTTCTGGTCTACACGTTGAAGCAGTGCGGCGACGACCTGACGCGCGAGAACGTCATGAAGCAGGCGACCTCGCTCAAGAATGTCGAGCTCGACATGGCGCTGCCCGGCATCCGGGTCAACACCTCGCCGACCGACTACCGCGTCAACAAGCAGCTCCAGATGGAACGCTTCAACGGCGAACGCTGGGAGCTGTTCGGTCCGATCATCGAGGACACGGGGGCTGCGGGCTGAGCGGGGCTCTGTCCTACTCCCTCCCCCTGAAAGGGGGAGGGTTGGGGAGGGGGTCGCATCTTCCACGCTACCCGACCGCTCGATCCCCTCCCGCTTTGCTCCTGACGGAGCAAACCGACCTCCCCTTTTCAAGGGGAGGTGGAAATCGAATGCGGATCGATTCAATCAAGCTTCATCACGCGTCAGCGACCCACTTTACGCTCCTTTACGAGGGCACCTCCCCGAAATTCTTGCCGGTTGGCAGCACGCCGAGCCGGATCAGCCGGGAATCCTCGACAGCAGCCTGGCGATGCTTGACCGCCTCGCGATAGACGGGATCGCGGATCATCTCGACAAAGGCGGCAACGCTTGGATATTCGGCGATGAAGCAGTGGTCCCAGCGCTCCTCCGTAGGGCCGATCAGCATCAGCTCGAACCTGCCCTGCCAGACGATCCGCCCGCCGAGCCGCGTGAATACCGGTCCGCTGTCGCGGCCATAGGCCGCATAGGCCTCGGCGCCGCTCGCCTTGCGGCCATCGGGATAGGCGGCCTCCTTCTTGAGCCGCACCAGGTTGAGCATGTGGATCGGACCCGGCCGGTCATTGGCCCGGAACTGCGCGAACACTTCCTTGGTCGGATCGATATGGCCCATCACGTTTCTCCCTCCGCTCAGCCCTACCCTAGCACGCCCGCCCGCCGGCGCCGTCGATTTGAAGTTCCTGCAGTGCAAGCGGCGAATTCGATCGGGAACTTCAAATCGATAAACGGCACTGGATTTATAGCGTTGCTAGTGCCCATTGCTTTCCGACGTTCGTGCTGGAGGGTGCTGCAACAGATAACGAACGTCGGAAAACGGGCACTAGTCCTAATTGCGCGTTAACCTCCCGGTAACCGCGCCTTAAACTCCCAAGGCTAGCGTTCGCGCAGGAGCGGCGTGGGCGTTTTTCAAGTATGGCGTGGGGACGGAAAAAGACTGGCGGGCGCAAGGAGCCACGCTTTGGCCTCGCGGCGGCGCTGGCCGATCTGCGGCTGTCGCCGCAGGACCGTATCCCGGACGCCGACGAAAAGCCGAAGAAGTCCTCTGCCAGGCGGCCGGTCGACGACGATGACGACGACGAGCCGCCGCCGCGCGAGCGCAAGCCGAAGGCGAGCCGCGGCGGAGCCAGGCGGCGGTCGAAATCGCGCGCGCGCCCCGGCATCGGAAGGCTGATCTACTGGGGCGCAGTGCTGTCGCTGTGGGGCGTGATCGCAGCGGTCGGCGTCGTGGTCTGGGTCGGCGCGCATCTGCCGCCCATCCAGTCGCTGGAAATCCCCAAGCGGCCTCCGACCATCGAGATCACGGGGCTGGACGGCAGCGTGCTGGCCCAGCGCGGCGAGATGGCCGGCGCCAATGTCGCGCTGAAGGACCTGCCGCCCTACCTGCCAAAGGCCTTCATCGCGATCGAGGACCGCCGCTTCTATTCGCATTACGGCATCGATCCCGTCGGCATCTTGCGGGCGGCGGTGGCGAACGTCCTGCACCGCGGCGTCTCGCAGGGCGGCTCGACCCTGACCCAGCAGCTTGCGAAAAACCTGTTCCTGACCCAGGAGCGCACGCTTCAGCGGAAGTTGCAGGAGGCCGAGCTCGCGCTGTGGCTGGAGCGCAAGCATTCCAAGGCCGAGATTCTCGAGCTTTACCTGAACCGCGTCTATTTCGGCTCCGGCGCCTATGGCGTCGAGGCGGCCGCGCAGCGCTATTTCGGCAAGTCGGCGAAGAATGTGACGCTTGCGGAAGCCGCGATGCTCGCCGGCCTTGTCAAGTCGCCGTCGCGGCTGGCGCCGAACCGCAACCCCGAAGGCGCCGAGCAGCGCGCGCAGATCGTGCTGGCCGCCATGGCCGACGCCAAATTCATCACGGACGCGCAGGCCAAGACCTCGATCGGGCATTTTGCCGTCAACGTGAAGCCGGCCGGCGCAGGCACCGTCAACTATGTCGCGGACTGGATCGGCGAGGTGCTCGACGACCTGGTCGGGCAGGTCGAGCAGTCGATCGTGGTGGAGACCACGATCGATCCCAAGCTGCAAAGCGTGGCGGAAGCCGCCGTGATCGACGAGCTCGCGGCAAAGAGCGTCAAGTTCAATGTCAGCCAGGGCGCTTTGGTGGCGATGACGCCGGACGGCGCGGTGCGCGCGATGGTCGGCGGCCGCAACTATGCCGAAAGCCAGTACAACCGCGCGGTGACGGCCAAGCGGCAGCCGGGCTCGGCGTTCAAGCCGTTCGTCTACCTCACCGCGGTCGAGGCCGGGCTGACGCCGGACACCATCCGGCAGGACGCGCCGCTCGATATCAAGGGCTGGAAGCCCGAGAACTACGGCCATGAATATTTCGGCGCGGTGACGCTGACGCAGGCGCTCGCGATGTCGCTCAACACGGTCGCGGTGCGGCTCGGGCTCGAGGTGGGGCCGAAGAACGTGGTGCGCACCGCGCATCGGCTCGGCATCGCCTCGAAGCTCGAGCCCAACGCCTCGATCGCGCTCGGCACCTCGGAAGTCTCGGTGCTCGAGCTGGTCGGCGCCTATGCGCCCTTCGCCAATGGCGGGTTCGGCATCTCCCCGCATGTGGTGACGAAGATTCGCACGCTCGACGGCAAGGTGCTCTATGCGCGCCAGCCTGACCAGCTCGGCCAGGTCATCGACCCCCGCAGTGTCGCGATGATGAACACCATGATGCAGGAGACGCTGATCTCGGGCACCGCGCGCAAGGCCGAAATCCCCGGCTGGACCGCCGCCGGCAAGACCGGCACCAGCCAGGATTTCCGCGACGCCTGGTTCGTCGGCTACACCCCCTATCTCGTCACCGGCGTCTGGCTCGGCAATGACGACAATTCGCCCACCAGGAAGGCGACCGGCGGCGGCCTGCCGGTGGAAGTGTGGACACGCTTCATGCGCGCGGCGCATCAGGGTGTGCCGGTCGCGAGCCTGCCGCATGCGCAAGCGGGCTTCCTCGGCAACCTCGCGCAGGCCACCGCACCGAGCGCGCCGCCCGTGTCTTCCGGGCAGGTGCCGATGCCGCCCGCGCCCATGGGCAGCGCGGGCCGGCCGCAGCCGACGCGGACCTCGGCGCGGCCCGAGGCCGCGGCGGGCCTCGACGGCTGGCTGGTGGACCGGCTGTTTGGCGGCAGGTAAGGGCTTGCGCAGCAGGCCGTGACCGAACGATTGCTCGCGGCGGCGGCTAGTCCCTGATGCCGTAGCGATGCAGGTCGTTGCCGTGGGTGTCGAGCCATGCCTTGGCGCGCTCGACATAGGGGCAGATGCGCCCCACAACCTTCCAGAACCGCGGCGAGTGGTTCATCTCGACGAGATGCGCGACTTCGTGGGCGGCGAGGTAATCCAGCACGTAGGGCGGCGCCAGAATCAGCCGCCAGGAGAATGACAGCGATCCGGCCGACGTGCAGGAACCCCAGCGGCTCGACTGGTCGCGGATCGAGAGCCGCTTGACGCGCACGCCGAGCTCCTCGGCATAGCCCTGCGCCGCCTTATGCAGATCCTTGCGCGCCTCGCGCTTGAGATAATCGAGCACGCGCCGTTCGATATGCTCATGGCCGCCGGCCGCGCACAGCACGCGCTCGCCGCTGTCGCGCAGCTCCGTCCACACGGTGCCGCGCTCGCCGGCGCGATGCACGATCCGGTGCGCGAGCCCACGCAGCGGCACCACGGTGCCGGCCTGAAACGGCGCGGCCTTCGGCAACCTTCCGAGGCGCGCGGCGATCCAGCCGCCATGGATCTGCGCGAACTCCTTGGCTTCGATCAGCGTGCCGCGCGGCGGCATGGTCAGGATGGCTTCGCGGTCCGTGGGGTGGATGCGCAAGGTATAGCGCCGCGCGCGCCGGTGCCGGCGCAGCTTGATCGCGAAGAACTGCGAGCCGTGTCGGACCAAAACAGTCGAGGGTTCGGCGGGGCGCCGATAGAGGAGCGCGCGGGCGGCCATGTCCGTCAATCCGGGAGGGAGGAAATCGCCCGGATTCTGCCATATCCGCCGCCAGTGAAATCGCTCGGCGCAAAAACAAATCATTTGCCCAATATACAGGGGTTGCCCCTGCGCCAGCCTCTACGGGCTGGGGTCTCGTGCAAAAATTTCGGCGGGAACTGCGGCATCCAGTACCACCGAAGAAATGATGTCACACTCATTACTTCGGTGGACGCAAAATGCCCTGTTCCGCGTGGCGGATCAGGGGCTTATGGGCCACCCCGATTCGCCCGCGGACGGGACCAGCCCGCTTGTTCAGATGAACAGCGGCGTTATGCGCCGCTATTCGGCCGCGAGCGCCAGCAGCGACTTCGGATTCGCCGACGACATCATGAAATCGGAGATGCGCGGCACGATTTCCGACTTGAATCGCGAGCCGTTGAACACGCCGTAATGTCCGACGCCCTTCTGCACATAGTGCACACGGCGATGCGCGGGGATCGATTTGCACAGGCCGTGGGTCGCTTCGGTCTGGCCGAGGCCGGAAATGTCGTCGTTCTCGCCTTCGACCGTCATCAGCGCCACGCGCATGATCCGGGTTGGATCGACCGGAATGCCGCGGTGGGTCATCTCGCCCTTGGGCAGCGCGTGACGGACGAACACCGTCTCCACCGTCTGCAGGTAATATTCCGCGGTGAGGTCCATCACCGCGAGATATTCGTCGTAGAAGTCGCGGTGCTTGTCGACGAGATCGCCGTCGCCCTTCACGAGGTGCGCGAACAACTGCTTGTGCGCGTCCATGTGGCGGTCGAGGTTCATCGAAATGAAGCCATTAAGCTGCAGGAAGCCCGGATAGACGTCGCGCATCACGCCGGGATTCGGGAACGGCACCTTGGTGATGACGTTGCGGCGGAACCATTCGATGCCGCGCTCTTCCGCGACCTTGTTGACCGCGGTCGGGTTGCGGCGGGTATCGATCGGTCCGCCCATCAGCGTCATCGAGATCGGCACGAAGGGGTCGCGCCGCGCTTCCATGATGGAAACCGCCGCCACCACCGGCACCGACGGCTGGCACACCGCAATGACGTGCATGTTGCCGCCGAGCTCGTGCAGCATCTCGATGATATAATCGACATAGTCGTCGAGATCGAAACGGCCCGCCGCCAGCGGCACCATGCGGGCGTCCGCCCAATCGGTGATGTAGACCTCGTGGGTCGGCAGGAACGCTTCCACCGTGCCGCGCAAGAGCGTCGCATAGTGGCCGGACATCGGCGCCACGATCAGCACCCGCGGCTGCGGATGGCGCAACGGCCGGGTCAGCTTGCGGTCGAAGTAGAGCAGCCGGCAGAACGGCTTTTCCCAGACGGTGCGGATCTCGACTGCCGTACGGATGCCATTGACCTCAGTGTCGTGGATGCCCCATTCCGGCTTGCCGTAGCGGCGCGTGGTGCGCTCGAACAGTTCGCAGGCCGCCGCCACCGACTTGCCGAACTCGGTGTGCGACCATGGATTGAGCGGGTTCTGGAACAGGATCTTGGTCGCGTCCGTCACCGCCCGCGCCGGGTTGAGCGACGCATGCGCCATCTCGTACATCCAGTACATCGGCGTCGTCAGCGCCGGACTGCCTTGGCCCGCTAATGGCGGCGCATTACCAAATTCGCCTATCGGCATTATCGCTCAATCCCCTTTTGCATCGCAGCATAATGCCGAATGCGTAATATTGCGTCAATGTGAAGATGGGCTTGTCCCGCCACGGGCGCCACCGCAGAAGCCCGGAAATCCACGGGAAAGTGACCTATTCCCCACCCGCCAGCAGCGATCCGTGAATGCGGGCGCTCCGCAAAAGGGCAAGGAATGCCGCAAACGACGCCAGGAGCAGCGCGGCATTGATCGCCAGCGCATAGAGCATCAGGTCGATCCGGAAGACGCCCCCGATCAGGAGCGCCCGCATGCCCTCGAACACGTAGGTCGGCGGCAGCGCCCAGGCGATGACCTGCAGCCAGTGCGGCAGCACACTGACCGGATAATAGATGCAGGCGAGCGGCATCACCGCGAACATCAGCGTCCAGACGATGCTCTCGGCCCCCAGCCCGTTGCGCAGCACGAGCCCGGACACGAAGATTCCGACCGACCAGCTCGTGAAGATCAGGTTGCAGAAGAAGGCGATCAGCGGCAGGCCTAGCGCATAGAAATTGAAGTGAAACAGGAATAGCGCGAGCAGCGTCATCGGGATCACGCCGATCGCGAGCCGGATCAGGCTCATCGCCATCAGCGCCAGCAGGAACTCGACCGGCTTGAGCGGGCTCATCATCAGGTTGCCGAGATTGCGCGCCCACATCTCTTCCAGGAACGAGATCGAAAAGCCGAGCTGGCCGCGGAACAGGATGTCCCACAGGATGACCGCGCCGATCAGCGTGCCGCCGGCGCGGGCGAAGAAACCGGCATTGGCGGCGATATAGGTTTGCAGGAAACCCCAGGTGATCACCTGGAGCGCCGGCCAGTACAACAATTCGAGCAGCCGCGGCCACGACGACATCAGCAGGTACCAGTAGCGCAGGATCATCGCGCCGATGCGGTGCGGCGCGATGCCGCCATTCCGGCGGACCGCAAGCTCGCTCATGTCGCGGCCTCCCGCGTGCGGCCGCGCGCGACGTCGAGAAACACCTCCTCCAGCGTCGTCCGGTTGTAGCGCGCCATGATCGCCGGCGGGCTGTCGTCATCCTCGATGCGGCCGCGCTTCAGGATGATGACGCGGTCGCAGAGCCGCTCCACCTCGAGCATGTTGTGGGAGGCGAGCAGGATCGTCGCGCTATGGCGCTTGCGATAATCTTCCAGGTGCTGCCGCACCCAGTCGGCCGTATCGGGGTCGAGCGAGGCGGTCGGCTCGTCGAGCAGGAGCAATTCGGGCCGGTTGATCAGCGCCTTCGCCAGCGCCACGCGCGTCTTCTGTCCCGCCGACAGCTTGCCGTTGGCGCGATCGAGGAATTCGGTCAGATCGAGATCGGCGGCAAGCTCCGCGATCCGCTCGCGCAAGTCCGCGACCGCATAGAGGCGGCCGAACACGGTGAGGTTCTGCCGCACCGTAAGCCGCATCGGCATGTCGACATAGGGGCTCTCGAAGTTCATCCGCCCGAGCACCGCAGCGCTTTCCTCCGGCATGGCATGGCCGAGCACCCGGACGCGGCCGGAGGTCGGCAGCACCAGGCCCATGATCATCGCGATCGTCGTGGTCTTGCCGGCGCCGTTGCCGCCGAGCAGGCCGGTGATGCTGCCGCGCCTGATCGAGAAGGAGAGATCGTCGACGGCGCGCGTCGTCTTGTAGATCTTGATGAGGTGCGAAACCTCGATCGCCGGCCCGGAAGAGCCGGCGCGAGGCTGCGAAACGGCGAGTGCGTCAATTTGCGCCATCAGCGTCGTTCATTGGGCCATCACGGCGGGGAGCGCAAGGCTCCCAGCGACGTTTCGCATGCGGGTAGGCACGTTTGTGATCGCCGCAGGATCATGCTCTAAAGCTTGGCCCATGACCGACATCGCCGCCTCCGATTTCCGCCATCCGCGCCGCCATGTCCGGCTCGACACCATCCTGCGGCTGCGCTGGCTTGCCGCGCTCGGACAATTGGCGGCGATCTTCATCGTCGCACAGGGCCTCGAATTCGATGTCCCGATCGTGCCCTGCATCGCCGTCATCGGCGCCGCCGCCGCACTCAATCTCGCGCTGCAGATCGCCTTCAATCCGATGCAGCGGCTGGAACCGGTCTATGCCGCCGCACTGTTGGCGCTCAATATCGTCGAGCTCGGGGCGCTGCTCTATTTCACCGGCGGCCTGGAAAACCCGTTCTCGTTCCTGTTCCTGGTCCCGGTGCTGATTTCCGCGACCGCGCTGCCGGTGCGGCTCACGATCGCGCTCGGCCTGCTCGCCGTGGCCTGCGCCTCGGTGCTGGTGTTCTTCCACCTGCCGCTGCCCTGGGATTCCGACGAGCCGCTGATGCTGCCGCCGATCTATCTGTTGGGGGTCTGGCTCTCGATCGTGCTCGCGATCGGCGTCACCAGCCTCTACGCCTTCCAGGTGACGGAGGAGGCGCGCAAGCTGTCCGACGCGCTGGCCGCGACCGAGCTGGTGCTGACGCGCGAGCAGCATCTCACCCAGATCGACGGGCTTGCCGCCGCCGCCGCGCACGAGCTCGGCACCCCGCTCGCGACCATCTTCCTGATCGCCAAGGAGCTGGAGAAGACCGTCAAGGATGGCCAGATCGCCGGCGAACTGAAGATGCTGCGCGAGCAGGCGCAGCGCTGCCGCGACATCCTTGCCAAGATCACCGAGCTGTCCTCCAGCGGCGCGCCGTTCGACAACATGAAGCTGTCGACGCTGATCGAGGAGGCGGTGGCACCGCATCGCGATTTCGGCGTCGCCATCAAGGTGCGCATCGCGGTCGCACCGACCCGCGAGCCGGTCGGCGCGCGCAATCCTGCGATTCTCTACGGCGTCGGCAACATCCTGGAGAACGCCGTCGATTTTGCGCGCTCGGCCGTGGAGGTGAACGCCTGGTGGAATAACGACATCGTCGAGATCGAGATTTCCGACGACGGGCCGGGCATCGCACCCGACCTGCTGAACCGGATCGGCGAGCCGTATCTGTCACGGCGCCGCGGCGCCGATGACAACCAGGGCCATCAGGGGCTGGGACTGGGCGTGTTTATCGCCCGCACCTTGCTGGAGCGCACCGGCGCCAAGGTGTCGTTCGCCAACCGGACATTTCCCGATCACGGCGCGGTGGTGCAGATCATCTGGCCGCGCAGCCAGTTCGAGGAGTCCGAAAGCGCGCCAGACGCGACATCCTGACGCGCAACCTGGCCCCTGGTATTAAGGATGGCAGGGGCGTCCATCGACTTAAGGCGGCCTTGGCAGCGCCGCATTGGATCGCCATATGTTCATGATCCGACCCAGAGGAATCCATCTTGAACGCAACCGCCGAACTCGCCAATCACGCCGACCGCTCGCTCTTGATCGTCGAGGACGACAAGCCGTTCCTGGAGCGGCTGTCGCGTGCGATGGAAAGCCGCGGCTTTGCGGTCACCTCCTGCGACACCGTGTCCGATGGGCTGGCGCAGATCGGCAAGGCCGCGCCGGCGTTCGCCGTGGTCGACCTCAGGCTCGGCGACGGCAACGGCCTTGACGTTGTCTCGGCGCTGAAGCGCAAGCGCCCCGAGGCGCGCGCCATCGTCCTGACCGGCTATGGCAACATCGCCACCGCCGTGACGGCGGTGAAGATGGGCGCGGTCGACTACCTCGCGAAGCCTGCCGACGCCGACGACGTGGTTAACGCGCTGCTTGCGACCGGCACGGAAAAATCCGAGCTGCCGCAGAATCCGATGTCGGCGGACCGCGTGCGCTGGGAGCACATCCAGCGCATCTACGAGATGTGCAACCGCAACGTCTCAGAGACCGCGCGGCGGCTCAATATGCACCGCCGCACCCTGCAGCGGATCCTGGCCAAGCGCGCGCCGCGCTAACACCCTTTCCAGCCGTTGTTGCGTTACGAGGACGCGCGGCAGCCGCGTCAGAATTCCGCATGTCCCTGCGGGTCGACCAGGCGGTTGATCGCCCGCGCGGCGGCAAGCCCAAAACGGACCGTCATCAATTTGCGGGTCGGCGCGGCGAGGCGATGCTCCGGCGCGTCGCACAGCATGTGCGCGCCATAGGCATCCGCGACGATCAGGCCGGTGTCTTCAGGGAAGATCTCGCAGGGCAGGTCCTGGGTGAAGGCGAAGAACAGCCGGTCGCAATGCATCCGGTAGTCCTGCCATTTCTGGTCGGCGCGCAGATCCTCCACCGACGATTTGATCTCGACGATCCAGATGTCGCCGCGCTCGTTCAGCGCCACCAGGTCGGCACGCCGGCCCGACGGCAGCGGCAATTCGCTGACGCTGGCAAAGCCGAGCGAGCGCAGCAGCCGCGCGGTGCCGCGCGCGACCGCCAGCGCCGTTTCCGACTGGCGGCGGTCCGGCGGCGGCACGAGGTTGACCTGGCGGAGCGGTGATTCCATCCGATCAGCCTAGCCGGTTTTGCCGTGGCCTGACAGCCGCAAAGGCGCCTAAGGGCGGCTCGCGGAACCGCCGCCGCTCTCGTGGCTTATTCCGCTGGCCGCCGCGAGATCCACGCATGATCGACGACCTCTGGTACAAGAACGCAATCTTCTACTGCCTTTCCGTTGGCACCTATATGGACGCCAATGGCGACGGGGTCGGCGATTTCAAGGGCCTGCTGCGTCGCCTCGACTACCTGCATGGGCTCGGGATCACGGCGATCTGGCTGATGCCGTTCCAGCCCTCGCCCGGGCGCGACGACGGCTACGACATCTCCGACTACTACGGCGTCGATCCCCGCTACGGCACGCTCGGCGACTTCGTCGAATTCACCCACGGCTGCAAGCAGCGCGGCATCCGCGTGATCATTGATCTTGTGGTCAACCACACCTCCGACCAGCACGCCTGGTTCAAGAGCGCGCGCAGCGCGAAGAATTCGCCCCATCGCAACTGGTATGTCTGGGCCGACAAGCGCCCGGCGAACGCGGGCACCGGCATGGTGTTTCCCGGCGTGCAGAAATCGACCTGGAGCCACGACAAGGAGGCCGGCGCCTGGTACTTCCACCGCTTCTATGATTTCCAGCCGGACCTCAACACGTCCAATCCGCTGGTGCAGGCGGAGATCCTCAAGATCATGGGCTTCTGGCTCCAGCTCGGCGTCTCCGGCTTTCGCATGGATGCGGTGCCCTTCGTGATCGCGACCAAGGGACCGAAGGTCAAGAAGCCGATCGAGCAGTACGACATGCTGCGCGCCTTCCGCGAATTCCTGCAATGGCGCGAGGGCGACGCCATCGTGCTGGCCGAGGCCAATGTGCTGCCGAAGACCGACATGGAATATTTCGGCGATGACGGCGACCGCATGCACATGATGTTCAATTTCCAGGTCAACCAGCATTTGTTCTACGCGCTGGCTTCCGCCGACGGCCGGCCCCTGGCGAAGGCGCTCGCAGCCACCAAGCCGCGGCCCGCGACCGCGCAATGGGGCCAATTCCTGCGCAACCATGACGAGCTCGATCTCGGCCGCTTGACCAAGGCGCAGCGCGAGGTGGTGTTCAAGGCCTTCGGCCCCGACAAGTCCATGCAGCTCTATGGCCGCGGCATCCGCCGGCGCCTTGCGCCGATGCTGGGCGGCGACCGCCGCCGGATCGAGCTTGCCTACAGCCTGATGTGCACGCTGCCCGGAACGCCCGTGTTTCGCTATGGCGACGAGCTCGCGATGGGCGACAATCTCGATTTGCCCGAGCGCAACTGCGCGCGGACGCCGATGCAATGGTCCACCGAGCCGAATGCCGGCTTCAGCGAAAGCAACAAGCCCTGCACGCCGCTCATCGACAAGGGCCCCTACGGCTACGAGCATGTCAACGCCGCCAAGCAGCGCCGCGATCCCGACTCCATGCTGAACTGGACCGAGCGCATCGTCCGGATGCGCAAGGAAGTCCCCGAGATCGGCTGGGGTGATTTCCAGATCATCGAAACGAGCGATCCGGCCGTCTTCGTCATGCGCTACGACTGGCGCAACAATTCCGTGCTCTTCGTCCACAATCTCGACGAGAAGCCGCGCGAGATCGCGTTCGCAACCGGACTTCCGCGCGACGCCGGCAAGATGCTGGTCAACCTGCTCGCCGAAGACCACAGCCACGCGGACAAGCGCGGCCGCCACCGCATCGTGATCGAGCCCTATGGCTACCGATGGTACCGCGCCGGCGGCCTCGATTATCTCCTCAAACGCAGCGATATCGAGGTCGGCGGCGGTCGCAAGGGTTCTCATCCGGCCTGATCGGGCGCCATCATCATCATGACACCCTCGTTGCCGCGCAGGTCCAGCACGCCCTCCACGCGCTCGCCCGTCCGGTCAAGGAAGGTCGAGAGCAGGATCTCGTTGCCGAAGCCGATCGCGCTCGAGGTCACCGACGCCGGCTCCGCGCCGAGGTTGAGCGCGATGACGATCGGCTTTCCGCCGCCGCTCCGGCGGTAGAGCATAATGTCGCCCTGCGCCGCGACCGCCTCATAGGCGCCACCCACGAGTTGCGGCAGGCTCCTGCGCAACGCGATCAGCGCCTTGTAGAGGTTGAGGATCGAGCCCGAATCCGCCTCGAGATTGGCGACGTTGTCCTGCCGGAAATCGTCGGCGAGCGGCAGCCACGGCGCGGCCTGCGAAAAGCCGGCATGCGCGGTGGCATCCCACTGCATCGGCGTGCGACAACCGTCACGGCCGACGCCGATGCCCGGCACGTTCTTCTCGAAGGGATCGCGAACCTGTTCCGGCGCGATCGCGACCTGACGCATGCCGATCTCGTCACCATAGTAGAGCGTCGGCGTGCCGCGCAGCGTGAGCAGCAGCATGGCGGCGACGCGCGCCTGCGGCTGCCCGACGCGGCTTGCCACCCGCGGCCGGTCATGGTTGCCGAGGACCCAGTTCGGCCAGGCCCGCTCCGGCAGCGCCTTCTCGTAGTCGGCGATGATCCTCTCGATCGAACGCGCGCTCCACAGCGTCTGCAGCAGCGCGAAATTGAACGGCATCTGCGCGCCCGAAAGATCGTTGCCGTAATAGGCGACGAGGCGGTGCAGCGGCAGATAGATTTCCCCGATCAGGACGCGCGCGTCGAACGCGTCGGTGACGCGCCGCATCTCGACGATCACCTCGTGCACCTCGGGCTGGTCGGTGGAATATTGCGTCAGGATCTTTTCGTGCGGCGGCCGACCCTCGACATAGTGAGGATTGGGCGGGTTGTCGCGAAACTCCGCGTCCTTGATCAGATGCCAGATCACGTCGACGCGAAAGCCGTCGACGCCCTTGCCAAGCCAGAACCGCATCACCTCGTAGATCGCCTCGCGGACCTCGGGATTGCGCCAATTGAGGTCCGGCTGTTCCCTGAGAAAGGCGTGGTAGTAGTATTGGCCGCTCGCCTCGTCATAGGCCCAGGCACTGCCGCCGAATTCGGACAGCCAGTTGTTGGGCGGCACGCCATCGGCCTTGCCGTCGCGCCAGATGTACCAGTCGCGCTTCGGATTGTCGCGCGAAGAGCGGCTCTCGATGAACCAGGGGTGCTGATCGGAGGTGTGGTTGGGCACGAGATCGAGGATCAGCCGCAAGCCCAGGTCATGCGCGGCCTCGATCAGCGCGTCGAAATCCGCCATCGTGCCGAACACGGGGTCGATGCCGGTGTAGTCTGAGATGTCGTAGCCGAAATCGGCCATCGGCGAGGGAAAGATCGGGGACAGCCAGATCGCGTCGATGCCGAGCGCCTTCAGGTAAGGCAGCCGCTCGATGATGCCCCTGATGTCGCCGATGCCATCCGCGCTGGTGTCCTGAAACGAGCGGGGATAGATCTGGTAGAAGACCCCATGCCGCCACCATTCGCCGTCGCTGCGATCCATTCGAAAACAACCACCCCTTGCGCCGCTCGCCCGCGAAGCAACGCGGCACGACGGATAAGGTTCATGATCATCGGGTGACGACCTTTTCGGGGGCGGAGCCTGCATCCCCTCCCTTTTCGGCTTGGGAATGTCATCGGAACGGGCTAGCGTGGGTTTCCCTGGGGGCAAGCTGTGACCGAGTTCAGTTTTTTTTCGGGCCCCACAGGGCTGAGTGTGGCAGAGATCGTCTCGCTGACTGGCGCCGAACCGTGCGAGGGCGCAGATTTATCGCGCCACCTCACCAGCATCGCCCCGATCGACTGCGCGGATGGCAACGACCTCACCTTCGTTCAAGACGCCCGTTTCGCCCGCGCGCTCGGCGCCACCCGTGCCGGCGCCATCTTGACCAGCGATCGTTTCGCACGGCAGGCGCCGCAAGGCTTGACGGTACTGCGGGTGAAGAAGCCCTATGACGCCTTCGTCATGGTCGCGCGGCAATTCTACCGCGGCGCGTTGCGTCCGGCGTCCGTGTTCGGCACCAGCGGCGTTGCCGCCAACGCGGCGATCCATCCCACGGCGCGGCTCGCATCTGACGTCACCGTCGATCCGTTCGCGGTGATCGGCCCTTCGGTCGAGATCGGCCCCGGCAGCCTGATCGGCGCCCATGCCGTGATCGGTGCGAATGTGAGGATCGGCCGCGATTGCGCGATCGGCGCCAACTGCACGATCACCCACAGCCTTCTCGGCGACCGCGTCGTGATCCATCCCGGCTGCCATATCGGGCAGGACGGCTTCGGCTATGTTTCGGGCGGCGAAGGCCACGTCAAGGTGCCGCAGGTCGGCAGCGCCGTCCTTCACGACGACGTCGAGATCGGCTCGGGCACGCGGATCGATCGCGGCGGCATGCGCGACACCGTGATCGGCGAAGGCACCAAGATCGATAATCTCTGCCAGATCGGACATAATTGCGTGGTCGGCCGCCACTGCATCATCGTCGCGCAATCGGGCCTGAGCGGCAGCGTGACGATCGGGGATTTCGCCGTACTCGGTCCGCGCACCGGCATCATTCCCCACGTCACCGTCGGCAAGGGCGCGATGCTGGCGTCGCGGTCGACCGTCTATGAAGACGTGCCGGCCGGCGCCGTCTGGGGCGGCTTTCCGGCCAGACCCAAGCGGCAATGGATGCGGGAGGTGGTCGCGCTGCAGCGGCTGGCCGTACGCGGAACCAAAAAAGCCAGGGATCTTAAGGAAAAACCTTGATCCGGCGCACCCGCGCGCCACATTTCGCAGATCAACAGATTGGATCTCAATGACCCAGGAAGCCGAAACCCAGGCGAAAGCCGGCGCGATCATCGTTCCCGTGACGCCGTTCGAGCAGAACTGCACCATCATCTGGCACGAGCCCTCCAAGAAGGCTGTCGTGATCGACCCGGGCGGCGACGTGGCGAAGATCGAGGCGGCCATCAAGCAGACCGGCGTCACGGTGGAAAAGATCTGGCTGACCCACGGCCATATCGATCATGTCGGCGGCGCCGCGGACTTGCGCGACGCGCTGAAAGTGCCGATCGAGGGCCCGCATGTCGCCGACAAGTTCCTGCTCGACAATGTCGTCGAAAGCGGCGCGCGCTTCGGCATGTCGGGCGTGCGCAACTTCGCACCCGACCGCTGGCTCGAGGAAGGCGATCAGGTCTCGATCGGCGAATTGACCTTCGACATCCTGCATTGCCCCGGCCATTCGCCGGGCAGCGTCGTGTTCTTCAACAAGGAGCTGCGCTTCGCCCATGTCGGCGACGTCCTGTTCAACGGCTCGGTCGGCCGCACCGACCTGCCCGGCGGCAGCCATGCCACGCTGATCAAGTCGATCAAGGAAAAGCTGTTGCCGCTCGGCGACGATGTCGGCTTCATCTGCGGCCACGGCGCGGGCTCCAGCATCGGCCAGGAACGGCGCACCAACCCGTTCATCACCGGCGACCTATAACGTCCAGCCCGGGACTACTTGAGCAGGCCCGCCGCGCTGAGCGCGCGGGCGATCACCGCGCCGACGTCGATCTTGCGCCACTTGGCCGCTTGCGGCTTTGCCGATTCCGGTCCGGCCGAGTGCGCCTCGGCGGAATGTGAGTTGGCGGAATGTGAGTTGGCAGACTCCAGCCTGGTCGATTCCGGCTTCGCGGCCTTCGGCTTGGACGCCTCGGCTTTTGCGGGTTGCGGCTTCGGCCGTTGATCGGCCGGCGTCAGCGGCAACACCTTCGCCGGCTCGACCCTCGCCGCCGTGAGCGGCGAGACTGCCGGAATGAGCTTTGCGCTCGCGGACGCCGCCTTGGGCTGGCGCACCCGTTCGGTGAGGCCGAAGAATTTCGCGATGTGATAGGACGAGGAGATGCCGGCTTCGATCATGAACGCGCCGCTGATGCCGTATCGCTCGTCGCTCTCGGCGACCCCGAGCGGCGTGCCATGCGCCATGTCGGTGATGGTGTAGGACTCGACCAGGGTCTCGCCGTCGGAATTCCACCAGACCTGACGCGGATAGCCGTCCACCGTGCCTTCCGCCATCGGCGCAGGCGGCAGGTGGTGCAGATCGAGCCATTGCTTGACGATCTCGTCGGCATTGCCGGGGTGAACGGTGCGGTCGGCGCTGCCGTGCCAGACCGACAGCTTCGGCCACGGCCCGCGGTAACGCGAGACGTTGCGCACGAGATCGCCGAGTTCCGGCGCCGGGCGCGGCGAGGACTGCATCATGCCCTGCAGCGCTTCGCGCATGTTGCCGGCAATGCCAAACGGCAGGCCCGCGATGACGGCGCCGCCGGCGAACACTTCCGGATAGGTCGCGAGCATCGCCATGGTCATCGCGCCGCCGGCGGAAAGTCCGGTCACGTAGACGCGGCGGCGGCTGATGCCGTGATCGGCGACCATGCGCGCGATCATCTGCCGGATCGAGCAGGCCTCGCCTGCATCGCGCGCGACATCCTCCGGACTGAACCAGTTGAAGCAGGTGCCGGCATTGTTGATCACCTGCTGCTCCGGCAGGAGCAGCGCAAAGCCGTAGCGCTTCGCGAGCGTCGACCAGCCGGCGCCGAGATCGTAACCGGAAGCGGTCTGGCCGCAGCCATGCAGCACCACGACCAGCGCCGGCCGATGCGGCGCGGTGCTTGGCACGTAGGTGAACATCTTCAGCGCGCCGGGATTGGTGCCGAATCCGGTGACCTCGACCAGCGGGCTGCGCGGGCCGCGCTCACGCGCGCGCAGCGGGCCGGCGAAGCCGATCGGGCTCAGCTTCGGCAGGCGGCGCAAAAACTCGACATTCTTGGCGAGGGACAATACCCGCTCCTTGACGACGCAGTTCCAACCCCATCAAGAACAGATAGTTGTTGCAGCGCAAAATAAAAAGACCGTGCGCTGTCAATCCCCAGGAATGTCCGACAAGTGCGGTTATTTGGCATCACCGCGCCGCATCCACGACAGAAATGCGACGCTCGCAATAATCGACAATGCAAACAGGCCAGAGGCTGCAAACATTGCGTGCTGCGCTGACTGCGCGGCCTGGACTGCAAAAAATATAGCCCCTATCGCCGCAACGCCTGCTGCGTTGGCAATCTGTACCGTGGTGCCATAGAGACCGGAGCCCGCTCCTGCACTGGCCGGCTTCACTGTCGAAAGCACCGCGCTCGACAACGGCGCCATCACCAGCCCTTGCCCGTAACCGAAGATGGTGAGCACCGCGGCGAGCAGCCACGCGGGAGGCGTCGTCGTTGCCGCGATGGTGGCGACCAGCGCGGCCAAGCCCAGGATCTGCACGGCGCAGCCTTCGACCAGCACCAGCGTGCCGCGATGCCTCGCCCGCGCGCCGCTGTGCCGCGACGCCACGACAAAGGTCAACGCCAGCGGCACGAAGACAAGGCCGGCATCGAGCGGCGGGATTTTCAGCGCCCGCTGCATGAACAACGTCATGACGAGGTAGAACGACAGGTTGGCGAAGAAGAAGCAGAACGCAGCGATGAGCCCGCGCATGAAATGCCGGTCTGCCAGCAGCGCGAGATCGATCAGCGGCATGCCGCCGGCGCGCGCCACGCGCCGCTCCAGCCGCAGGAATCCGGCGATGACCGCTATCCCCATTGCGATCACCAGCCACAGCCAGGGCGCCCATTGCAGATCGTGACCGAACAGCAGCGGTCCGATCACGCCTGACAGGCCAATGAACAGGACCACCGCGCCGGCGAGATCGAGCCGGGTTCCCGGACGGCGGGCGACCTGCGGCATGATCCACCAGGCGGCGGCCGCGATCGCCAGGCCCGCAGGCACGTTGACGAAGAACACCGCGCGCCAGCCAAGGCCGAACAGATCGAGCGTCACCAGCACGCCGCCGAGCAGGAAGCCGGCGGCGCCGGCCAGCCCAAGAACTATGCCATAGATGCCGAAGGCGCGGCCCCGCGCCTCGTCGGCAAACAGGAGATGCAGCGTCGCGAGCACCTGCGGCACCATCAGCGCTGCCGTTGCGCCCTGCGCCAGCCGCGCCGCGATCAGCTCGGGCCCCGATCGCGCGAGGCCGCACCACAGCGAGGTCAGGGTGAAGCCGAGCACGCCGGCGATGAAGACGCGCCGCGTGCCGTGGATATCGCCGAGCCGGCCGCCGCTGACGATGAGGGTTGCATAGGCGACCAGGTAGACCGCGATCACCGCTTCGATCTGCGCGGAGCTCGCGTGCAGCTCGGCTGCGATGGTGGGGATCGCGACGTTGACGATGAAGGCATCGACGCCGAACATGAATTGCGCCGCGACCACGATCGCGAGCACCCACCACCGGCGCGAGGTGTCGACGCCGGCCGAAACCATCTGATGCATGGGAAAACGGGCCCGATCTTTTGCGCTGCCTCCGATATGGCAGCCGGCCGTCACCGGCGCGATTACCTCGGAGGTAAGCGCCGCGTGTTCGCGGAACGGCCAGCGCCGCAGCAATCCGCCGCGGTCAGATCGCCTTCAGCTTGCGATAGGCGAACCAGACCATCTTCAAGAGCAGCCAGCCGTCGCGGAAGCGCGAGATCTGGGTCTCGCCGAAGGTTCGCGCCTTGTAGTGGATCGGCGTCTCGATGATCTTCAGGTTCTGCTTGGCCGCGCCGAAGATCAGGTCGAAGTCGCCGAACGGATCGAAATTGCCGAAATAGGTGCGCTCGCGCGCCAGCACCTCGTAATCGTTGCGCAGCAGCACTTTTGTGCCGCACAGCGTGTCGGTAAGGCGGGTGTTGACGAGATAGGTGAAGAGATAGGCGAAGAAGCGGTTGGCGACGAAGTTCAGCGGCCGCATCGCCTCGCTTTCCATCGGATAGACCAGCCGCGTGCCGTTGACGAACTCCGCCTTGCCGCTCTCGATAATGGCGTGGAATTTCGGCAGCGCCTCCGGCGGCATGGTGAGGTCGGCGTCGAGGATCATCAGCACGTCGCCGCTCGCCTCGGCAAAGCCCTTGCGGACCGCATCGCCCTTGCCCTTGCCCTCCTGCTTGAAGACCTTGATGTCCCATTCGCCCTTGTAGGCGTCGCGCACGCGCTCGCATTCGGCGAAGGTGCCGTCGCTGGAATTGCCCTCGACGAACAGGATTTCCTGCTGGCTGCCGAAGCGCGGCATACGCCGGATCGCGTTCTCGACATTGCCGCGCTCGTTGCGGCAGGGGATCACGATGCTCGCCGAGAACTGGCGCTCGGTGAACTGCCGCACGGGACGGCCGACCAGGTAGGTGCGCAGGCATAGCTTGCGGATGCCGGGCAAGGGTGCGATGAAGCGGTTGATCAGCGGACCGAGGCCGAGCCAGCGCTGCGGCAGCAATTGCCGCTGCTCCCGGCTGATCATCTCGAAATCGGCGAGGTCCATCAAATTGAGGAAATCGGTGGTGGCGATGTAGTTGATGGTCGGCTGCTTGCGCCGCAGGCCGATCGCCTCCGCGAGCCTCAGCACCGGCTCCCACAGATGCGAGTAGTAGGAGATGATGATCCGGGTCGACGGCGCGCACAGATGGTGGACCAGGCGAAGCGTGCCGTCGATGTCGTCGAGCATGCCTATGGTGTCGGCGATCACGATGTAGTCGAACGGACCTTCGAGCGACGCGAGCGTCACAGGGTCCTCGACGTCGCCGAGCACGAAGCTGAGGCCCGGATGACGTGCCTTGGCCAGCGCAAGGCTTTTCGCGCTGAAGTCGACGCCGACGCCGACCGCAGGCTCGAGCGCGGCCAGCAGCTCGCCGGTGCCGCAGCCGAGCTCCAGCACCCGCTTGCCCGGCGGGATCAGGAAGCGCATGAACTTGAAATCGTCCTCATGATAGGCGGCGTTGAACTTGCGCCAGCTCTCCTGCTCGTCGAGGCCGGCCTCGATCTCCTCGACCAATTGCCGTTTCCGGGCATTGGAGAATTGCAGGGGAACAACTGACGGCGACTGGTTCATCACGGCCTCTGGACGACTTCGGTGCTGCCTTGGCAGGCGATCGGCGGTGCCGTTTCCCGGCGGCCTGGTGATCGCGGACCGCCTTTTAGACTGAACGGCGGCCAAACAACACCGGATTTCCATGACTTTTGGCGGCTCGAACCGGCCGGCCCAGGGTCCCCACCCGACGGTCCATCGGACTGCATGGCGGCCCTTAGCGCCTGCCGATTGCGTGAGCCGCCGTCTGCCCGTAGCCTCGCAGCGCGAGCTTTCAAAAAAGCAGAATTCCGTCCGGAGGAAACAGATGGCGCGCCTGAAATTCGGAGCCTTCCTCGCCCCGCATCACCCGATCGGCGAGCATCCGACGCTGCAATTCCGCCGCGACCTCGATTTCGTGCAACAGCTCGACGATCTCGGCTATGACGAGTTCTGGTGCGGCGAGCACCATTCGAGCGGCTGGGAGATGATCGCCTCGCCGGAAATGTTTCTCGCGGCGGCCGGCGAGCGCACCAAGCGCATCCGGCTCGGCACCGGCGTGATCTCGCTGCCCTATCACCATCCCTTCAACGTCGCCCAGCGCATGGTACAGCTCGATCACATGACCGGCGGGCGGGCCATCTTCGGCTCGGGTCCGGGCGCGCTCGCCTCCGACGCGCACACGCTCGGCATCGATCCGATGACGCAGCGCGACCGCCAGGACGAGGCGATCGCGATCATCCGCCGCCTGTTCAAGGGCGAGCGCGTCACCGCGAAGAGCGACTGGTTCGTGATGAACGACGCCGCGCTGCAGATCCTGCCGCTGCAGGAGGACATGCCGTTCGTGGTGGCCTCACAGATCTCGCCCTCCGGCATGACGCTCGCCGGCAAATACGGCATCGGCATCATCTCGCTCGGCTCGATGTCGACGCAGGGGTTGATGGCGCTGCCGCAGCAATGGGAATTCGCCGAGGACGCCGCGAAGAAGCACGGCACCACGGTCAGCCGCGCCGACTGGCGCGTGCTGCTGTCCTGGCACATCGCCGAGACGCGCGAGCAGGCCTATCGCGAGGCGGGCGCCGGCCTGATGCGCTGGCACAACGAATATAATGTCGGCACCTTGATGCGGCCCGGGCTCGAGCCGTTCAAGTCGCCGGAGGACGCGATCGAGAAGACCGCCGGCGGGCCTGCCGCCGCTTCCACGATCGGCACGCCCGACGACCTCGTCAAGACCATCAAGAACCTGATGCAGGTTTCCGGCGGCGTCGGCGCCATCATCGGCTTTGTCCACGACTGGGCCAACCCCGAGAACACGCGCCGGAGCTGGGACATGGTCGCGCGCTACGTCATCCCCGAAATCAACGGCTTCATCGAGCCCTTGCGCAAGTCGCAGAAGTTCGTGATCGAGAACCGCGCGATCTTCGAGCGCGCAGGACAGGCGGTGATGTCCAAGATCCTGGAGAACGAGAAGGCGGCCGCGGCGCTGGCCCATACCGGCCCCGGCCGCGTCGCCATTCCCGCCGTCAACGCGCCGGATTTGCAGAAGGAAGCCGCGAAGCGAAAGGCATAAGGCATCCCGCGACGGCCGGCCTTGTCGCCGGCGCACGGAATCATTGCATTGGGCCGACCTTTGCGGATCACCGGCAAGGGGTTATTTAGGGATAGACCCTAGACAGGAAGATCGGCCGCGGGCCCGCCAGCCCCAGGAAAGTCGCGGTTCGACGCAATTATTCGGTAACCAGCCGGAGCCCTTGTCATGTCGACGCAAACGATAGCCTCGCCAGCGATCAGCTTCACGCCGCCCAAGCGCAACTCGCTGACCCATATTCCCGGCGACGAGGGCTGGCCCGTGATCGGCCAGACGCTGTCGGTGCTCGCCGACCCCAAGGGACATATCGAGCGGCATGCGGCGAAATATGGCCTGGTCTATCGCAGCCATCTGTTCGGCGAGACCAGCCTGGTGCTGCTCGGGCCCGACGCCAACGAGCTCGTGCTGTTCGACCAGGCAAAGCAGTTCTCCTCGACCCATGGCTGGGGCCGTATCCTCGGGCTCCTGTTCCCGCGCGGGCTGATGCTGCTCGATTTCGAGGAGCACCGCCTGCACCGCCGCGCGCTCTCGGTCGCGTTCAAGTCGGGACCGATGAAGTCCTATCTGGCCGAGCTCGACAAGGGCATTGCGGCGCGCGTGGCGCAGTGGAAGGCTTCACCCGGACCGATGCTGTTCTATCCCGCGATGAAGCAGCTCACCCTCGATCTCGCCGCGACCTCGTTCCTCGGCGCCGACATCGGCCCGGAGGTGGACGAGATCACGCGCGCCTTCGTCGACATGGTCGCGGCGTCCGTGGCGGTGGTGCGCAGGCCGCTGCCCGGCACCCAGATGGCGCGCGGCGTCAAGGGCCGCCAGCGCATTGTCGCCTATTTCTCCGAGCAGATTCCGATCCGCCGCGCCAAGGGCGGCGACGACCTGTTCTCGCAACTCTGCCGCGCCACCCATGAGGATGGCGCGCTGCTGTCGACCCAGGACATCGTCGATCACATGAGCTTTTTGATGATGGCGGCGCATGACACGCTGACCTCATCGCTGACCTCGTTCGTCGCGGCGCTGGCCGCCCACCCGGCGTGGCAGGACAAGCTGCGTGACGAGGTCGGCGCGCTCGGTATCGCGCCGGACCAGCCGACGACGCTCGATCACCTCGAGGCCATGCCGGTCTCCGAAATGGCCTTCAAGGAGGCGATGCGGATGAAGCCGCCGGTGCCCTCGATCCCGCGCCGGGCGATCCGCGATTTCACCTTCAAGGGTTTTGCGGTGCCGGCCGGCACCATGGTCGGCGTCAACCCGCTGTTCACCCACCACATGCCGGAGATCTGGTCCGATCCCGAGACCTTCGACCCGACCCGCTTCACCGAGGAAGCACAGCGCAACCGCCATCGCTTCGCCTATGTGCCGTTCGGCGGCGGCGCGCATATGTGCCTGGGGCTGCACTTCGCCTACATGCAGGCGAAGTGCTTTGCCCGGCACTTCCTGCAGAATCTGCGCGTCACGATGGAGCCCGGCTACAAGCCGGAATGGCAGATGTGGCCGATCCCGAAGCCGCGCGACGGCCTGCGCGTGACGCTGCAACCGGTGTGACGGCCGCGCACTTCGTCATTGCGGGGCTCGACCCGGCAATCCAATGGATGCGCGGGTCAAGCCCGCGCATGACAAGTCGCAACAGCGGCGGCGCTCTACTCGAGACGACTTCTAGTCGATGAATGTCGTGAGCTGCGCGCCCTCGTCGGCGACGAACACCGCGATCAGCTCCGCCGGTTCGGTGTTGCTGGCATTGGCCGAGACCAGATGCGTCGATCCCGGTGGCTCGAAGAACGCCTGCCCGACCGTGAACGTTTCCAGCGGGCCGCCGCCGAGCTGCGAGCGGATCTCACCTTTGGTGATGGTGGCGGTCACCGAGCCGGCATGCCGATGTGCGCGGGTGAAGCCGCCCGGACCATAAAACACGCGCACGATGGTGACGCGCTTGCCGGGAACGTTGGGCAGCGAATAGGAGGCGATCGGCTCGACCTTGTCGAGCGGCGAGCCTTCGGCGCTCGCGCATAGCGGCGCCACGACCGTGGCGATCGCGTCCATCGTGACGGGGATGGTGCTCCCGATCGCGAAGGCGCAGGCCAGACCGGCCAGCGCCGCAAGACAGATCGGCAGGCCGCCCGCGGCTGGCCGTAGTGACGCTGCATGCATAAGCGTGTCTCCCCGCACTATCCCGCCTTGTCATTGAACATCTTGCGCAGCGCGACATAGCCCTGCTGCTGCTGGGTCCAGTTGCGACCGCCGGTGATGGCGCCGTCGACGACGAGGTCATGACCGTTGATGAAGGTCGACTCGTCGCTGGCGAGGAACACGGCGGCATACGCGATGTCGTCGGGCACGCCGGCACGCGGAATCGGCTGCGCGGTCTTGTAGACCTCGCGCATCACGTCTGGCGTCTTTTCCGCCGCGTCGACCGAGAGGCCGAGCGCCTTGCCGAAGATGCCGGTCGCGATCGCACCGGGCGAGATCGAATTGACGCGCACACCGGATTCGCCGAGCTCCATCGCCACGCAGCGGGTGAGATGGATGACGGCGGCCTTGGCCGCGCCGTAGACGACCGACGAGGAGAAACCGGCGAGCCGGCCGGCGATGCTGCCATTGTTGATGATGCTGCCGGAGCCCTGCTTCTTCATGTGCGGCGCCGCATGCTTCATGCCGAGCATGACGCTCTTGACCAGCGTCGCCATGGCCGCATCGAAGCGCGCGGCATCGAGCCCCTCGATGCCGCCGGTCTGCGCCGGGCCGCCGGCGTTGTTGAACAGGCAGTCGATGCGGCCGAACCGTTCCACGGCAACGCCGATCAACGCCTGCATCTGCTCCTCCACCGTGACGTCGGTCTGGCGGAACAGGCATGCGGCGCCGAGCCGTTTCGCGAGCGCCTCGCCTTCCGCAGCGCGGCGGCCGGCGACCACGATCCGGGCGCCCTCCGCCACGAACACTTCCGCCGTACGCAACCCGATGCCGCTGGTGGCACCCGTGATCACTGCGACCTTGCCGTCGAGCCGTCCCATGTCGGTTTCCTCTCTCAGCGCTGACGATAGCCGGTTCCCTTGGCCGAGTATCGCCGCCGCGGATCGCAACGCAAGCTATGCTTGCGCATCCGAATTGCCTATTTTCTCCCAAGGCACCCGTTGGATTCGCCGATCACGCCGAGTGACAGTACCGATGAAAAAATTGATCGACGAATTCTGGCGCGGCTGGCAGGGCACGGCACAGCCATCCCTGCTGTTCAGCGTCGTATTCGGGGCGGGCTGCCTTGCGCTCGCGACGCTGGCGCGCTTCGGCCTCGCGCAGATCCGGCCGGACGTGTTCTTCACGCCGTATTTGCCGGCGGTGTTCTTCGCCACCGCGGTCGCGGGTATGCGCATCGGTATCCTGACGGCGCTCGCCAGCGGCCTGCTCGGGGTCTTCGTCAATTTCAGCGACTCCACGCCCGATCCGGCCCGCTTCGCGCTGCTTGCGATCTACTGGGTGGTCAGCGGCCTCACCATCTGGGGGGTGAATCACTACCGGTCCATGGTCACCCAGCAGCGCGAGGTATCGCGGCGCCTGATCCAGGAGGAAGGCTACCGCAAGCTCCTGGTCGACGAGCTCCAGCACCGGCTGAAGAACAAGATGTCCTCGGTTCATGCGGTACTGCATCAGGTGCTGTCAGACCAGCCGCAGGCCTGGTCCGCGATTGATCACCGGCTGCGGGCATTGTCGGCCACCGACGACCTGATTGCGCGCGTCGACGGGCGTGGCTGCGACATCCGCGATCTCCTGCTTTCCGAGCTCGGCCCCTATGGTCATGTCCGCTTCACATTGAACGGCAATCCGCTGTTCCTGCCCGACAAGCTCGCGGTCAGCCTGGCGCTCGTGTTCCACGAGCTTGCCACCAACGCCGGGAAATACGGCGCGTTCTCCTCCGCGCGCGGGCTGTTGCAGGTATCATGGACGGTGTCGGATGACCGCCTCGTGGTCACCTGGGACGAAACCGAGGGACCTCCGGTCGAGGCGGTCGGCGCCGCCGGCTTCGGCACCAAGCTGTTGCGCGCCGCGCTGCTCGCCTTCGACGGCAAGACCGAGGTCTCGTTCCTGAGGAGCGGCGTCCACTGCACCATGCAGTGCCGGCTTCCCGCGAGCTGAGGCGCGCGCCAAAGCGCGATGGCTTTGAGCATGATCTCCGCGCAAACGCGTTTTTGCGTTGGTCGCGAGGGAAAACCGGTATCCACTTTTCCGGATCATGCCGTAGCGTTGACGTTCTGTTAGTGACGTCTCGCAACCACCCTGGCGGCGCTGGAATAATGTCGCGGCCGCGGCCGGTTTCTCAGGTCCGCTTAACCAAAACTAAGAAGGAACTCATCACATTCGGCGGCCATGCAAAGCCGCCCTCCCCATGACCTTGAGATCGCCGTAACCGACGACGAGCGCGAGCGCGCGGCGGAAACCGAGCTCGATATGCTGCGGGACGTCCTCAGGATGTTGCCCGCCGGCGTCACGGTCCAGGACGAGGACGGCAATTTCCTGCTGGTGAACGACGCCGCCGCGACTCAGCTCGGGATCGGCGGCAGCGGACCGGCGGCGCCGCTTGCCGAACAGCTCGGGCCGCGCCGCGAGAACGGCGTCCAGCTGCTGCGCGCGGGCCGCGACGCGGTCGCCGAGGAATGCGTCGGCGCCGGCGCCGCCAGGCAGGTGCTGCTCACCGCGCACCGGCCGGTGCGCATTGGCGAGCGCAGCCTGCTGCTTTCGGCGTCCACCGACATCAGCGAGCAGAAGGCCTTCGAGGACCAGCTGTTTCGCTCGGCCTATTACGACGAGCTGACCGACCTGCCGACCCGGCGCGTGATCGAGCATCGCGTCAACGGCCTGCTTCACAGCGGCGGCGAGCGGTTCGCGCTGGCCTTTCTCGACATCGACAGCTTCAAGCACATCAACGACTATTACGGCCATGGCATCGGCGATGCGCTGCTGGTCCAGGTCGCACGGCGCCTCGACCGTGATCTGCGCGAGACCGACATGCTGTCGCGCATCTCCGGCGACGAATTCCTGCTGCTGTTGAGCCCGGTGCAGAGCGAGCATGAAGTGGCCGACTTCATCCGTACGACGCTGGAGCGGCTGAAAGTGCCGTTCTTCATCGACGGCTCGGAGATTTTCGCATCCGCCTCGATCGGCATCAGCCTCTATCCCGATCACGGCACGAGCTACGCCGCGCTATGCCAGAACGCCGACATCGCGATGTACCGCGTCAAGAGCGAAGGCAAGAGCGCGGTCGCCTTCTTCAATACCGGCATGGAGCGCGAAGCCCAGGCCCGGATGAAGGTCGAGCAGTCGCTGCGGCACGCCATTCTGGACAAGCGATTCTGCTGCGCTTTCCAGCCCAAGGTCGATATCCGCACCAAGGCGGTCCGGGGCATCGAGGCCTTGGTGCGCCTGCGCGACGACCAGGGCGTCATTCAGGCGCCCGGCACCTTCGTCAACCTTGCAGTCGAACTCGGCCTGATCGACGAGCTGACCTTCCTTGTGCTTGCCGAGATCGTCAAGTCGATCGACCGCATCAACGAGGCGTTCGGTCACGACGTCACCATCAGCATCAACGTCGCCGCCAAGCAGGCGGTCAACGCCGCGTTCATGCATCGCTTCGCTCGCGCGCTGGAAGCCACCGGCTTTCCGAGGCGCTTCATGGTCGAGGTGACGGAAGATGCCTTCGTCACCACGTCGCATTTCCGGGCCGACATCCTGCCGCTGTTCCGCAAGCTCGGCGTCGGCATCTCGATCGACGATTTCGGCATCGGCTATTCCTCGCTCTCTGCGCTCGCCGACATCACCGCGGACGAGATCAAGATCGACCGCTCCTTCATTACCGACATTCACAAGCGCCCGCGCAGCCAGGGCATCCTGCGCGCAATCGAGTCCCTGAGCGAGGCGCTCGGCATGACCGTGATCGCGGAGGGGCTGGAAAGCTTCGAGGAGCTTGCCTATCTGCAGGCCGCGACCAGGATCCGCTATGCCCAGGGCTACTATTTCTCGCGCCCGATCTTCCTCGATGAATTGCGCACCGCCGCGCCTGCGACGAGCGAGCAACGTGCCGGGATGACGAGCCGGCCACGCGAGCAGAGCCGCAACTTCAATACGCGCGCCGAGCGCTATCGGCGCTGAACGCGGCACGGCCGGCCCTGGCCGCGGCAAATCGCTTCAAAAAACCAACGCGCCGTTAAGATTCAAGTAACCGGTTTTCCTAACCGCGCTGCCATCTATGCATCGTATGCATGTCCCTCCGGAGCTTGGGGAATGCATAGGCTGATTTCCTTCCTGTGGGGCAGAATGTCCCAGACCACCGCGATCGGGCCGCGGCAGATTGCCGGCTCGATCCGGCGCGATCCCGTGCTTTGGCTCACGATCTGCGGCACCATCCTGATCGCTGCGATCGTCGTCGGCACCGCCGTGATCGTCGACCAGTTTCGCGAGCGCGCGCTCAACAATGCCACGCGCGAACTGGAAAACACCGTGCGGCTGTTGAGCCGGCACTTCGATCAGCAGTTCGAGGATTCGGAAGTCATCGCCTCCGACCTGATCGCGCAGATGCAGATTTCAAACCTGCCCTCGGCCGAAGCCTTCAGGCACAAGATGTCGAGCCTGCCGGCCCACGAGATGCTGCGCTCCAAGATCAGCGTGCTGTCCTATGTGGGCGATGTCGCGATCTTCGATGCCGACGGCAAGCTGATCAACTGGTCGGGCCCGCTGCCGTTGCCGACCGTGGATATTTCCGATCGCGACTACTACAAGCGCTTCAAGTCGGACGCGCACGCGCCATCGGTGGCGGCGGAAGCGGTGCGCAGCTATCTCACCGACAACTGGACGACTGTGATCGCCAACCGCCTCAGCGGCGCCGGCGGGACGTTTCTCGGCGTGATGACGCGCCGCATCGACACCGCGAGCTACGAGAAATTCTTCGCCTCCGTCACGCTTGGCGAGGGCGCCGCCGTCTCGCTGTTCCATCTCGACGGCACCCTGCTCGCGCGCTACCCGCGCGCCGATGCGCTGATCGGCAAGAGGTTCAGGACTGCGCCCTTGCTGCAGCGCGTGCGCGAACACGGCGGCCAGCAGACCATGCGGATGGAAAGCCCGGTCGACCACAAGAGCCGGCTCGGCTCGGCGGCGCCGCTGTCCCGCTTCCCGCTGACGGTGATCGCGACCAACACGACCTCGGCCGCGCTGGCGGACTGGCGTGAGCAGACCCGGCTCCTGATCCTCGTCGCAGCCCTCGCGGCCCTCGTGATTGCGCTGACGCTGTTGCAGATCGTCCGCGAGATCAAGGGCCAGAGCCGCGAGGCGCAGCGGCGGCTGGAGGACGAAAAGCAGCGGCTCGACACCGCGCTTAACAACATGACACAGGGGCTCGTGCTGTACGATGCCTCCGCCCGGATCGTGACCTGCAACCAGCGCTATATCGACATGTACGGGCTTTCGACCGACGTGGTGAAGCCCGGCTGCCATTTCTACGACCTGATCCAGCACCGCAAGGACACCGGCTCCTACGACGGCGACGTCCACCAGTTCTGCTCCAACATCATGCGCAATGTCGCGCAGGGCAAGATCTCCTCGACGATCCAGACCTGCAACGGCGACCGCTCCTACCTGATCGTCAACAAGCCGCTGGCCCAGGGCGGCTGGGTTGCGACCATCGAGGACGTCACCGAACGGCAGAACCTCGAGCAGGAGCGCGACCGCAACTATACGTTCCTGCGCGAAATCATCGACCATATTCCCTCGCAGATCACGGTGAAGGACGCCCGCGACCGCCGCTACCTTCTGGTCAACCGCGTCGCCGAGGCGCAGTTCGGCCAGTCGCGCGATGCCATCATCGGCAGGACCGCGGACGACCTGTTTCCCAAGCCGCTGGCCGACAAGGTCGCCGAGGACGACGAAGCGACGCTGCAGTCGGCAAGCGGCCTGTTCCTCGAAGAGCATCCCTGGGAGAGCATGACCGCGGGCCGCCGCTACGTCACCTCGCGGCGGATCGGGATCCGCGACCAGGCCGGCGAACCGCGCTACATCATCAACGTGGTCGAGGACGTCACCGAGCGGCGGCGCGCCGACGAGAAGATCGCGCACCTCGCGCACTACGACGCGCTCACCGACCTGCCGAACCGGGTGCTGTTCCGCGAGCAGATCGAGCATGAGCTGCGGAAGACGGGCAGTGGCGCGCGGTTCGCGCTGCTCTATGTCGACATCGACGAATTCAAGGGCATCAATGATTCGCTCGGCCATCACGTCGGCGACGAGCTGCTGAAGACGGTGGCGGGCCGGATCCGCGAATGTCTCAAGGAGGGCGACCTGATCGCGCGGCTCGGCGGCGACGAGTTCGCCGTGATCCAGACCGGGGTCGGCGGCAGCGGCGACGTCGTCGACTTCGTGACGCAGATCCACGAGGCGATCCGCCAGCCCTATCAATGCCTCGGCCACCAGCTCTCGACCGACGCCAGCATCGGCATCGCGCTGGCGCCGCAGGACGGCACCGACCTCGACCAGCTCATCAAGAACGCCGACCTTGCGATGTACGCCGCCAAGGCCGGCGGCCGGCGCACCCACCGCTTCTTCGAGCCCGCGATGCACGCCAGCGCCAAGGCTCGGCTGACGATGGAGCAGGACCTCAGGCAGGCGCTGGCCGACGGCGGCTTCGAGATCCACTACCAGCCGCTGGTCGACTTCGCGACCAATGAAGTGTCGGGCTGCGAGGCGCTGCTGCGCTGGCGCCATCCCGAGCGCGGCATGATCTCGCCGGCGGAATTCATCCCGGTCGCGGAAGATACCGGCCTGATCAACGAGCTCGGCGACTGGGTGCTGCGTTCGGCCTGCCACGAGGCCGCCAGCTGGCCGGCGCATATTCGTCTCGCCGTCAACGTCTCGCCGGTCCAGTTCCGCTGCCCGACGCTGGCACTGAAGATCACCGGGGCGCTCGCCGCCTCCGGCCTGCCAGCAACGCGGCTGGAGCTCGAAATCACCGAAGCCGTCCTGATCAGCGACGACGAGATCGCGCTTGCGATCCTGCACCAGCTGCGCGCCATCGGGGTACGGATTGCGCTCGACGATTTCGGCACCGGCTACTCGTCGCTGAGCTACCTGAAGCGCTTCCCGTTCGACAAGATCAAGATCGACCGCAGCTTCGTCACCGACATCACCGAGCCCAAGGGCTCCTCGGCGATCGTCCGCGCGGTGGTGAACATCGCGGCCACGCGCGCGATGACGACGGTGGCGGAAGGCGTCGAGACCGAGCCGCAGCGCGAGATGCTGCGCATGCTCGGCTGCACCGAGATGCAGGGCTACCTGTTCAGCGCGCCGAAGCCTGCCGCACAGGTGCGGCTGCTATTGGAACGGCGGGCCTCCGCGGCGGTCGCCTGACCCGCCCTCTGCGGCTGCGCGGCCGGTCATGATGGCGCAGCGCAAGGCCGGTCCGCCAGGCCCGGAACGGATCATGCCAGGACCGTTGCCGACCCCTCACCAATCGGCTAAAGGTGGCCCTCGAAGCACCCGTAGCTCAGCTGGATAGAGCGTTGCCCTCCGAAGGCAAAGGTCACACGTTCGAATCGTGTCGGGTGCGCCATCTCCCCTAGGTACGACTGTTAAGGGTCGTGACCTAGCTTAACGTTTTGTGCGCCTGACCTCAGATACCCGCTTTCGCGCGAGAAAGTCGGCGCGATGCGTAGAATCGCCGAAATCGCCACGCACCTCGCCCATTGCGTATGTAGGGACGACGTCGCTACCGATGGTCTTAGGTCACGACAAGCGAAGCGCGTTTTTCAAACTCGAACGGTTAAGCCGAGTGCAGGGCAATTTGACGCTGTGCCACCCTCGGACGTCGCATTGGCGATAGCTGTTATCGCCCGCGGCTCTTGCGGTGCCATCCATACGTATTCCGATGCTGTGAGCACAGCCCGCAGCGATAGCCGCGATGTCGGACCAGCCTTGAACATCGCATTGTCCGAAATCATTCCAGCCTGTGGCTAACACGGTGCCATCAGATCTCAGACCAAGTGTATGACTGCTGCCTACCGCTATCGCGATAATATCGTGCCAATCGTCCACATCACATTGCCCTTCGTCCCTTGTGCCCGTCGCCAACACTTTTCCATCCGCAGTTAATCCGACCGTGTGCAGGTAGCCCGCCGCCGCGCCAACGATGCCACGCCAATCCGCGACCCTGCATTGGCCATATTGATTGTTGCCAGTTGCGACGACCATGCCATTCGACTTGACGCCGACGGTGTGCCAATCGCCCGCGGTGATCGCCACAATATCCCGCCAGGCGGTTACATCGCATGCGCCTTCATGCTTTCTTCCGATGGCAACGACTGTGCCGTCGGCTCGAAGTCCAACGGTGCGGCGCCATCCACCTGCGATAGCCACAATGTTGCGCCAACCTCCAACATCGCATTGTCCGTGTAGATTCCAGCCGGTCGCCACTACCCTACCATCCGACTGCAGTCCGACCGTATGGGCATTGCCGGTATTCGTCGCCCTGTGAACGTTTCCAGCCGCGACTGCTGAAATATTGCGCCAAGCAGTCACATTACACTGACCGTGCCCATTATCGCCCACGGCCGAGACCGTTCCGCCAGAGCTGACAGCGACGGTATGTCTACGACCTGCACCTATAGTATTCATGAGCACCACCACGTTTCTTCTTCCGTTCTATAGATTGTTGCCGCTGCTCGCCTCGCCGAGGGGGTCACCGCATTCAAAAGGAATCAGAGTGCGCCAGTTTTCCTCATTTCCCATGGTCGCCGTCCGCAGAATGTCCGCGTAATCGGTTTTCGCGGCGTTTTTGCCTGTTCCTGGGCAGCACGAGTGGAACGAGCTGCGCCGGCGCCTGGAAGCATTTTCCCGCTCTCAATTCAGCACAATCCAGGTAGGCCGGTCCTTGCCCTATTTGACCGACGGGCGCTCACGGCCGCCTCCCTAAACGAAATGAGTCGCCGCTCGTCCTCATCCCACAAAACCAGCCGTACGCCCCGCAAGCTTTGGAGCAAGGTGATTCGTCCGACGGTGGCGAGCTGAGGATGGTCCCGCAATACAGCGGGCAACCGATAGCAAGGAATTCGACTGCACAGGTGATGGATGTGGTGGATGCCGATGTTCGCGGTGAACCAACGCAAGACACCCGGCAAGTGGTAGTGGGAGCTGCCGTGCAGTGCCGCTTCATGAAAACTCCAGGTCTCGTCATGGGACCAGAAGGTGTCCTCGAACTGGTGTTGGACATAGAACAGCCAGACGCCGATCGACGCCGCCAGAACCATGATCGGCAGGTGCACAAGCAGGAATGGCCCAAGGCCCACCAGCCGGATCATCGCAGCGACGAAAATCGCGATGGCGGCGTTCGTTCCCATTGTGCTTAGCCAAGGCCTCCAGCCGTCAACCATCATCCCTATTGGCAATCGATGGCGCAGGATGAACAGATACGTGGGACCTACGCCAAACATCACCATGGGATGCCGATAGAGACGATAAAGCATCTGAAGCCATCGAGGCTGCGCAAGAAATTCCCGCACGGTCAACGTGTCAATGTCGCCCAAGCCCCTGTGATCGAGATTACCTGAACTAGCATGATGGCATGCATGGTTGCGTCGCCAGTAATAGTATGGCGTCAAGGTCATGACACCGATGACTCGGCCGGTCCAATCGTTCGCAAGACGGCCGCGGAAAAACGAGCCGTGGCCGCAGTCGTGCTGGATCATGAAAAGGCGGACAAGCAAGCCTGCCGCGGGCGCCACCAGCAACAGGCCAGCCCAATAACCATTGTCAAGAGCAGCCCAGATCAGGATCCAGAGGACAAGAAAGGGCACCGCCGTGATCACCAGCTCGAAAACGCCGCGCGCGGTGTTCGGCTCGCGATATTGGGCGAGCAGGTGCGCCAAGGCGCGGGCTTCCGGGGGGCTTTGAACCACGTCTAGACCGCTCTCGAACCTATGTGTTCAAAATCGCGCGCCCAACAACTGGCCCGCGAGCAACAACTCCAGGCCGCACGGACCGTGTGTCAAGTTGGCTGGAGCGCAGGTGGGCGCTCGTCGGCTTTGGAGGCGCCTTTCTGTTGCGTGGAACGGCTGCTCGGCGGCGGAGGCCCGTTCGCATTGGCTGGCGCGGTCTTGTCCTGCCCTGCCAAAGCCAAGGCGACGACGGGATTCATGCTGTCGACCATCGATGTCGGCATCAGGATCGTGGTGCCGCGTTCCTTGGTCGTCTCATAGATGATGTTCATGGCGCGAAGCTGAAGGGCCGCAGGCTGGCCCGCATAGATCGTAGCCGCTTCGACGAACTTGCCGGCGATCGCGGCTTCCGCCGATCCAAGGATGACGCGGGCCTGCTTTTCCCGCTCGGCCTGGGCCTGCCGCGACATCGCATCCTGCAAGGCCACCGGGATCGCGACGTCGCGGATCTCGACCGATTTCACCGAGATGCCCCAGTCCGCCGTTTTGCGTCCGATCTCGCTGCGCAACAGCTCGTCTGCGGCAGTCCGCTCCGACAGGAGCGCTGACAGCATGGACGCGCCGATCATCTCGCGCAGCGAGGTCTGGGCGACACGATCGATGGCCTGGCGATAGTCGGTAATATTCAAGGCCGCCTTCTGGGCATCATGGACAAACCAGAAGATGATGGCGTCCACATTCACCGGAACCGTGTCTTTCGTCAGGGCCTCCTCGGCGCTGAAAGCGGTAGTCTGAATACGCTCGTCAATGACGGCTACAACGTTGTCGATGACCGGAATGATGAGGAAGAGGCCGGGCCCCTTCACGCCGCGCAATTTGCCGGCGCGCAGGATAACGAATTTCTGCCAGGTGTTCGCCATCTTCAGAGCGGAGGCGACGACGATCGCGAAGACCACGAAGATGGCGCCTGGAACGAGGTAGCCTGTCGTAACGAGGGCGGCGCCGACGGCGAGGCAGACGATCGTAAGGAATACGGTGATCGGATTCATTTTTGATTCCTGCACAAGAAGTCGTCTTGCATACTGATCCGTATCTGGATGTTTTGCTGAGCAATATTGCTCAGTCCAAATCCCGCGTTTCACCGCCGAATACGCCGGAGCTGCACGAGAGAATGCGACCGACAAAGGAAGCCAAGGCTGCAATCCTTGCGCCTCGGATGCGCCGGATCGCGCCTTAAATTTCGGGAAATGTGAGCAATATTGAACAGTAGCGCGCTGCGCAGCGCGACATGTTCATTTCATCGCAACCGCGGTAGCGGCTGCCATGGGGGCGCGGCATGCTCCCGCCACATATGCAGGAGCATTATATGCCTGAAGCTTATGCTCGCCCCGAACCATCGCTCATTCCGATCTTGCGGCCACGCTGCCCGCTGTGTCAGGGCCGCATGATGCTGATCCGCATCGAACCTCGTCAAAACGGTGCTGATCTGCGGACCTTCGAATGCTCCACGTGCGAGCACATCTACAACGTGCTGGCTGAGGATCCAACGAAATCCACCGAGGCGTAGTGGCCGAACAGCAAGCCCACAATCCTCCAGGGAAGGCGCATCATGAAGGGTCCAAATTGCCCGGAGTGCAAATGTACGATGGTGCCCACTGCGAATCCGCTCCACCGAATATTCGGGGATGTGCGCGCGTTCGAATGTACGCCATGCACCTACACGATGCTCGAATATTGCCTTGAGCCGGTGGCGTCCGAGCAAATATCGCAGCCCCACGCTGCGGACTGAGGCCGTTGGCCGATGATTACCGAAAGTGAGCAATTTTGAACAGACACCGCGGTGCATGTATGCACTTTGCCAGTCACCGGGGGATTGCACTGTCCGGACCTAATCCAACGCCACCAAGCATTATTGAGCTTGGTGGCGTTGCGCTTTCCCCGGTGTCCTCATTCGTTAACTTTTCGAAAGTGAGCAAAATGGGACAGCGCCGAGATAGCGGCGGTTCCAGGGTGTTTCCACCACCGCCCCTTCGCTGGCATCTGCGGTGAGTGAGAGTGTTACGCTCTCGCCCAAATAGAGGTCACCTCATGCCGTCACTGGCAGTCCGAGACGGCGCGCGACCTCGCGAGCCTGCCTGACGCGCCTCACGCTCCCGAACGGCGTTCGCGGCAGGCGATGCGAGCCGGCCACGAACTTAAGCAGACGTTCTGCAAGGAGGCTCAAATGCAAGAGATGGCGTATTTCAAATTACGCGACTGGCTAGTGCCGCCGATCGTGGTCCCCGCGTTTCTACTTCTTCTTGTCGTGATCGTTTCGTTGTACCGGTCGTGATTCTTGAGTGCGACATACCGATTTGGCGAGGCGGCGTCTTGGTAGTTTTGCTGAGCAGTTTTTCTCAAGCTTCAAACGGCTTTCACCGCATGACGAGCAATTGAAGCGGAGGTGCCTTCGCGACCACTCTTCGTCACGATCAGCGCGTTAAGCTGGCGGGCAAGAGCTGCGACGATGCCTGTACCGAGTCCGCCTTCCGCGACAATCGCGTGCTTCTGCTTGCCATCGCCATTGTCGGACACCGACAGCGTCCATTCCGTTGCGACGGTGTCGCACGTCACCACAATGAGGCCGCATGTCGTTACATTACCGAATGCGTGCGTCAGCGAATTGATCGCAAGTTCAACGACGCCACACTCCGCCCCAGCTTCCTCCCCATCGGCTCCGTGGGCGGACGAGCCTGATGATCAAGAGCAGCAATATCGCGCCGATCGCGGCTTCAACGATCTCCGATACGATGCCCGAACCGAAATGGATCCCAAGTTGCGGAAATATCCAGCTCGCAATGAACGCCCCCGCTATTCCCACGACGAGATCGCCGACCAGGCCCAAGCCCGTTCCCTGGACGATCTGGGCCGCCAGCCAGCCGGCCGCGATGCCGACGGCCAATATGACGAGAAGGCTTTCACCCGAAATGTTCATTTTCGTGTCCTCACCATCGAACCGCCGGGCGGCGGTACCATTACAGGATAGACTCGAGCGAGGCCGGGCGCTGTGCAAAATTGCTCAGATGTCGGTCGTTTGAGTGGCGGGTTTTGTTAATGGACCGCTTTCGGACTGTGCAGCGAGCCGGATCGGCAAGATACCGGCGATGCCGGTTTCGTCCAGGAGATATCACCTTAATCATCAGGACGACGCGGACCACCGCTGCGAATTGTTGGTCCCGATTTCAGATACGTCCACGACAGAAGCAAAATTTGCCCAACACACCGGTTGCCGGACCTGCTAAACTGAGGGCCCCCATCAGACTTTGACGGTTTCATGCCAAAAATGGCGAAAAGCTCATTTGATCCAAAACTCTTTCTCGCCAAGGTCGGCGAAGGCAAAACCATATTGAAATTTGACAAGAACCAGGTCGTGTTTTCGCAAGGGGACGCCGCCGATACGGTTTTCTATATTCAAAAAGGAAGGATCAAGGTTCTCGTTGTCTCCGAGCAGGGCAAGGAAGCGGTGGTCGGAATCCTGGAACGCGGACAATTCTTCGGCGAAGGATGCCTCAACGGCCATCCCATGCGGATTTCGACAACAATGGCGATGGAAGATTGCCTGATCACGTCGATCGCGAAAGGCGCGATGCTGACGGCGCTTAAAAGCGAGCCAAAGTTCTCGGAGTTGTTCATGACATATCTCCTGAGCCGCAACAGCCGGATCGAGGAAGACCTGATCGATCAGCTATTCAATTCGAGCGAGAAGCGGCTCGCGCGCCTTCTCCTGCTTCTGGCAAATTTCGGAAAGGAAGGTACCCCGCAGCCGATTGTGGCCAATGTCAGCCAGGAGACCCTGGCGGAAATGATCGGCACCACACGCTCCCGGGTCAGCTTTTTCATGAACAAGTTTCGCAAGCTCGGGTTCATTACCTATAACGGCAAGATCGAGGTTCACAATTCGCTCTTGAACGCGGTCCTTTATGACAAGCCTGAGATCAAGAGGGACGACTGAGGTCGCCGGGTCGATCATCGCCTGAAACGCTGGCCGACGATCGTCGGTGGCGGTGTTGCCCGGCTCAACGAACTCGGCCGCGACGTCCCAGCCTTTGGCAACGCAATAGGCGGTGATCTGTCGCTGCTGATCGGGAATCGGCAGATCGCTCTCCGCCTGGCGTCCCGGAGAGACGCGCAGATAGAGCGCGGCCTTGGCGACTACATTTGCGACCGTCGCATCCGGCGGTGCAGGTGCTGCGTCGGTCATGGTTCCACCAATCGCTGGATTGCATGCATCGGCAACACCAGCCGGAGCGAATCCGGCAGCCGCACGAAGCCGTTTCCTTCATAGAAGGCGGCAGCGCGCTCACTGATGGCATCCACCACCAGCATCGAGGAACCGACCGTGGCGGCGCTCGCCCTTCCTGACGCTCAGAGCGTCGAGGATCTCACCGCGCTGCTGACCTCGGCGGGGGAGCGCTGGTCGAGACAGTTACCGCTCCCGGACTGCGTAGGTCAGGTGGGTCACCCGCTGCGTCGGCTCCGCGCGGACCGGCTCCAGGGCCACGCGGCCCGCATCCACGCCCTCGAACAGGCGAATTCCGGAGCCGAACAGCACGGGCGAGAGCGCGATCGAGAACTCGTCGATCAGGCCGGCGTTCACGTACTCCAGGATCGTTGCGCCGCCGCCCGCGATGCGGACGTCCCGGTCGCCGGCGGCCCCGCGGGCCTGGTCGAGCGCAGTCTCGATGCCGTCGTTGACGAAGTGGAAGGTGGTCCCGCCCGGCCGCGCCCAGGGGTCACGCGTCTCGTGCGTCACGACGAAGACCGGCGTGTGGAACGGCGCCTCCTCCGGCCACGCCTGCTCGCCGAGGTCGAACATGCGCTTGCCCATGACGCTCGCGCCGGTGCGCTCGAACGTCTCCTGCACGATGTCGTTGTCGCGTCCCTCCTCGCCGCCCTCGCCGAGCTTCAGCCTCTCCCGGAAGAACCGCTGCGGGAAGATCCACTGCTGCAGTTCCATCCACTGCGCCATCCAGCGCTGCACGTCCGGTTCGTCCCTACGCTCCTCGGGAGCGATGAACCCGTCCAGCGACATCGTCACGCTGAAGAACACCTTTCCGGCCATCAGCCTTCAACTCCCTTCCGAACGATCTCGGTGACGTAGGCAGCCAGCTTGCTCAGGGTCTGCTGGCCACCCTCGATCGCGTGGTACTTCTCGACCACCTCGTCGCGCATCTCTCTGGTAGGGAACACTGTGCGCATCTCGATCCTGGTCGTCGCGCCGTCGGGCGCGAACGTGAGGACCGACTCGAAGGCGTTCGGGTCGCCGCGCCGCTCACCGTGCAGCAGCGCGATCCGCTCCGGCGAGGCGATCTCGGTCCAGGAGATCCACTCCTGGTAGTCCGTCCCGTCCGGTCCATGCATCACGAAGTCCCACTCCCCGCCGACGCGGAACTCGAACGCCCGCGTGGTGGTTGTGAACCCCTCCGGTCCCCACCATCGCGACAGGTGCCGGACTTCGGTGAACGCCTCGAACACCAGCTCCCGTGGGGCACTAATGACCCGGGAGATAACGATCTCGCGGTCGGCCGTCGCTGCCATCGATCACTCCTTCTTCCTTGCCTGCTTGAGCTCCTGCACGTACGCGTCCAGCCGGTCGAAGCTCTCATTCCAGAACCGCTCGAAACCGCCGGTCCACTCGTGAACCGGTCGCAGCCCGCGGGCGTCAAGGCCGTACAGGCGCTGCTTGCCTGCCTTGCGGTCCCGCACGAGCCCGACATCCCGGAGCACCCGCAGGTGTTTCGACGCCCCCGGCTGAGTCATCCCCAACTCCTGGGCCAACTCGGTCACCGGCCGCTCACCCGCCCGCAGCAGTGTCAGGATCTCCCGTCGCTGCGGCTCGGCGATCGCGTTGAAGACGTCCGACGTCGTCGCTGCTCGTGCCATGGGCGCCATCATATGCCGATATGGGAATATGTCAACGTGGAGAAATCAGGCGGGTCTTGTTGCCGGTCCAGCCGCAGTTGGAAATCGATCCAGGCACTGATCGACCAGGGCGAACGGCGCTCGTAACGCGCGGCCTTCAAGTCGATGGGATGTTCAGGAGTTGCGCCAGGCAATGTCTGCGCGTGGCAGCAGCAAGGAGCGCGCGTAGCGCTGAACGATCCATCGTAGTGGCTATGACGGCCGAGGATACTTCCGGCGGCTGTCTCGCGCAGCGGACCGGAACATCATAGTACTCCAGCGGAAACGTAATTATCAGTTTCATCCACGCTGGGGCGCCAGCAGCAGTAGATGCGCGAGAACCTGCCGCACCGACGAGCAGCCAAATCGCCAAACCCTCTCACTCAAACACACCGTTGGCACGCCGCGGCCAAAGAGATGGTTTGTCAGCACGCCGTAAGCGGCTACCCCTACCATTTCATCGTTACATTGATGCACTTGTTAACCTCGCGTTCGGCTGTCTACAAACTCCTGCATGAGCCAGGACGATATTTGGAACGTAGAGACCGCGGCCCGTTACGACACGCCGGGCTCGGGAATGTTCTCGGACGAGGTCCTCAAGCCAGCCGTGGCGCGTCTCGCCGAGCTTGCCGGGCATGGCTGGGCTCTTGAATTTGCGATTGGGACCGGGCGCGTCGCCGTGCCGCTAAGGGATGCTGGCGTGCCCGTTGTCGGTATCGAACTGTCGACGGCGATGGTCGATCAACTGCGCACCAAGGCTGATGAGGCACGGATCCCGGTAATCCTCGGAGACATGGCCACCGCCTCGGCACCAGGGGAATTCGCCCTCGTCTTCCTTGTCTACAACACAGTATCAAACCTGCTGACCCAGACGGAACAGGTGGCGTGCTTTCGCAACGCGGCGCGCCATCTTGTCCCGGGCGGCCACTTCGTCATCGAGCTTTGGGTGCCTGAACTGCGCCGCTTACCGCCAACGCAGGACGCAGTCGTCTGGCAGACCCAACCCGGCTATGTCGGTCTGGATACCTATGATGTGGTCAACCAGCACGTCATATCGCACCATTTCCGCTTCAACACGGATGGGCAGGCGACTTTGGTGCGCTCTCGGCATCGCTATATCTGGCCCTCAGAGCTCGACCTCATGGCGCAGATGGCGGGCTTTGAGCTGGAGAGCAGGCATGCCGACTGGATCGGCAACGAATTCACGGCCGAGTCGCGCTCGCATGTGTCCGTCTATCGGCTCGCGCGCGAGTGATAGTAGGGATCGCGCTGACGGGTCGTCGGCTTGAAACAACGATTGGCTTACCGGCACTCGCGCCGCTGTCCGCCGTAGGTCCTGTAGGTGTGGGACGCGGCATCATAGGTGCGAAAATGCGTGCAGCCGGGCGGACCCCCGCTGCGCACGCGCGGCTCGAGCCCGGCGCGCCTCGGCAAGGGCGATGGAGCCGGCTGAGCCGGCTCGACCGCCGGTTTGCTGTTGGCTTCCGGTTGCCTCGCGACGACCTCTTCCACCGCCGCAGGCTTGTCGGAGACAGCCGCGCTTTTTTCCTCCGGAGGCGCGGGCTTGTCGGTGGCCGGGCCCTTCTCCTCTGCGGGCGCGGGCCTGTTTTCCGCTATGGCGCCGGTCTCGTCGGCAGGCGGCTGCTTGTCCGCCGCTGCCGCGCTCTTCTCGTCGACGGGAGCGGCTTTCTGTTCGCCTGCAGGCCTGGCTTCGACGGCGGCCGGCTTTGCTTCGACGACAGGCGGTGTCGTGTTCGCCGCCTTCTGCCGCTCGATAAAGTCCTTGCATTGGAAGGGAAAGACGATTTCCCCGGAAACGGTCACGCCGATCGGCATGCAGCTTCCGGGCGGCGGCTCGTCAGCCGTGGGAGCACCGGGCTGGGAGGGCGACGATTTCGCCGCGACACCTGGCGCCACCGTGCCGGTGGTTTGACCCAAGGCCGCGGTGATCGAGAACACGCTTGACACAAGAAGCGGTGCGCAAATCAGCGCGCGCGAACGGCCGTTGTGGCGAGGCAATGAACGCATAACACAACCAATTATTAACTACGGCCCGGACGCCATCACGCCTTCTGGGCGCTCTCGTGGCACGAACAGGACTACGCGATGGTCCGGGCGCGGCCGGGGAATGGCTGTCGAATTTCCTTCACATTCGGAAAATGCCGATCGCGAAGATCGTGAGGCCTTATAAAGCAAAACAGACGGCTCATTGCGAGCCGTCTATTCAAAATGGGATGGAATACCAGGAGCCAGCCGAGGAAGCGCAACCGGGCCGGCCGAGCAATATTTACGCAGCGATAGCCATTTCCGGCTGTCGCCCAACCGGCGAAGCCAGCGTCCAGTCGGAAGCGAGGCCGTTGCGCAGGCCAAAGTAGCTTTCGAGCTCGCTGACGGCGCGACGCTCCCATTCCTCGGCCTGGTCGAGCAGCGACCATTTCTGCAGCGGACGGAAGGCGGCCGTCTGACGATACAGCGAAGCGATGGCGCGATAGCGGCGCACGTTTTCCAGGACAGCGTTCCCACTCATTGTTACCCCCGTTACTTGCGTCAGCGGGACTTTGCGCGGGACCGGTTTTCGATTTGATTAGCCGGCTTGGTAAAAAATATGCATGGTTTGTGAACGGTTGAGTTTCGGGCGCCATGACCTGCCGAGGGTCAACCGCTCGGCTTCACCACTGAACGAAAGACAGCCGCCGCTTCCTTCGCAATCTGCGCGTCGCTCTCCTTGCTCCTGCCGGCGATCCCGACGGCACCCACCACCTCGCCATTGACGAGGATCGGTGAGCCGCCGCGCAATGACATGATGCCGGCGGTCACGAAAGCTGTTCGGCCCTGATTGATGCTGTCCTCGATCTCCTCGGTCGGGCGCTGCAGCCGCGCTGCCGTTCGAGCCTTCTCGATGGCGAGTTCCGCGCTCGCGGCGCGCACGCCATTCATCCGCTCGAAAGCGAGCAGGTCGCCGGCGGGATCGACGATCGCAATCGCCGAAGGCGCATTGCGCTTCAGCGCGTTCTCCTTCGCGGCCGAAAGCACGCTTTCGGCTCCGGCCTGATCCAGGATCCTGACCTGGATGGTCTGGGCGCTCGCTGGCGATGCCAGAACGACCGCCAAAAGTCCGATGCAGGCAACAAGTTTTGGCATAGCGATTTCTGTCATGGCGACTTTTGCCGTAGCGACTTTTGCCATAGCGATCTGGCATGCGTTTGAAGCGTCACAGCGCGCGTCGCTGCTCGGCTCGCTCGAGCCCGGCGCCTCACTCCTCATGTAGGGGGAAACAAGCGCCAGACGAGCGAAATGCGCATCACAAAAAGGTGGAGAGCGCGCTCACTGAAGTGAGGCGGGCGCAAGCCGGCTCACTACCGGGACCCGGTCAGGTCTTCAGGTCTAGAGCATTTCCGGTTCTGACTGAATCAGAACCGATGCTCGAGATTCTTGTTTTGACGCGTTTTCTTCACGCGAACCGGTACCCACTTCGCTCGAAAACGCTCTAGAGACCCAGGACGCGCCCGATCTGTGCAGTCCGGCCCGGCGCAAGCACGACGACGGTCGTGCCCATCGATACACGGCCGAACAGATCGATGACATCGCTGTTGGTCATGCGGATGCAGCCGGACGAGATCGCCTGGCCGATATATTCCGGCTGGTTGGTGCCGTGGATCCGATACAGCGTATCCTTGTTGCCTTCGTAGAGATAAAGCGCCCGCGCGCCCAAAGGATTGGCCGGGCCTCCGGAAACGCGCGCCGGATAGGGACCGAGCCGGGCCTGGATATCCGCCGTCGGGACCCAATCCGGCCACTCGGCCATGCGGCCGACGGTTGCGACGCCGGAAAAGGCCATCGCCTCCTCGCCCACCGCCACGCCGTAACGGATCGCCTTGCCGCCGGGCAGCACATAATAGAGATAGCGCGCATCGGTATCGACCAGGATCGTGCCCGGCCGCTCCCGGCGCTGGTAGTCGACGATGTGCCGCTGATATTGATCGGGGATCGAGGCCTGCGCGTAAGGGGGATGGGCCAGCAGCTGCCGGTCCCTTGGTGTCATGGTGGCGTCCGACGACGGCGAGAGCGTCGCCTGCATGCACCCACCGAGCAGGAAAACTCCCGCGAGCACCACTGCAGTTGCGGACCTCGACACGGCCTGTCCTCCACGCGTTACACGGCCTCAATGTTGCTGCTTCAATAACGCTGAAATCAAGGCAATCAGCGTCATCACCCGGCACGGAGGCGAGTGGCCGGCGCCGATGTCGGAGCCGGTCGCGCCTCGAATGGCTTTCCCTTTCAACTATAGCGACGACTGTCGCGTGGGCGTGGGCCCGCCCGCAGCGAGATTCGGCACGACTGCCAATCGCTTGATGTCGCCTTTCTGATAGGCGGCCAGGAACTTGTCGTAGTCCTTGACTGACACGCAGCCATTCGAGTCCCCGTTGGGGCCGAGCATATAGGTGTGGACCAACAGGCCGGTGCGGCCAAGCGCGCTTCCTTCGACCGGAAGCATCCGCAACGCCTGAACACCGTGAAACAGCTGCTCGCGCGGCTTCAGCTCATAGACTGCCGGCGGCGTCGCTCCGACCGAACGCTGGCTGACGTAGCGCGGATCGTCCAGTTTTTCGCCCAGGCCCGAATGGGCCTCCAGCTTGGAGCCATCGGGCAAATAGACCACGCGGGCCGAGATGTCGTAGACCGCCGTCTGGCCATCATAGCCGCGCGAGGCCAGGTCCGGCGCGGTCGCAAAAATCCCGTCATTCGGTGTCAGCGAGGCGAGCGTCAGGCGATAACGAAACATCCCCGACAGTTTCTCGAGCAGCGTCGGGTCTTCGGTATGAGCACTGTCACCGTCACCTGGAAGTGGAAGCGCCTTGGCTTCCGAGGGCCGCGGCCGCGGGACCGGAACGGCCGCTGCGACCACCTGCTGCGCCGGCTCGTTCGGGGTCACCCGGTCCCAGCTTTCGGTTGTCGGCACCTGAGGCAGGGAGACGTTGACGACCTGGAGCTTGATGTCCGAACCGGAGGACCGCGGCTTTTCCTGATGCACGGAAAACCCGCCCAGATCGAGAAACGACTCGCGAATCCTTGAGGCGGGGGAGTCGGTCGAAGCCGTCGAAGGCGGGATCGCAGCGACGGAGTCGCTGATCCAGGACTCGTCCATCCAGGCCGCTGCCGCGGAAGCCACGGCGAAGGCTGCAATGACAACGCTCGCCGGCCCCGCCCATCGGCGGCGCCGAGCATCCGCACCAGCGATCCTTGTGCCGTGATGCATTCAATCCCCAACGGCGTCCCGCGAAACGAATCCCCCATATCGGGGACGCCACCCCCATCATGCAGATCGGACTGAGGCAAAATATGGGCGATCCGCCCGATGGAGGGGCAAGAAAGCTGTCCTGCGGCCTCCCCCGGGGAGGGGGCAGGCCCATCGCGGCGGCATCCGCTTGGCGACGCCGTCCGGCCGCGACGCTTGCGACCACCGCTCCCGGGCGCCCGGCCCAGCCGGATCCCCTCAAATTGTCCGGCCTTTGAAGAGAAAAACCCGAGACATTGCCGCTTGTTTGCGGCGAAACGGACCGCCGCGAAGCGGCCTGCCGGCCCGCAGGCGAGAGATATCTGTTGCGGGCAGGACCGCTCTGTCCCTATCTTAGGCTGTAGCCCGCAAAGCAGTCGGATAGGTTTCCGTCCAGGAGGACCGTCATGACAAGCGTCTCGGATAGCTCACAAGTCCCCGGCCTCAACTCAGCCATCGCACCGCTTCGCGCAAAGTGGGGCTGGATCGTCGCGCTCGGCGTCGTTTACGTCATTGCCGGCTTCATCGCGCTCGGCAGTATCGTGATGGCGACGGTCGCCAGCGTGCTCGTCGTCGGCATCATGATGATCGTTGCCGGCGTCGCCGAAGTCATCAACGCGTTCCAGATCAAGACCTGGGGCAAGTTCCTGCTCTGGGTGCTGCTCGGTGTCCTCTATATCATCGCCGGCTTCATCACCTTCGACAATCCGCTGTTCGCCGCCGTGCTGCTCACGCTGCTGCTCGGCGCATCGCTGATCGCTTCCGGCGTGATGCGGATCGTTCTCGCCTTCAGCATGAAGTCCGAGATGCCGTGGATCTGGGTGGCGCTGTCCGGCGCCGTCACGCTGCTGCTCGGGCTCCTGATCGTCGCGCGCTGGCCGGTCAACAGCGTCTATATCCTCGGCCTGTTCCTCGGCATCGACCTGATCATCGCGGGCACGGGCTGGATCGGACTCGGCTTCGGCCTGCATCGCAATCCGGCCGGCGTCACTTCCCGCTGACCGAGACGGTCCACTGCACGAGCTCCCGGGCAAGGCTGCCGAAGGCCTGGTTGAAGGCTGCGGCCGCCGTCGCCGGGGTCACGGTGTCGATCGGGGCCGACTGCTCGAAGATGCGCGCCGCGCGCAGATGGCCGCCGCCGTCGACGAGCTTGGCCGACAGCGCGATCGTCGCTTTCGGCCGTGGCGCGACCGCGATGTCGAACTGGCGCAGGTCGATCAAAAGACGCGTCCCGCCCTCGCTCATCGCATCGGCGCGCAACGGCGCATGCGCGATGTCATAGTTTTCGAAACTCTGCAGCAGTCTTGCCTGAACCAGCGCCGGCAGGCTGTCGCTCCACTGCGCGTTGTCGAAATCCTCGTGCGGCTCCTCGCTGCCCGCAAACAGCAGGCGCTGCGTCTGCAGCCGCGTCGTCGCCGTCGGCTCGGCGAGCGCGAGCCCGCTTTCCAGCTGACGCTTCGGCGCGTCGAAGCTCCGCGCCGCATCGAGGTCATAGACGATCTTGCGCGGCGGCGTCGCCCCGCCGGTCATCCGCTCCAGCCCCGCCACGATACCCTCGAGCCGCGGGGTGTTGCGCGCCAGCCCTTCCGTGAACGTGCTCAAATTGGTGATCGCATCATGCAGCGGCGCGGCGTTCTCCGACAGCACGGCGTCGACCCGGCGCAGCGCGTCGCGCGCGGCCTGCGTCATGCTCTGGCCGGCGCCCTTCTCGGCGACCAGCGCGCCGCGCACCGGCGGCGCCGATGCGCTCTCGCCGCCCTCGAGCGACACCACGGGCACGCCGGTCAGGCCCTGAAATTCGAGGCCGACCTTGGTGTCGGCGCGAACCGGGGTGCGCTCGGCGACCGCGATGGTCGCGTCGATCTCGCGCGGCCGATCGGCGGCGAGCTCGAGCGCGGTGACCTCGCCGACGCGAATGCCGTTGAACAGCACCGCTGCCCCGACCAGCAGGCCCGGCACCGGCTCGCGGAACACGATCGCATAGGTCTCGCGCTTTCCGATCCCGCCGGCATTGTTCAGCCAGTAGACGAAGCCGAACACGGCGACGATCGCGGCGAGCACGAAGGCGCCGACGACGATATAGGGTGCCCGTGTTTCCATTGTTGTTCTCCCGGCCTCAGGCGCCGTTCAGGTGAAGCATCTGGGCGCGGGCGCCATGAAAATACGCCCTGACCCAGGGATGATCGGATTCCAGCACGCTCGACAGCGGGCCGAGCGCGGCGATCTTGCCGTCCGCGAGCGCCGCGACGCGATCGCACACCGCAGCCAGCGTGTTGAGATCGTGGGTGATCATGAAGACGGTGAAGCGCAGCGTCCGCTGCAGCGTCTTGATCAGCGCGTCGAATTCGCCGGCCGCGATCGGATCGAGGCCCGAGGTCGGCTCGTCGAGGAACAGCAGCGCGGGATCGAGTGCGAGCGCGCGGGCCAGCGCGACGCGCTTGGTCATGCCGCCGGAGAGCTCGGATGGAAACTTGTCGCCATCGCCGGCGCGAAGTCCGACCATTTCGAGCTTGGCATTGGCGATCTCGTCCAGAAGTTCCGGCGAGAGGTGAGCGGCCTCGCGCAGCGGAAACTGGATGTTCTGCCGCGCGTTGAGCGCCGAGAACAGCGCGCCCTGCTGGAACAGCACGCCGCGACGGCCGCCGCCCGCCTCGGACTCGAACGCGATTTCGCCGCTGCGCTTTGGCAGCAGCCCGATCAGCGTCCGCATCAGCACCGACTTGCCGCCGCCGGACGCTCCGACCAGCCCCAGGATCTCGCCCCGGCGCACGTCGAGCGAGAGATGGTCGAGCACGATGCGCTGGCCGAATCCGACCACGAGGTCGCGGACATGGATGGCGGCGGGATGGTCCGGCATCGTCACATCCCGATCGAGGCAAAGAACACGGCGAACACGCCGTCGAGCACGATGACGAGGAAGATCGACTTGACCACGGAGGTCGTGGTCTGCTGGCCCAGCGATTCCGCCGATCCCTTGACCCGCAATCCCTCGCAGGCCGCGACCAGCCCGATCACCAGCGCCATGAACGGCGCCTTGATGATGCCGACCTCGAAATGGGTGACCGACACCGCCTCGCGCAGCCGCGCGATGAAGATGGCCGGGCTCATGCCGCCGTAGAGCCAGGCGACCAGGCCGCCGCCATAGAGCGCGGCCATCGAGCCCAGGAAGGCAAGGATCGGCAGGGCCACGATGAGCGCGAGAATCCGCGGCAGGATCAGCACCGAAACCGGGTCGAGCCCCATCGTGCTCAACGCGTCGATCTCCTCGCGCATCTTCATCGAGCCGAGTTCGGCGGTGGAGGCACTGCCCGAGCGGCCGGCGACCATGATGGCGACGATCAGCACGCCGATCTCGCGCAGCACCAGGATGCCGACCATGTCGACCACATAGGATTCCGCACCGAAGCGGCGGAAGTGAAAGATGCCCTGCTGTGCGATGATCGCCCCGATCAGGAAGGTGATGAGCGCGATGATGGGAATCGCCTGCCAGCCGACGCGGCCGAGCTGATAGATGGTCGGCGTCAGTCGGAACGAGCGCGGCCGGCGCAGGGCGTGAAGCAGCGCGATGCTTGTCGCGCCCAGCATATGCAGAAAGGCCGCGCCATCGGCCGTCGTATCGCGCGCGATGCGGTCGAGCCGCTCGATCAAGGCGCTGCGCCGTGTGGTCGCCGCCGGCCTGGTCCGGTTCAGGCCATGCAGCTCATCCAGCAATCCGGAATAGGAATCGGGGACTGCGACAAACCGCGCTTGCGGGGCCGTCGTGCCGCCTGAGCGCGCCAGCTTCTCGAACAGCCAGGCACCCACCGTGTCGAGCGCGGTCACCCCGCTCAAGTCGATCGCGCCGATCGCGCCTGCACGGACGCCCCTGCAGAGCCGTTCGAGGGTCTCGACATTCTCGACCGTCCAGGCGCCGGTCGGGCGCAGCGCTCGCGGTTCGTGCGGCGTCACGGTCAGCCCGGGCAAATCGGCGGTGCCGGCGGCGGCCAGAATGGATACGTCAGTCACAGCAAACTCCTTCTCGTTTCTCATAGGGCCGGGCGCCGCGAAACCAATTGACCCAGCGCAAGGAGCCGCGGTTCACGCCGTTGATTCACATCAAAAACGTGGAACGCGATCCGCCCTAGCGTGCGACACAGGAGATGCGGCCATGACCTATCGCCATGACATTCTGGACGAGCTGCAGGCGCTCAAGCGCGAGGCGGGCCGCCGGCTGCAGGCGGGTGCCGACGAACTGCGCGAGGCGTCCAGCGAAACGGCCAAGACCATCGGCGCCGACATGAGGGCATTCGTGACCGACCTTCGCGATGCGCTCTCGCTTGACGAGGCCGAGATCGAACGCATCTTCGCCGGACGCGCCGCCGCGGCGCTGACGACTGCGCTGGTGCTCGGCGTCGTGATCGGCGCGACCTTGAGGAAGAAGCCATGAATGCAAGCCGGTTCGCAAGCCACGCGCGCGCGCTGTGGCGCACGGAACGCATCGTCGCCGAACTCCGCCTGAAGCGGCTGCTGGGTAACCTCGGATTGCAGGCGCTGGCCGCGCTGGCAACATCCTGCGCACTGCTGCTGTTCGAGCTCGCGGCCTATTTCGCGCTGGTGCAGAGCTGGAGCGCGATCGCTTCCGCAACGATGCTCGGTTTCGTCAACCTCGTGGTCGCCGGCCTGCTCGTGCTGTTAGCGTTGCGCCGGCGGGCGGGCCGCGAGCTGACGCTGGCGAACGACGTGCATCGCGAGGCGCTCGCCGCTTTCGAGACCGAGCTGCAGCACGCGGAGACAACGGCGCCGGCCACGCTGCGCGCCGCGCTCGAAAGCGCCGCCATTCCGCTGTTGCTGCCACTGATTCCGCTGGTGATTCGCCGCCTGCGCAGGGCCAGGGCCGCGACGCCTGCGACCGACGATTTGTGACGCCTGGACGTTTTTTCGGAGAGACCCATGAACCACCCCGCCTTCCCGCCGCTACGCAACACCGCGTTGCCACACACGTTCCGCCAGATCCGCATCGAGCGCGCACGCGAGCATGGCCATCCCGAGGGCGACAGCAGGACCGCCTATATCCTGATCGCGCCGCTCGACGACGAGGGACGGATCGATGCCACCGTGTGGGCTGCGCACAAGGAGGCCTGCCGCGTGGTGCGCAAGCGCGCCGACGGCGACGACAGCCTCGGACATCTCGTTCGCGGTCCGGGCGGCCACTGGCGTTTCCACTATGACGTGTCCGGCAAGACCGCGGACGAGTCCGGCCACCATTTCGAGAACGAGCGATTCGAGCTCGGCGAGTATGTCTCGGTGCGCGAGGCGGACGGCCCGCACGCCTACCGGGTGGTTGCCGTCAACGCGCTCTGAGCTACCGATTCGGCCGGATCAATCCGGCGTGCCTGATGTGGTCGGGCACCGTGGCGAGGTCGAGCGAGACCTCGACAATGCCGGCATCGTGGACGTCGCTCGCGGTCTTGAAGCCGAGCTCGCGGCACATCGCGAGCATCGTCATGTTCTCGCGAAGCACTTCGCCGGTCAAGGTTTTCAGGCCTTCGCTGCCTGCATAGTCGATCAAAAGCCGCATCAGGCTCCAGCCGAGCCCGCGGCCCTTGAGGTCGGAGCGCAGCAGGATGGCGTATTCGGCGTTCTCGTAGCGGGAGTCCGAATGCAGCCGGACCACCCCGAGCACCTCGCCGCTTGCCTGATCGAGCGCGACAAAGGCCATCGCGCGGGCATAGTCGAGCTGGGTCAGGCGCGAGATGAATTGATGCGAGAACGCCTTTACCGCATGAAAAAAGCGCAGCCGGAGATCCTCGGGTGAAACGCGATCGAGCAGCCTTGCGATCGCGGGCTCGTCCTCGGGCCGCACCGGACGGACCGCGACCGTCGAGCCGTCGCGCAGCTTGAGCTCGCCCTCCCACTGCGCAGGATAGGGCCTGATCGCCAACCGCGTCTGCCCCGCGAACAGCCGCGCCGGCGGGCCGATCGCGACGCGCGCGTCGAGCGCCAGCACGCCGCTCTCGTCCGCGATCAGCGGATTGATGTCGAGCCCGCGGATCTCGGGCAGGTCCGCCGCCATCTGCGACAGCTTTACCAGCGTCAGCGGCACGGCGTCGGGCGGCACTGCGGGCACGTCGCGGTAGGCCGGGAGCAGCCGGGCGATCGCGGTGCGCCCGACGAGGTCGCGCGCCAGGTTCATGTCGAGCGGCGGCAGCGCCAGCGCCTTGTCCTTGACAACCTCGACCGCGGTGCCGCCGCGGCCGAACACCATGACCGGGCCAAAGGTGGGATCGTCGGCTATCCCCAGGATCAGCTCGCGCGCCGCAGGCCGCGTGATCATCGGCTGGATCATCACGCCCTCGATGCGCGCGTCCGGCCTCGCGCGCCGGGCGCGCTCCAGCACCCTGGTCGCAGCATTGCGGACCTCCTCGCCGGTGGCGAGGCCAAGGATGACGCCGCCGATATCGGACTTGTGGGTGATGTCGCGGGAGAGGATCTTGACTGCGACCGACTGGCCCTGGCCCAGGAATGGCGCGGCCTTGGCAGCCGCTTCGTCGGGACTGGCCGCGGCGATCGTCGGCACGATCGCGATGTCATAGGCCGCAAACAGCGCGGCGATCTCGATCGGATCGAGCCAGGCACGGCCCTCCTTCCGGGCATTCGCGATCAACTTCCTGGCCGATTCCACATCGGGCGTGAACAGCGACGACACGCCGGGCGGCACCGCCATCAGCGCTTCGATGGCCTCGCGATGCTTCACCAGATGCATGAAGGCCCGCACGGCGTCGTCCTCGGTGGGAAAATGCGGGATCGTCGCCTTGTCGAAGATCGGCGCGACCAGCTGGTCGTTGCCGACCCAGGCCGCAAGCACCGGCTTTGCCGAGTCACGGCGTTGCGCGCGATCCTCGCCCACCCGCGCGGCAACGGCCCGCGCAATCTCCGGCGCCGACGCCACCGCCGTCTCCACATTCATGACAAGCACGGCGTCGCTGCCGGGGTCGGCGAGCAGCACGTCGAGCGCCGCCCCATAGCGCCCGGCGTCGGCATCGCCGCCGATATCGACCGGATTGGCCTTCGACCAGGTCGGCGACAGCGCGGCATCGAGCCGTGCCGCGATATCCTTCGCCAGCACCGCCGCGGTGCCGCCGAGCTCGGCGAGGCGATCGATGGCAAGGATGCCGAGCCCGCCGCCATTGGTCAGGATGGCAAGGCGCGCCCCCTGCGGCGCCCGGCTCCGGCCGAGCAGCGCCGCACAGTCGAACAGCTCGCGCAGATCCATGACGCGAAGCAGTCCGGCGCGGCGGAACGCCGCGTCATAGACGGCATCGGAGCCGGCCAGCGCGCCAGTATGGGTGGCGGCGGCCTTCGCGCCTTGCGCCATCCGCCCCGATTTCACCACCACCACCGGCTTCAACCGTGCCGCGGCGCGCGCCGCCGACATGAACTTGCGGGCATCCTTGACGCCCTCGACATAGAGCACGATCGCGCGGGTCTTTTCGTCGAGCGCGAAATAATCGAGCAGGTCGGCGACATCGACGTCGAGCTGATCTCCGATCGAGACGATGCCGGAGAAGCCGATCGACTTCTCGGCGCCCCAGTCGACCATGGCGGCCGCGATCGCGCCGGACTGCGAGATCAGCGCCAGCGAGCCGGCGGCGGGCGAGCGCGCGGCAAAGCTCGCATTCAATCCGAGCGCCGGAAACATGACGCCCAGGCAATTGGGGCCGACGATCCGCATCTTGGCGGCATGTGCATCGCGCAGCACCGCTTCCGCGTGCGAACCCTCGCCATGGCCGAGGCCGGAGGAGATGATGACCGCGCCGGCAACGCCGCGCGCGCCAGCCTCCCGAATGATGCCCGGGATAGTCTCGGCCGGCGCGGTGATGACGATCAGATCGGGGGTGAAGGGCAGCGCCGCGAGGCTCGGATAGGTCTTCTTGCCGTCGATCGCGGCGTGGCGCGGATTGACCACCGCGATCTCGCCGGAAAAGCCGGCGGCCTGGAGGTTGCGCAGCACCGCCGCGCCGAGTGAATGCGGCCGAGGGCTGCCGCCCACCAGCGCGACGCTGCGCGGACGGAAAACCTGTTCTAGGCGAAAGGTGGACATCGCGCGGTCTCACAGGGGACAAGCGAAGGATCCTGCCGCCCTATGCAGCGCGCCATGGCCCGCATCACATCTTCCCGCGCGATGATGCCGATCAGGTTTCGCCATTGATCGATGACCGGCAGGCTCTTCACACGATGTTCGACCATCAATTGCAGGACCCGCTGCAGGTTGGTGTCAGGGCTGACGGCCACCACGTCGGCGGACATGATCTCGTCGACCGTCGTACCCATGCCAACGTCATAGTGCGGCAAAATTCGGTCCTTTGTGAAGGCAAACACCTTGAGCGCGTCGAGCTTGGAAACCATGCCGACCAGTCGATCGTCCCGTGCCACCGGATAGGCATCGAAGTCGTCGACCGCGAACAGCCGGTAGAGATCGCCGACCGCAAGCTCCGGCGCGACGCATCGGACCGCCCGGGTCATGTTCTCTGCAACGGTTTCATGAAGGAATTCGTACATCGGGCTTTTCCATCATCTGGCTGGAACCGGCCCCGACCTTAAAGGAACGGCGGACTTCGACGTTGACCGAGATCAAACAGCCTGCAGACTACGCGGTCAAATTGAAGCGAACATGATGGGACTTCTTCCATGTACGCCATGGTCCTTGCCGCACGCGGCGCGCCCCTGACGCTTCAGGAACGGCCCGACCCCAAACCGGGGCGCGGCGAGGTCGTGGTCAAGGTCAGCGCCTGCGGCGTCTGCCGCACCGACCTGCATGTGGTCGACGGCGAGCTGCCTGACATCGCCTACCCGATCGTCCCCGGGCACGAGGTCGTCGGCCGCATCGAGGCGCTCGGCGCCGGCGTCACCGAGCTGAAGATCGGCGCGCGCGTCGGCGTGCCCTGGCTCGGCGCGACCTGCGGCATCTGTCCCTATTGCCGCGCGGGCAAGGAAAACCTCTGCGACCGGCCGCAATTCACCGGCTATACCCGCGACGGCGGCTTCGCGAGCCACCTCGTGGCGGACGCGCGCTACTGCTTTCCGCTCGGCGAAAAGGGCGACGACACGGCCCTGGCGCCGCTGTTGTGTGCCGGGCTGATCGGCTGGCGATCGCTGGTGAAGGCGGGCGACGGCAAGCATCTCGGCATTTACGGCTTCGGCGCGGCCGGTCATATCGTGGCGCAGGTGGCGCGCGCCCAGGGCCGCGTGGTCTATGCCTTCACGCGCAAGGGCGACCGCGAGGCGCAGCTTCTCGCGCTGTCGCTGGGGGCGCAATGGGCCGGCGCATCGGAGGACACGCCGCCGGTCGAGCTTGATGCCGCCATCATCTACGCGCCGGTCGGGCCGCTGGTGCCGCAGGCGTTGCGCGCCGTGCGCAAGGGCGGCCGCGTGGTCTGCGCCGGCATTCACATGTCCGACATTCCCGCCTTTCCCTACCAGATCCTCTGGGGCGAGCGTCAGGTCGTCTCGGTCGCCAACCTGACGCGCCAGGACGGCACCGATTTCCTCAAAGCGGCGGCGCGGGCGCGCGTGCAGACCCACACCACCGTGTTTCCGCTCGAGCAGGCCAATGAAGCGCTGGCGCAACTGCGCGACGGCAAGCTGGTCGGCGCCGCGGTGCTGGAGCCGTGACCGCTGTGGAGGACGACCAGAAGGCCGTGCTGGATTTCCTCGGCGGCCGCCGCGAGGTGAAGCGCGTCGACACCCACATCTCGGTCGTGTTCCTCGAACCGGAGCGCGTGCTGAAGGTCAAGCGCGCGATCCGTTTGCCCTATCTCGATTATGCGACGCTGCAGAAACGCAAGGACGCCTGCGATGCAGAGCTTGCGATCAACCGGCGCTTTGCGCCGGCAATCTATCGCCGCGTCATCCCAATCACCCGCGGGCCCGCGGGGCCCGCCATCGACGGCGACGGCCCCGTGATCGAATGGGCCGTCGAGATGGCGCGGTTCGACGAGCGGAACACCTTCGACCATCTCGCCGCCACCGGGACGATCGGGCCCTCGCTTGCCGAACATCTGGCCGACACGCTGCGCGCCTCCCATGAACGCGCCGATGTCGCGCGCCAATCATCCTGGCCGCAGTCGATTGCCGGGCTGATCGATCGCAATACGGAGAAATTTCGCAGCCACGCGAGCCTCGACCGCCGAAGCGTCGAGCAGCTCGACGCGCTCAGCCGGCAGAAGTCGGCGGCGCTGCGCGCGATCATTGAACAGCGTGCCGCCGATGGCATGGTCCGCCGCTGCCATGGCGATGCCCATCTCGCCAATATCGTGCTGATCGACAACGCGCCCGTTCTGTTCGACGCGATCGAGTTCGATCCGGCAATCGCGACCACCGACGTGCTTTATGATCTGGCATTCCCGCTCATGGACCTCCTCCATTTCGGTCAGGGCGCGGCGGCAAATCGACTGTTCAACCGGTACTTCGAGGCGAGCTGGCGCCACAATGGCAGCGCGCTCGGCCTGATGCCGCTGTTTCTGTCGATCCGTGCCGCGATCCGGGCGCATGTGCTGCTCACGCGTTGCGAGCAATCGCCGCACGATGCCTCGGCGGCCGACGCGGCGCGCGCCTATTTCGACCTCGCGCTGCGGCTGATCGCGCCTGCCCCGCCCGCGCTGGTCGCGATCGGCGGCCGCTCGGGCACCGGCAAGAGTGTGCTGGCGCGTGCGGCCGCCGGGCTGATCGAGCCAATGCCGGGTGCGCTGGTGCTGCGCTCCGACGTGATCCGGAAAGAGGTGTTCGGCGTCGGTCCGCTCGAGAAGCTGCCGGAACCGGCCTATGCGCCTGACGTCACCGAGAGCATCTACCGGATGCTGTGCGAACGCGCGCGGCAGGCTGTTGGCCAAGGCTGCTCGGTCATCGTCGATGCCGCCTATCTGCGCGAGAGCGAGCGCGCCGCGCTTGGCGAGGAGGCGCGCCGGCTCGGCGTCGCCTTCTTCCCGCTCTTCCTCGATGCCCCGAGCCAGATCCGTTTCGACCGCGTCGCCACGCGCCGGGGCGATGCCTCCGACGCAACCCGCGAGGTCGCCGAGCGCCAGGAACGCATGGACCTCGGCCCGATGGAGTGGCCGGTGATCGACGCATCAGGCGCGCCGGAAGAGACGCTGCAGCGGGCGCGCCGTCACCTGCCAAATCCGATCGCGCCTTAGCACTGCAGCACGTAGCGTCCCGGCGCGTCGTCCAGCGCCGCGGCTCGCGACGAACCGCCGAGCGGCGGCGGCGACACCGGCTCACCCGAATGGCTGCCGAGGAAATCGCGCCACGCCGTCCACCACGATCCTTCGACGTGCAGCGCCTGCTTCAGCCACTCTTCCGGCCCGACATAGGAGCCATCGACCGGCCGGGCCAATATCTGGTAGCTGCGACCCTCCTCCCCGGTCGGAGGCGCGACGATGCCGGCGTTGTGCCCGCCACTCGCCAGCACATAGGTGATCGGCGCATCGGCCAGGAAGTGGATCTTGTGGGTCGACCGCCACGGCGCGACATGGTCGTACTGCGTCCCCACCACGAACATCGGCATGCGCAGATCGGAAAGCGCGACCGGCACGCCGTCGGCGCGGTAGCGGCCCTCGGCGAGATCGTTGTTGAGGAAGAGCTGCCGCAGATATTCCGAATGCATGCGGTAGGGCATGCGGGTGGCGTCCGCGTTCCATGCCATCAGGTCGCTCAACGGCTCGCGTTCGCCCATCAGGTAGTCGCGCACCACGCGCGACCAGATCAGGTCGTTGGAGCGCAGCATCTGAAAGGCGCCGGCCATCTGTCCGGCATCGAGCACGCCGCGTTGCCACATCATGTCCTCGAGGAAAGCGACCTGGCTTTCGTTGATGAACAGCGTCAGCTCGCCCGCCTCGGTGAAGTCGGTCTGCGCCGCGAGCAGCGTGACGGAGCGCAGCGCCTCCGGCCGCACCCGGCCGAGCCGCGCCGCCTCGATCGCGAGCAGCGTGCCGCCGAGGCAATAGCCCGCGGCATGGATCGGACGCTTCGGCACCATCTCGTTGACCGCCTCGATCGCCGCTTCCACCCCGAGCTTGCGGTAATCCTCGAGGCTGAGGTTGCGATCATCCGAGGTCGGGTTCTTCCACGAGATGATGAAGACGGTGAAGCCGTTGTCGACGAGATAGCGCACCAGCGAATCCTGCGGCGCCAGATCGAGAATGTAGTATTTCATGATCCACGCCGGCACGATCAGAACCGGCTCGGGGCGAACCACCGCGGTCGTGGGCGCATATTGAATGAGCTCGATCAACTCGTTGCGATAGACCACCTTGCCCTTGGTGGCCGCCACCGTCTTGCCGATCACGAAATCCGATGCTGCGCCGGGCTTGCCGCCGGCGAAGAGCGCCTTGCAGTCCTCGAGCCAGTTGTGCAGCCCGGAGACGAAGTTGCCGCCGCCCGATTCCATGATCGTGCGCAGCACCTCGGGGTTCGTCAGCGGGAAATTCGAAGGCGCAGCCGTATCGAGGAGCTGGCGCAGTGCGAAGTCGACGATCGCTGCGTTGGGCCGGGCGAGCCCGTGCACGCCTGAGGTCGCCGAGTGCCACCATTGCTCGCCGAGCAGGAAAGCCTGGGCCATCATGTTGAAGGCGGGCAGCTCCCAATCCGGATCGGCAAAGCGGTGGTCGTTCGGCGCCGCCTTGACGACTGACCAGGGCTGGAATTCCGGATGCCTGGGCACCCAGGCTTCAGCGAAGCGCAGCGTGTCGACGAAGGCCTGATGCGTCAGCGCGAGCTGCTTGCCCGGCGAGGCCGCAAGATGAAGCTGCCAGTCCGCGAAGGCGAGCAGGATCGCGGCCGGCGACAGCCCGCCGGTCCAGCGCGCGATCGCGGCGTGAGTGGAACGATCGATCGTCTGGAAAGCCGAGTCCGGGTCAGGCGCGGCGACCGGCGGCGATGGCGGTGTCGCAGTGGACGGCTCGGCGAAGGAAGTCGGAATGCGGCTGACCGATGCGGTAGGGGACATGGCGAGGCTCCTTGATGGCGGCAGCCTAGCCGTGCCGGCAAGGAGCGCCGTTGAGCTGCATCAAACTGGGGCCGCCCTCGGCCGCAGCCCAGAGCATGATCCGCCCAGGGCGAAGATCCTGGCGCAGCGATGATCGATCCAGACCACGGCGCGGGCATGGGGCGTCGGCTGCAATGAATTGGCTTGTGTCACGGCGGTTCTCGGCGGTTAAATTGGCTGCAATCTGGCGCGCCTGCGACGCGGTTGCAGTTTGACATGCGTCAACGCCGGACGCCGGATGACCTGTTCTGATGCCTGTGTTTTCGGGCCTTGCCTGAATCCTCATTCGTGGAGCGCAGAGATGTACAGGAACATGTTGGTGCATATCCCGACCGAACGATCGGTGCGGCCGGCGGTCGATGGCTCCGTTTCGCTGGCCCTCGCCTTCGGGGCCCACCTGCAGGCCGTGGCCGTTGGCTATATCTCGACCAATGTGCCGTTCGTGGCCGAGGGCGGCGCCGCCGTGGCCTCGTTCTATGACATCGAGAACGAGCGTGCGCTTGAACGCGCCAATGCCGCGATTGCCGTCTTCGAAACCGAGGCGCAGAACGCGGCGATCGCCCATAGCCATCGCGCCTTCACCGGGAGCTATGCCGAGGCGGTGGAAACCGTCGGCGCGATGGCGCGGCTGACCGATCTGACAATCGTCTCGCAGCCCGAAAGCGGCCGCGACATCTTCGACAACCACGTGCCGCAGGAGATGCTGTTCCAGTCCGGCGGACCAGTACTGTTCATGCCCTACACGTTTCACGGCGCGCTCAAGGCCGCGCGCGTCGGCATTTGCTGGGACGGCAGCCGCCTCGCCGCCCGCGCGCTGCGCGACGCCATGCCGTTCCTCACCAAGGCCGACGCCTTGACCGCCATCACCATCAACGAGGCGAACCAGGTCCCATCCGAGGCCTCGCCGGCCCAGCTTGCAAAATATCTTGCGCAGCTTGGCCTGCCGGTCAGGACCGTCTCGCTGCAGTCGGATCGGGCCAACGTCCAGTCGAGCATCCTGTCGCTGGCGGCGGACGACAACCTCGATCTGCTGGTGATGGGCGGCTACGGCCACTCCCGACTGCAGGAGAGGATACTCGGCGGGGTCACGCGCGAAATGTTCCGCGCCATGACGGTGCCGACCCTGATGTCGCACTGATCTCGCGACACGACGGCTGCGCGCCGCCAAAAAAGGGCCGCTCTGGTCGTTGCGACCGAGCGGCCAAGTTTTTGGCGCACGGGTTGGCTGTACGCCGGACCCCATCTTTGCGCGTTCTTCCACGCCTGTTTTTGATCGAGATCAACCTCGCGCCAACCTTCCCGCGCTTCCGGCGCGCTCCCGGCCTTTGACCTGCGTCAACGGCCGAGGCTGGAAAGCGACTAGCCTTCCAATCAGCTTCAATGGGTGCAGCATCGAAATGTCCTATCCTGCGATCAAGTCCACGGCCCTCGGCGGCCTGCTTGCCTGCCTTGTGCTTCTCGCCGGCGCAACGCCGCTCGCCGCCTCCAGCGTCGCCCAGGGCAAGCGGCTGGCGCTGACCCATTGCGCGCGCTGCCATTCGATCGACAAGGTGAGCCCGAGCCCGCTGACGATCGCACCGCCATTCCGAACACTGCACGAGCGCTATCCGGTCGAGACGCTGCAGGAGGCGCTCGCGGAGGGCATCGTCACCGGCCATCCCACCATGCCGGAGTTCAGCTTCGATGCGGATCAGGTCGGCGACTTCATCGCCTTCCTGAAGACGCTGGAGTGAAACGCAGCAATCGAAAGGGAAGCGAAAATGGCATGGATCGTCCGGTTCATCCTGATGCTGGCCACACCGATCGCGGCACTGTTCGTGGCGCGTGACGCGCTGAACTTCGGCATCGTCCAGAGCCTGGTGGCGACCGGCCTGGTCGCGGTCGTCCTCGTGACGGTCGCCCGGTGGTCCGTGGGCCGCGCCGACCGGCCGGCGGACAGCTCGACATCCGAACCTTTATCATAATACCGTAAAGCAAGAGCGCGATACCTCCTCCCATTGTTCCGCCAGTGATGCTATCCATTGCGCCGTTGTGGAACGACTGGCCCTGCCGGGACCGCTCCGCAACGGGGGGAACGGCTCGCAAAAAAATAACCGTCGCCATTGTTGAAGCAGGGGCACGCGGAGCGCGGAATGGGCAAGAGATCGTCGGCGTCGGATTACATCCTGCGGCTGCGGCCGTGGTCGGTTCCCTCCCTGCTTCTTGTGCTGCTGGCGCTATCCATCGCCGTCGCCCTCCGTCTCCTTTTGGACTATCTCGGCACGACGGTTTACTTCGCGACCTTCCTCCCTGCGGTGCTGCTCGCCGCGCTGCTCGCGGGCGTGCCGGCCGGGATATTTTCCGCATTCGCTTCCGTTGCGATCGTGTGGTGGGCGTTCCTGCCGCCGATCTTCGAATTCAGCCCGCTCACCGAAACCGATTCGCAGAGTATCGTGTCGTTCTCGCTGTTCAGCGGGCTGCTGATCGGCTTCGCACACATCGCCCGCGAAGCACTGACGTTGCGGCTCGGTATGAAAAATACCCGGGCCTGACGCCGCTTTCAGCACTTCAGGTAGACGACGCGATCCGGCGGGCTGCTGGTGATCCCCGGGATCTCGGTCTGGATCGCCTGCTCGCCGACAACATGGCCGCGGCGGCAATAGGGCCGGATGGTCTGCCGGGCGAGACGGATGCGATCCGCACTCACCTCCGGGTTATAGCCATAATCGTAGGACGTCCGGACATGGACGACGTAGTCGTAGGGCTGGCCGGCCGGCGCGGCCTCGACCACGGACGCGTCGAGATCGTGAACGCAGCCCAGGCTCAGGCCCACGACAACACCTATCGGAACCAGACAATGCATTGAGCTGACCTCCGCCGGACGCCGTTCGAGCGACGGTGGAATCCTAGCACGTTTCAGGAAGGTCGACGCCTTCCCTGCGAGCCCGCGATTCGTCAGCGAACGGCGGTCTGGCCAAACAGGATCGCCTTCGACTGCTCGGTCACGACAGGCCCGCCGCCGAGCCAGTCGCGCCCGACCCGCCATCCTTCGCGCACCGCCAGCCGCTCGTTCAGCATCAGGAACCAGCGCTTGAGGTTTTCGAACGCGTCGAGATCCTGACCCTGGAGCCTGTACGGCTTGATCCAGGGCCAGCAGGCCATGTCGGCGATCGAATAGTCGCCGGCGATGAACGTGCGATCCGCAAGCCGCGCATCGAGCACGCCGTAGAGGCGGTTGACCTCCTTGGTGTAGCGCTCGGCCGCATAGGGCACCGGCGTGTCGACATATTGCCGGAAGTGATGCGCCTGACCGCACATCGGGCCCAGGCCCGCCATCTGCCACATCAGCCATTGCGCGACGTCGTAGCGCGCGCGTGGCTCGAGCGGCCAGAAGCGCTGATGTTTCTCGGCGAGATACATCATGATCGCGCCGGATTCGAAGATCGACAGCGGCGCGCCACCGCCCGAAGGCGCGTGATCGACCAGCGCCGGCATCCGGCGGTTCGGGCTGACAGCGGCGAACTCCGGCTTGAACTGCTCGCCGGTCGCGATGTTCAGCGGGATCAGGCGATAGGGGACACCGAGCTCGTGCAGCAGGATCGTGATCTTGCAGCCGTTCGGCGTCGGCCAGTAATAGAGATCAAGCATGGCCCGCTCCGGTCGGCTCGAAATAGTCCGCGGCGCGCGCTTCACGCAGGATCTCGGCCACGGCGGCGCGCTGGGTGTGCGGGATGGCGCGATACTCGTCGCGCAGCACGCGGTAGCATTTGCCGTGATAGCGGAACGGTGCCTGGCAGTAGGTCATGCCGTCGACCTCGAAGGCAAAGGACGGCGCCGACGCCTGCAAGGCCAGCTCGTTCGCTCTGAGATAGGGTAGATAGAACTCGGCGGCGAACCGAACGAGCGCGATTGCGCCCGTCCCGAGGTCGCGGCAGGTCATCGCGGCCGGCTCGATGCCGGAGGCGTCCTCCAGAAGCTGCAGGTACGGGAAGATCGCCGGCGCACGCTCTCGCATGATGGCCCAGGGCGACGGATCGGTCGCCAGCGACTGGAGCTGCCCGTAGAAACCGAAATCGGCCAGTGTCGGGGCGGCACCGAGCAGGAACGTGGTCTCGCCTGGCACGCGCTGCATGATCGCAAGAAGCCGTGCAAAGCTTGCCTCGATCAGGGCTGCGTTCTCGGGCGTGCATCCGACCAGCGGCATGCGCGACTGCTGGCGCTCGGCAAAATGCCGGGCGGCATCGAGAAACACGGTTTCGGGATAGCCGCCGCCAAGCACCTCGCCGGTCACGATCCGGCTCTTGTAGGCGGCGTTGTCGCCGTTACCCCAGCGATAGTGGAAGGCGATCTTGACCAGCCATTCGTCGGCCATGTCCTCGAGCAGATGCGCAAGGAAGGAAAGCCCGGGATCGGCGGGCACCACCAGGCGATCCGGATGCTCGTGATCGAGCCGGTAGGCGAGCGTGGTCGATTCGTTGCGGATCACCCGATCGCCGGGGAAATAGATGGCGGGCACGACGCGCGGATTGAGGTTCTCGATCTCGCGGTTTGCGGCCGCGCTCAGCGGCGGATGCGGCAGGTTGTCCGGAATCCAGTCCAGCGTCGCCGGCACCCAGTCGAAGCAAAGGCGCTTGTAGCGCATCAACGCGCGCAGTTTCAGCGCGTAGGGTGAGCCGACGGTGCCGAACAGACGATAGCGCATGGGAGAACGCCCCGGGAATGTGACGGCGCAGATCGTAGAGGCGCCGTCGCAAGCCCGCTTTGGCTGAGGCCGACAAACGCTGCGGCGAAACCGTCAATCGTGCGCCGGTGGCAAGCGCACCAAACAAGTCCGTTGCGCCGTATCCGCTGGCGGTTTGGCGAAAGACGGTCTTTTCGGCAGCTGGGATGCTCGCTGGCATCGACCAGCTTGCGAGGGGCTAAATGAACGTCGGATCCATTCTCACCAGTCACGCCCGGTTTCGTCCCGACCATCCGGCCGTGCTGTTCGGCGGGCAGGTTCTGTCGTACCAGGCGTTCAATGCGCGTGTGAACCGGCTCGCCAATGCGCTGATCGCCAACGGCATCAGGGAAGGCTGCAAGATCGCCTGCGTGACGCCGAACTGCCTGGAGATGCTGGATCTCTATTGGGCGACCGCCAAGATCGGCGCGGTCGCCGTTCCCCTGAGCCCGCTCTTGACCGGCCGCGGGCTGAAACACCTGATCGACCATTCGGATTCGGTGCTCGCCCTGCTGTCGCCGGAGGCGGCTCTTGCGATGGACCCGGCCGGGCCGCACAGCCCGGCGCTGCCGCCGCACAATCGCATCATCGTCGGCGACGCGCTCGACGGTTACCGGAGCTATCAATCCTTCGTCGATAATCATTCCAGCGACGAGCCGCCGGCGGCCGGCACGCACGAGCGCTCGCCGCTGATGATCGTCTATTCGAGCGGCACCACGGGCGATCCCAAGGGCATCGTGCTCAGCCACTATGCCCGCACCATGTATTGCACGCTCTATGCCGCAGCCTGGCGGATGACGCCGGAAAGCGTGTCGCTGCATACGGGGTCGCTGGTCTTCAACGGCGCGTTCATGACGCTGATGCCGTCATTCTTCCTCGGCGGCCGCTACATCCTGCACGAGGAGTTCGATCCCGAGCGGATCATGCAGACGATCGAGCGGGAGAAGGTGACGCATATCGTGATGGTGCCTTCGCAGATCGTCGCGCTGCTCGACTGCCCGACCTTCGACGCGAAGCGCCTTGCGTCGCTTGAGGCCCTGATCTCGCTCGGCGCCACGCTGCACCTGTCGCACAAGAAGCGGCTGATCGCGGAGCTGGGCGAGTGCTTCTACGAGATGTATGGCCTGGCCGAGGGATTCATGACCATCCTGGACCGGTCGCAGGCGAACGCGAAGCTTGCGTCCGTGGGCTGTCCCCCGCCCTTGTTCGAGATGCGGATCGTCGACGAGAACGGCGGGGATGCGCCACCCGGCAGCATCGGGGAAATCGTCGGCCGTGGCCCGATCCTGATGGAAGGCTATTACCGCCGCCCCGACCTCACCGCGAAGGCGATCGTCGACGGCTGGCTCTATTCCGGCGATGTCGGCTTTGTCGATCAGGACGGCTTCCTGCATCTCGCCGACCGCAAGAAGGACATGATCAAGTCCGGCGGCGTCAGCGTCTATCCGCGCGACATCGAGGAGGTGATCGTCGGCCATCCGGCCGTGCGCGAGGCCGCGGTGTTCGGCGTGCCGCACGAAAAATGGGGCGAAACCCCGGTCGCCGCCGTCATCGCGGGCGAAGGCAAGGCGATCGCGGCGGACGAGCTCAAGGCGTGGATCAACGCCAATGTCAGCGCGAAATTCCAGCGCGTGAGCGACGTCGCGGTGTTCGACGTGTTTCCGAAGAACGCCGCTGGCAAGATCCTGAAACGCAGCGTGCAGGAGCAATATCTGAAGAGCCGCGAAGCGGCCGCCAGCCATCCGGTTCAGGACATGCAGCTCGCCAGCCCGACTTCTCCGACGTGACCAAAGGACGGGTCAGCCGTCGAGGAACTGGCCGGGCGTCCGTCCGGTCAGGCGGCGGAACATCTCGATGAACGAGCTTGGATTGTCGTAGCCGGTATCGAGCGCGATCGACGTCACCGGCTGGCCCTGATGCAGGCGGATGACGGCATCCTGCAGCCGAAGCTGCCGCCGCCATTGCGCAAAGGTCATGCCGGTTTCCTTGTGGAACAGGCGCTCCAGCGTCCGCGTGCAGCCGCCGGCGACCTTGGACCAGTCCGACAGCGCGCGACTGTCGGCCGGGTTCTGCTTCAGCGCGGCGCAGATCCGCTTCAGGCGCGGATCGCGCGGCTCGGGGAAGCAGAATGCGATCTCCTTGGCGATGCGGAATTCCATCACCAGCAGGTCGAGGATCTTCGCCTCGCGGCTGTGCTTCTGCACCCACTGCTCGCCCTCGACCGCGCTGCCGAGCAGCTCGGAAAACAGCGGCGAGATCGAGATCAGGGAGATCGACTGCGGCAGCTCGGGCGCGAGCATGCGCGAGATCTGCAGGTTGCGCATCTTGGCGTCGGTCGAGGCGGCGACCGCGTGGTCGCAGCCTTCCGGAATCCACAGGCCGGTTCGCCCCGCCACGACATAGGATTTACCCGCGGCGGTCACGCTGAGCACGCCCGACGGCGCGGTCATGATCTGGCCGCGGTGATGCTGGTGGCGCTCGATGGCGCTGCCATGCACGAGCTCCATCCCGAGGCCATGGATCGGCGAGGCGCCGATCTCGGCTTCCCAGGAGGCGATGGTCGAAGCACTCAGCGTAAACATCGGCGGCTCCCGCAGCGTTCGGTCGGTTCGGGTGCCGGTCGCAGGTCGTGTGGTCAAGCGAGTGGCCGCCCTCGCGTTTCCGGCATCCACCAGATCGTGACAGCGGTCAAAAGGTTGAGCGCTATCAGATAGAAGGAGAAGATATCCATCCGCTCGATGCTCGCAAGCCAATTCTGGATGTAGGGCGCGGTGCCGCCGAACAGCGCGACCGTCAGCGAGTAAGGTATCGCCATGCCGGTGGCCCTGATCCGCGTCGGGAACAATTCCGCATAGACTGCCGGCGCGATCGCGGTCCACGCCGCGAGGAAGAACAGCGAGATCGAGATCGCGGCCGTCAGCTCGACAAAGGCGCCCTGGATCAGGCCGACCAGCGGCACGGCGAGCAGCACGGCCATGACCGCACCGATCAAGAGGTTGGGCTTGCGGCCGCCCTTGTCCGAGATCATGCCCCAGATCGGCTGGGCGATGATGTAGACGATGCAGCCGATCAGGAGGCTCCACAGCGCGCTCTTGGCGTCCATGTGCTTGAAGTTGATCGCGTAGGTGGTCGCGCCCGATACCCAGGTGTTGTAGCTCAGCGTCGGGCCTGCGGTCAGGCCCACCACGGTGACGATGGCGCCGCGGCAATCCCACATCGTGCGCCACACCGGCTGGCGGTTGCGATGGGTGGCGTCATAGGCCTGCTCCGCCTTGAAGGCGTCGGGCTCGTCGAGGCCGCGCCGCAGGAAGATGGCGTAGACGCCGAGCAGCGCGCCGATCAGGAACGGGATGCGCCAGCCATAGGCCGCCATGGCGCCTTCGGGAAGAACCGCGGTCAGCACCAGCGCGATGATGGTCGCGAGCAGCGATCCCATGATCAGGCAGATGAACATGCTGCTCGACCACAGGCCGCGACGCTCCGGCGGCGCGCTCTCGATCAGGAAGGTGAAGGAGGCACCGATCTCGCCGCCGAGGCCAAACCCCTGGGCGAGACGGCCGAGCACCAGCAGCGTGGGTGCCGCAATCCCGATCGTCGCGTAGGTCGGCGACAGGCCGATGACGAGGCAGCCCACCGCCGTCACCGACATCGACACGATCATGGCATGGCGCCGGCCCCTGCGGTCTGCGAGCCAGCCGAAGTAGAAGCCGCCGAGCGGCCGCAGCAGGAAGCCGACGGCAAAGATCGCGAGTGTCGCGAGCAGGGCCGCGGTCTTGTCCTGCGGGTTGAAGAATTGCGGTGCAAAGAACGGCGCGAAGATCGCGTAGGCCGCAAAATCATACCATTCAAGCGCGTTGCCGATGCCGGCGCCGAAGATCACCGAACGCATGTTGGGCGCGCGCGACACTGGTACGATGGCCGTGTCCACGGCCGCTTCGATGGTCATATCCGCTTCCTCCTCCGTTTTTATTGAACAGTATCAATTGAGGCCGGAGGGGCTTGCGGTGCAGCGACATTCGATATGGGAAAAGAGACAGGCTCGCGAGGCGAATGGCGGCCGCCACGGGATCGGCGTGGCGCGCGCGTTTCGCTACTTACGTCACGGGCGAGCTAGATCGCGACCTGCCTGCCGATCTCGACCACCTGGTTGTTGGGCAGGCTGAAGAAGTCGGAGACATGCACGGCGTTGCGCTCCATTGCGACGAAAAACCGTTCCTGCCAGGCCGGCAATCCAAGGCCGTCCTCACGCCGCACGACAGTCTCATGCCCGACATAGTAGGTCACGTCATCAAGATCGACCTCGCAGCCGAGCGACTTGCTGGCAGCCAGAACCTCGGGGATGTTCGGGCGCTCCATGAATCCGAACGAGGCCTCGACGCGCCAGAAATTCGGAACGACTTCGCTGACGGTGATGCGATCACTCTCGGAAACCCGGGGAATCTGCATCACCTGCACGCGCACCACGACAAGGCGCTGGTGCAGCGCGCGGTTGTGCTTGACATGCCAGAGCATGACCGGCGGCGTGCCCTCCGTAAGGCGGGTGAGGAATACCGCCGTGCCCGGCACGCGGGGAACCGCTTCCGCCGCGATCTTCTTCATGAAGTCCGGCACCGCGACGATCTGCTCGCGCAGGCGCCCGGAAACCGCTGCCGCGCCGCGGTGCCAGATCCACATGATCGTGTAGACGCCGGAAGCGAGGATCAGCGGCACGTAGCCGCCCTCCGCGACCTTGGCGAGGTTCGCCAGGAAGAACGCGCCGTCGATCGTCAGGAACACGGCGGCGGCGGCGGCCGCGGCCACCACGTTCCAGTGCCAGATCTCGCGCATGGCGATGAAGAGCAACGCCGAGGTCATCAGCATGGTCAGGGAGACGGCGATGCCGTAGGCGGCAGCCAGATTGTCGGACTTGCGGAAATAGACCGTCAGCCCCACGGTCGCGAGCATCAGCAGCCAGTTCACGGTAGGCACATAGATCTGGCCGTATCCTTCCGATGACGTCTGCTTGATCTGCAGGCGCGGCAGCCATCCGAGCTGGATCGCCTGCCGCGTCATCGAGAAGGCGCCGGTGATGATCGACTGGCTCGCGATGATGGTGGCGACGGTTGCGAGAACGACCATCGGCAGCAGCAGGCCTTCGGGACACAGCCGGAAGAAGATGTTGCCGTCGGTGGGCGCGCCCTCCAGCACCAGCGCGGCCTGCCCGGCGTAGTTCAGGATCAGGCTCGGAAACACGATGGCAAACCATGCGAGGTTGATCGGCCGCCGGCCGAAATGTCCCATGTCGGCATAAAGCGCCTCGGCGCCGGTGACGCAGAGGAAGACGGCGCCGAGCACGAGAAAGCCGGTCATGCCGCTGGAGAACAGATAGTTCAGCCCGTAGACCGGATTGATCGCGGCGAGCGCGGACGGATGCTTGACGAGGCCGGCGATGCCGAGCGCCGCGATGGCGACGAACCACAGCAGCATCACCGGCCCGAACAGGTGCCCGATCGCCGACGTGCCGTTCGATTGCAGCGCAAACAGCGTCACCAGGATGACGACCGCGGCGGGGACGATGTAGGGATCGAACGTCGAAGTCACCATGTTCAGCCCTTCGAGCGCCGACAGCACCGAGATGGCGGGCGTGATGGTGCCGTCGCCATAGATCAGCGCGGCGCCGAACAGCCCGACCGCCACGATCGCCGGCCGCTGGTGCTTCTTGATCCCGAGCAGCGCCATCAGCGCCAGGATGCCGCCCTCGCCGTCATTGTCGACCCGCATGGCGAAGCAGACATATTTGACGGTCGTGATGATGAAGAGCGTCCACAAGACAAGCGAAAGCGCGCCGAGGATCGCGAGCCGGTCCGGCCCCTGCGGCGCCGTGCCCAGAATCGCCTTGAAGGTATAGAGCGGGCTCGTTCCGATATCGCCGAAGACGATGCCTAGCGCGGTCAGCGCCAGGACGGGAAGACGGCCTGAAGGCAGGTGCGGACGGGAGGTAGCCGAAGACATTGGATTGAGATTCTCCGCATGAGGTGCGATCGAGGGCGGCCGCCTGGTTGGCGCTTTCAGGCCGATGCTAGCGCCCCTCGGACAAAGCCCGATGACGCCTGCCATCGTCCAACTATGGCGCCGCGCATTGCAACGACAAAGGCCGCGTCTCCTTCACGCGCATGGCTCTGCTCGTCGCCATCCTGCACCAACCCTTGTCAGCCCGGACAGACTGACCATAATCGGAAATTGCCGGGCGGGCTGAATTTACCAGCACAACAATATGTGCGCAGCACAATAAGAGAATCTGCGACCCGCTCAAAAGAACGCCGGGGCCCTTAACCGGTGCAGACAGGGGAAACGCATGACCAGAACCGCAACAAAAATCGTCGTCGCAGGCCTGATCGCCGCCAGCACGTCCGCCACAAGCAGCATGGCGGCGCAATTGGCGACAGGGCCGTGCAACGTGACGGCCGAATATGACGTCCCCGCGCGCATGCGCGACGGCACCATTCTGATGGCCAATGTCTGGCGACCGAAGGAGCCGGGCAGCTATCCGGTGATCCTGATGCGGCTGCCCTACAACAAGGATCTCGGGCAGATGAACGTCTACGCCAAGCCCGAAATCTACGCCTCGCACTGCTACATCGTGGTCACGCAGGACATCCGCGGTCAATACAAGTCGGGAGGCGTATTCTATCCGTTCCGTCACGAGGCGGACGACGGCTATGACAGCGTCGAATGGGCGGCGAAGCTGCCGGGCTCGACCGGCAAGGTCGGCATGTACGGCTTCTCCTATGTCGGCGCGACGCAGTGGCTGGCGGCGACGAAAAAGCCACCGTCGCTGGTCGCGATTTCGCCGGGCCATACCGCATCCGACTACTACGACGGCTGGACCTATGCAGGCGGCGCGCTGAGCCAGGCCTTCATCCAGTCGTGGCCGCTGACGACGATCGCGCTGACCGGCACCCGCCGGCTCGGCGATCAGGACGTCACCGATCGCATCATCAAGGGGCGCGACACCGCGCAGCAGACCTACGCGGCGTTGCCGCTCGCCCGATACACCTGGCTGTCGACGGACGACAAGCGTGTCGCGCCGTATTATCTCGACTGGCTCCGCAACGAGTCGCGCAACGATTACTGGAAGCAATGGAGCATTCGCGACCGCTATCAGGACATCACCGTGCCGGCGCTCAGCATGGCCGGCTGGTACGACGTGTTCCTGAAAGGCGGAATCGAGAACTTTACCGGCATGCGCGCCCGCGGCGGCTCGGAGGTCGCGCGCAAGGGGCAGAAGCTGATCATCACGCCCTATGTCCACATCCCCTGGACGCGCACGGTCGGCGAGATCGACTTCGGTCCCGAGGCGGAGAACCAGCACGACAGTGTCCAGCTGCGCTGGTTCGACCACTGGCTGAAGGGTGTCGACAACGGCATCGACCGCGAGCCGCCGGTGAAGCTGTTCGTGATGGGCGCCAATGCCTGGCGCGAAGCCACGGACTGGCCCGTGCCCGGCACGCAGTTCACCTCGTTCTATCTGGAGAGCACGGGTGCTGCGAACTCCAGCTTCGGCAACGGCAGCCTGAGCCGCACCGCGCCGTCGGCAGCGCAGCCAGCCGATCGCTTCGTCTATGATCCGGCCAATCCGGTGCCAAGCCGCGGCGGCAACTCCTGCTGCTCGATTGCGTTTGCGCCGGTCGGCCCGTTCGACCAGGCCGCGATCGAGCAGCGCTCGGACGTGCTGGTCTATTCGACCCCGCCGCTCGCCGAGGACACCGAGATAACGGGACCGGTCACGGTCGATCTCTATGCCTCAAGTTCGGCCGTCGACACCGACTTCACCGCCAAGCTGGTCGATGTCCATCCCGACGGCAAGGCCTACAATGTCAGCCAGGGCATCATTCGCGCGCGCTACCGCGACTCGCTGGAGAAGGCAAAACCCCTGACCCCGGGCGAGGTCACCGCGTTCAAGATCGAGATGATGCCGACCAGCAACGTGTTCAAGGCGGCACATCGGATTCGCCTTGAAATCTCCAGCAGCAACTTCCCGCACTACGATCGCAACCTCAACACCGGCGAGCCGATCGCGAGCGGCGAGAAGGCCAAGCGCGCCACGCAGACGATCTATCATGAGCCGCAGCGGCTCTCGCGGATCGTGCTGCCGATCATGCCGCAGCCGCTGAAAACGCAATAGGAGCGGACACGGACGACAAGCCAAAGCGCGGTGGCGGCTCGACCTGAAGCCACCGCGCTTTGGGCCGCGGCCGCTCACCTGCTTCGGCGATGACCACGCGATTTTGAAGGAAGTTTGCGGGAAGAAACGCGGCACGCCCGGCGTCATGAATGCTGGTCATCCGACCGCAGGACTCACGTACCGTTCAGCCTTCTCATGCATACGCAAGCCGATCCCACCACCGCAGCCGCGCCGGCCGACAGCGGCATCGCCCTGCACACCTTCGGTCGACGAGACCGGCCGCCACTGTTGCTGATCCATGGCATCGGCATGGGTCACCGGTTATGGCTTCGGCAGATCGACGAATTCAGCGCAACCCATTTCGTCATTGCCCCGGACCTGGCCGGCCTCACCTCGCCCGCCCGCGACGTCCCCATCGATATCGCGCTCGTGGCGCAAAGCCTTGCAAAGGCGCTGCGCTCGCTGGGCGCCGTCGAGCTTTCCGTGTGCGCCATCTCGGCCGGCGCAAGCGTGGCGCTCGGGCTTGCGCTGCTTGGCAACGTCCGTATCCGGCGGCTGATGCTGTCAGCGCCGCAGGCCCGGGCGCCGCGGATCGCGCTCGGCCTTCAAATCGCGATCTGCGCCGCGATACCGGAATCGGCGCTCGTGAAGGCTGCGGTGAAGGCGATCGGCGGCGGTCCCGACATCGCCGCGGCTGCCGCGGAAGACCACCGCGCCCTCGGCAAGCGCGGCCTGCTTGGCGCGATGGCGGCGCTCTGACGGCTGGATCTGCGACAACGTCTTCGCGAGATCGATATCCCGACCTGGGTTTTCTGCGGCTCGAACGACCGCGTGAACCTCCCGGCGGCGCGCGCGATTGCGGCCGCAATGGCGCGCTCCGTCCTGCGCGTCGAGAATGGAATGGGTCACCTGTGGAACGTACAGGACCCCGTTCGATTCAACCGCGCGATGCGAGAGGCGATGAGCGGCGACTATCCGAACAACGTGGCAGGTTGAGCGCGCCTCGCGCTGCTCCTGTCCGCCGTGACGTCAGGGTTGGCTGGCGCGCCCGAAAGGAGGCGTCACGTCGCGCCGGCGACGATCCTGCGCGCCTTTTCCAGGAGTGCGAACAGCCGGTCATACTCCTCGGCCGTCAATCCGTCGCGCAGCGGCTGCTCGGTCGCCATCGCCAGCCCATGCATTTCCAGCATCAGCTTCTCGCCGGCGGGCGTGAGAAACAGCGAGTTGCGGCGACGGTCGCTTGGCGAACGGCCGCGGATGGCAAGCCCCCGCGCCTCGAGCCCATCGACAATGGTGACGATGGCGGATTTGTCGAGATTGCCGATCCGCGCCAACTCGGCCTGGGAGTAACCCGGATTGGCCGAGATCAGCACCATGACCGTCAGCGAGCCCGGACGCAGGCCGTAAGGCAGGAACACGTTGGCGACGCGCTCGCTCAGGAGATGATGCAGCCGGCGGACCTGAAATCCGAGCCGCAGCGCATGCAGGCCGAGCTGGATGTCGCCGTCCTCGGCTTCGTTCTTGGCGTCAGGGCGCGGCAGTTCCGATGCGTCCAGCGTGCTCAAAAAGCAGGGTCCTCTCTCGGTTCGAAATATCCGGCGCTTATGGCCCCAAACTCGGCTCGATTCAACCATCGTAATATAATCTGTAACCAGATTATCTGATTGACAACCAATTTTGCTGGCGCATTATTGGGCGACGACAGCGAAAAGCAGCACATACAGGCGAAATATCGCGCCGTTGAGTGGGATTGGGCTTGGGTAGGAGACAACAATGAACATTGCGGTTCCCGCGCCGTCGATCGTCAAGGACAAGATGATCTGCTTCAATCCGGTTGGTTTTCCACCGAAAATCAACAAGAAGCGCCTGGCGCCCCGCCTCGATGCCCTCGACGGCAAGACGATCTATCTGGTCGACAGCCGCTTCGACGATTCAATCGACCTCCTGAAGGAGGTGGAGCGCTGGTTCGTGAACCGCATGCCCGGCGTGCGCGTGAAGCTCGTCTCGCTGGCCGGCTATTACGGGCGCGACGATCAGGAGCTGTGGAACCGGATCAGGGCTGACGGCGATGCCGCCATTATCGGCGTTGGGCATTGCTCGACCTGCGCGCCGGCGGTGGCGACCCACGCCGTCACCATGGAGACCCAGTTCGGCATTCCGACGGTCGCGCTGCACACAGCGACCTATGACCGTGTCGTGCGCTCGGTGACGCGCATGGCGGGGCTCGCCGATGCGCCCGCCGTCTTCGTCCCGCAGCCGGTGATGGGCAAGAGTGCTGCTGAATTGCGCGCCTATGTCGAGGGCGCCGATCCCGTGACCGGACGGCCCGTGATGGCCGAGATCATCGAGGCGCTGACGACTGCGCTCGCGGGAACGCAGCCGGTCGAGATCGAGCGCACCACGCCGCGCCTTCTCGAGCCCGCCGCCGAGGAGGAGCTGCATGAGCTGTTCCTGCGCAACAACTGGACCGACAAGCTGCCGATCATTCTGCCGACGGAGGAGCGCGTCGCGGCGATGCTGGCGGCGACCAGCCAGCCGGCCGACAAGGTGGTCGGCCGCATGCAGCCGACGCATAACCGCGGCCCCTGGGAATACACGGTCGAGAAGGTCGCGGTGAACGCGGTGATGGCCGGCGCCCGGCCGGAATATTTCCCCGTCATCCTCGCGCTCGCGGCCTCGCAGATCTCGGCGCGCGGCTCGACGTCGAGCTCGGGCTCGGCGATGGTCGTGGTCAACGGACCGATCCGCAACGAGATCGGGATGAACTGCGGCATCGGCGCGATGGGTCCCTACAACCACGCCAACGCGACCATCGGGCGCGCCTATGGGCTGTTGTCGCAGAACCTGCAGGGCGGCTCGGTGCCGGGCGACACCTTCATGGGCTCGCTCGGCAACGCCTACACCTATAACAACATCACCTTCGCCGAGAACGAGGAGCGCAGCCCCTGGGAGCCGCTGCATGTGCAGCGCGGCTTCAAGGCCGAGGACAGCGTCGTCAACGTGTTCTTCGGCTGCCGTTCCACCAGCTTCGGGCTCGGCCTGCGCAAGGACTACTGGCGCGAGCACGTGCGCGACATGCTGGTCGCGGTCGACACCGTCACCGCGCCCTGCCTGTTGCTCGACCCGATCACCGCGCGGCAGTTCATCGATCGCGGCGGCTTCGACGCCAAGGACAAGCTGATCCGCTTCGTCCACGAGACGGCGCAGATGCCGGCGGGCCGCTACTGGGACATGCAGCTCGTGCAGAACTACATCTATCCGAACGCGACGCTCGGCGTCGAACCGCTGGCGACGCGGGCAAAGGCCGCGCCCGACCAATTGATCCCGATGTTCCTGGAGGGCGAGATCAATGTCGTCGTGGTCGGCGGCGAGGCCAATGGCTACTGGCAGATCATGGGCGCCAAGCTTCGCGCGCAGGTATCGGTCGACGACTGGCGCTAGCCGCGGGGAATCGCCATGCAGGACGCCGATGTCGTCGTGATCGGGGCCGGTGTCGCGGGCCTCACCGCCGCCGCGATCGCGGCGAAGCATGGGCTTTCCACGCTGGTCATCGAGCAGCTCGCGCCCGGCGGCCAGGTCGCGACGATCGAGAACGTGCAGAACTTTCCTGGCTTTCCCGACGGCATCGCCGGCTACGAGCTCGGTCCTCTGCTGCAGCAGCAGGCCGAGGCGGCCGGCGCGCTGATGCAGCTCGACACGGTTTCCGCCATCGCCGCTGACGGCGCGTCTTACCGGGTGACCTGCGCGGGCGAGACGATCGCGGCGCGCGCGGTGATCATCGCGGCCGGCTCGTCGCTGCGCAAACTCGGCGTATCAGGCGAGAGCGAATTGACCGGCCGCGGCGTGTCGCATTGCGCGGCCTGCGATGGTCCCCTGTTCAAGGGCAAGCCTGTCGTCGTCGCCGGTGGCGGCGACTCCGCGTTCGACGAGGCGGCGACACTCGCGGGCTTCGCCTCCGAAATCCTGATCGTGCATCGGGGACCTCATCCGCGCGCGCGCCGCCCGGCGGTCGAGCAGCTCGCGGCGAAGCCCGATGTCACGATCATGGCGGAGGCCGAGATCGCGACGATCCATGGCGCGACAAGCGTCACCGGCGTCGACGTCAGGACCCGTGACGGCACGCTGCATAAGGCATGCAGCGCCGTGTTCGGCTATGTCGGCTTGCAGCCGCGCACCGGCTGGCTGGACGGATTTGTCGCAACCGACACCGAGGGCCGCATCGTCACCGACGCCATGATGCAGACCTCGCGTCCCGGCGTCTTTGCCGCTGGCGACATCCGCGCCGGCGCGGTCTGCCTGCTCGCCGCCGCCGCCGGCGATGCCGCCACGGCTGCGACCGCGGCCGCCCAATACCTGCACGCCGGACCGCAACGATCCGGCGAAAACAAGACAAAGCGATCACCGGGAGGAACTGCCATTGCTGATGGTGAGCGGAGCCGCGTCGCCTCAGGAGGTTGAACGCAGCTGGCGGACGCCGTCGCGAGCCTGGTACAGCGTCATCGTGCTGTCCCTGGTCTCGATGATGTCGAACATCGACCGCGGGATCGTCAACCTGCTGGTCGGGCCGATGAAGCGCGACCTGCATCTGACCGACAGCGAGATCAGCCTGCTGATCGGCGCAACCTTCTCGATCGCCTATGTCTTCCTCAGCTTTCCCCTGTCGCGGCTTGCCGACACCCGCAGCCGCAAGGTGATCCTGACCACGGGGCTGACGCTGTGGAGCTTTGCCACCATGCTGTGCGGGCTCGCGCAGGCGCTCTGGCAATTGTTCGCGGCCCGCGCGCTGGTCGGCGCCGCCGAGTCGGTCAAGGGGCCGTGCTCGATGTCGATGATTGCCGACCTCGTGCCGCATGAGAAGCTGCCGCGCGCGTTCGCGATCTTCCAGCTCGGCATCACCGGCGGCATGGCCGGTGCGCTCGTGGTCGGCGGGCTCCTGCTCACGCTGTTCAGCGGGCTGCCGCCGCTGTATTTGCCCGGCGGCATCGTCGTGCATGACTGGCACCTGGTGCTGCTGGCGACCGGATTTCCGGGCCTGCTGCTTGCAGCCGTCATGGCCATGACGGTGCGGGAGCCCGCGCGGCGCGACCGGACCGACCATGACGGCGTGCCGCTGCGCGAGGTGGCGCGTTTTCTTGGCAAGCACTGGCAGTTCTACCTGCCGCTGTTCGCCGGAATTGCGATCGCCTCGATCGAGAGCTACGGCTTGCAGGCGTGGCGACCCGCCTTCTTCGATCGCAGCTACGGCTGGCGGCCGGAACGGATCGGGCCGCTGCTCGGCGGCGCCATCCTGGTCGCAACGCCGCTCGGCCTCTATCTCGGCACGCTCGTTGCCGAATATCTCACGCGACGACGGCCGCAGGACGCGCTCGTTCTCTCCTGCCTGATCGCCTATGGGCTGGCGATGCCGCTGTTTGCGATCATGCCGCTGATGCCGGATCCTTGGGCCGCGCTCGCACTTGCCTTTTTCGGCTTCACCGCCTGGAGCATGAGCGCACCCGGCCAGAACGCGGCAATCCAGATCGTGACGCCGAACGCGATGCGCGGCCAGGTCAGCGCGCTCTATCTGTTTTCGATCAGCGTGGTCGGCGGCGGCTTCGGGCCGACCGCGATCGCCCTGATCACCGACCACGTATTCCGGGACGAGGCGATGCTGCGCTACGCGATGGCCACCTTCTCGCTGATCGTGGGCCCCCTGGTGCTGCTGTCGATCGCAAGCGCGGTGAGGCCCTACCGCGCCGCCTATCGGCAGATGCAGGGCTCGCCGCGCCCGTGGCCGGACACGATCGACAACCCCACGTCTCAAAGGAGGGTCGCTTGTTCAGGATGATGAGCTTGGCGCTGCTCGCGCTCTTCGGCCTTGGCGAACTCGCAGCCGCGCAGGATGCCGCGCCGGCAAGCCCGGTGCGGTTCGGCTGGCAGGCCTCGACGCCGGTGATGACGTTCTGGGCGGGCTTCGAGCTGAAGACCTACGAGGCGCAAGGTTTGAGGCTCACGCCCACGAGCTTCAACGACAACGCGCCCGAGATCGAGGCGCTGGTGGCGCGCCAGCTCGACCTCGCCGCGGTTGCGCCGGCGCCGACCCTGCAGGCGATCAGCTTCGGCGCCCCGCTCAAGATCATCGCCGGCGTCGAATACGCCTTCACCGACAGGCAGGGCGTGCACTGGTCGGCCACCAACCTGATCGCGCGCAAGGATACCGGCATCCAGTCGCTCAAGGACCTGGTCGGCAAGCGCGTCGCGGTCTTTGGGCTGTCGTCGAACTGGTACCTCGCCTTGCTCGACCGGCTGCGCGAGGCCAACATCGATCCGAAAAGCATCAAGTTCCTCAGCATGCCCTACACGCAGATGGAGGGCGCGCTGGCCCACGGCGAGGTCGACGCCGCCATCATGACCGCGATCGGCGCGTTCCATGCCTCGCAGCGCATCCCGACCACGCTGTTGATGACCAGCGACCAGATCACGGGCATCGCGATCGACATGTCGCAGGTGATCGCGGCCCGCGCCGACTGGCTGAAGGACCACGAGGAAGAGGCGGTCCGCTTCCTGATGGGCATGCTGGCGACGCGGAAATTCATCGAGGACGACGTCGCCAAGGGCGGCGCCGGGATCAAGGCGATCGCGCAGAAGACGCTGAAGCTCGACGCCGACACCAACGAGGCGTTCTACCGGCTGCGGGTGGCTTCCGCCGGCCGCGAGCTCGAACTGATCAATTCCCTCGACCTGCCGAAGCAGACCTTCGTGGCCTATGGCCGCATGCTGACCGATGCCGGCCAGCTTCGCGGCAGGGCGGCCGCGACCTTCGAGCAGATCGTCGATACCAGCTATCTGCGCAAGGCATTTTCCCGGCTCGGCATGAGCTGGGACAACAGCAAGGTGGCGAGCCAATGACCACTAGCGCAATGACAGCCCCTGCCGACGACACGCATGTCGAGATCAGGCGGATCAGCCAGCGCTATCACACCGGCCGGCGCGGCGAGCTGCTCGCGCTCGATCACGTCGACCTCGCGGTGCGCCGCGGCGAGTTCGTAAGCATCGTCGGCCCCAGCGGCTGCGGCAAGTCGACCCTGCTCTACATCGTGGCCGGCCTGCTCGAACCAAGCGAGGGCGAGGTTGTCGTCGACGGCAGGCGCATCGACGGCCCGCATCCCGATCGCGGCCTGGTGTTGCAGAACTCCAGCATCTTTCCCTGGCGAACCGTCGAGGAGAACGTCGCGTTCGGCCCGCAAATGGCCGGCGTGCGGAGCGATCAGCGCAGGGCGCTGGTCGCCCATCATCTCGACATGGTCGGCCTCTCGAAGTTCGCGACCTTCTATCCGCGCGAGCTTTCCGGAGGCATGAAGCAGCGCATCGCGATCGCGCAGATGCTGGCCTGCGCGCCGAGCGTATTCCTGATGGACGAACCGTTCGGCGCACTCGACTCGCTGTCGCGCGAGGTGCTCCAGGACCAGTTGCTGCAGCTCTGGGAGCGCGACCGCAAGACGGTGCTGTTCGTCACCCACAGCATCGACGAGGCCGTGCTGTTGTCCGACCGCGTGGTGGTGATGTCGCCGTTGCCGGGGCGGGTCAAAGAGATCGTGCCGATCGATCTGCCACGCCCGCGCGACGATGCGCGCACAAATCCGGCGTTTGGCCGGCTGCGCAACCACATCTGGTCGGCGATCCGGGAGGAAACCATGGAGGCGATCGGATGACGATGCTGACGGCCTCGGAACGATCGGTCGTGGCGGATGCCGAGCGACAACCGGGCGCGCCCGCGCCGGCGGCGAAACCGGCCGCGGCATCGCGCCGGCCCGGATGGAGCCGGCTGCGCGCGATCGCGCGGTACTATCCCGTCTTCCTGGTCTTTCTTGTCTGGGAGATCCTCTCGCGGCTCGGCGTGCTCGATCCGATGTTCATGCCGCCGCTCGAGGATGTCGGGCGCACCTTCTACAACGAGGTCTTCGTCACCCACGATCTGCTCGAGCACATCCGCGTCAGCGTGCTGCGGGCGGGTGCAGGGCTCGGCCTCGCCGTCTTCATCGGCATTGCCGCCGGCATCCTGATGGGGCGGGTGCGGATCGTCGAGAGCTTTCTCGATCCCCTGATCTCGGCCCTGTTTCCGACGCCGAAACTGGCGCTGTTTCCCCTGATGATGATCTTCCTCGGCATCGGGGACGCCTCCAAGATCGCGCTGATCTTCCTCGGCTGCTTCTTTCCGATCGCCATCAACACCTATGCCGGGGTCAAGAACGTCGACAAGTTCTTCATCTGGAATGCGCGAACCAAGGGCTCCGACAGCCGGCAGCTGATCTGGCACGTCATCATCCCCGCCTCGCTTCCCTTCGTGTTCGCCGGCCTGCGGGTCGCGACCTCGACCGCGTTCTTGCTGATCGTGGCCTCCGAGCTCATCGCCGCCAATGACGGCCTCGGCTATCTGATCATGTTCGCCGAGCGCTCGTTCGATCCCGCGCTGATGTGGTGCGGCATCCTTTTGATCGCCGGCATGGGATTCACCGTCGACCGCCTGCTGCTCGCGCTCGGCGCGCGGCTGTTCGTCTGGCAGGACAAGTAACGGATACGGGAACGGGAGGGCCACGATGGCTGATGCATCCGGAGCCGCGGCAGGTGCGCCGCAAATCACCGCCATCGGGCTTGCACCGAAGACGATCCACGGCATGCGCTACCGGCGCGTGGGCCGCTCCGGCCTCAGCGTGTCCGAAATGGGCGTCGGGTGCTTTTCGTTCGGCGAGTTCGTCGACACCGCCGGCGCCGAAGCGGTCGTGCACTGCGCGCTCGATCTCGGCATCAACTATTTCGACACCGCCGACAGCTACGGGCTCGGCGTCTCCGAGGAGAAGCTCGGCGCCGCCCTGGTCGGCCGGCGCAGCCGGGCCGTCATCGCCACGAAATTCTCGAACCGCATGGACTACGGCCCGAACGACATCGGCACCTCGCGGCTGCACATCGTGCGCGCCTGCGAAGCGAGCCTGCGCCGGCTGAAGACCGACTACATCGATCTCTACCAGGTGCATTGGCCTGACCGCCGCACCCCGATCGAGGAAACCATGCGGGCGCTCGACGACCTCGTCCGGGAGGGCAAGGTTCGTTATCTCGGCGTCGCCAATTTCTTCGAATGGGAGATCTGCGAGGCACAGTGGACCGCCGAGAAACTCAACCTGAACAAGTTCGTCTCGGCGCAGGATCACTACAACCTGCTCTATCGCGACATCGAAAAGCGCATGGAGCCGTTCTGCGTCAGATACGGCATCGGCATGAACTCCTATTTTCCGCTCGCCGGCGGCCTGCTCACCGGCCTGTACCGGCGCGACGAGCCGGCGATAACAGGCACGCGGGCGGCGGCAAGCGCGAGCTATGCGGCGTGGCAGAGCAAGCGCAATTGGGACGTCCAGGAGGCGCTCCAATCGTTCGCAGAGGCGCGCCGATGGTCGCTGCCGCAGATGTCGCTGGCCTGGCTGTTGTCGCGGCCGGCGATGTCGACGATCATCGCCGGCGCCGACAGGCCCGAGCATCTGATGGACAACGTGAAGGCGCTCGATATCCGCTTCACGCCCGAGGATCTCGTCGAGATCGACCGCCTGACGCTGGTCGATGAGGACCGCAGCGTCGCGCCGGTCTATCGCCGGCTGCGCCCCGAGAAGGTCCACGAATTCGGACCGATGCAGGAAGCGAGAGCAAGGGCGCTTTCGTAGCGCGGCTGGCGGCGAGGCTTTCGCCGAAACCAGGCGCTGTCGAAATCAAGACTCTGCTAACGTTAAGACGCCGCGGCGCGGGCCTGCATGGTTACCACATCGCTCATTCCAGGGCGGCTTGGTCAACGCGCCGTTTAGGTTAAAGGCCGCGGATTCAGTACGCGTTAGTGAAGTTCCTGCGGTGCCGTCGGGCTAATTCGAATGCTGCAGGTGCAATTGACTCTTTGTTAGATTCTTTCCGGACTCATGGGAGCGTCAAGAAAATGACACTTGATAACAACCAGTAGGGACTCAAACATGACCGGCATTGTGCTTTCCGCCTCGGTTCGCCAGAACCTGCTTTCGCTGCAGTCCACCGCTTCGCTGCTCGCCAGCACCCAGAATGACCTCGCCACCGGCAACAAGGTCAATTCGGCCCTCGACAACCCCACCAACTTCTTCACCGCCCAGTCGCTGAACAACCGCGCCAGCGACATCGGCAACCTGCTCGACAGCATCGGCAACGGCGTCCAGGTGCTGCAGTCCGCCAACACCGGCATCACCTCGCTGCAGAGCCTGGTCGACAGCGCCAAGTCGATCGCCAACCAGGTGCTGCAGAGCCCGCTCGGCTACTCCGCCAAGTCCAGCGTCACCTCGGCCGCCATCACCGGCGCCACCGCCAACAACCTGCTCGGCACCACCGGCACCAACGCCACCGTGACCGGCACCGCCGTCAACAACAACCTGACCTCGGCCGTCGCCATCACCAGCGCCACCACGCTGTCGGGCGCCGCCAACACCGACTCGCTGGCCTCAGCCATCTCCACCGGCGACACCCTGGTCGTCAACGGCACCACCTTCTCCTTCGTTGCCGGCTCGACCTCCACGGGCACCAATATCGGCGTCGGCGACACCGTTGCCCACCTGCTCTCCGCGATCGACACGGTGACCGGCGCCACCACCGCCTCCAGCGTCAACAGCGGCAAGATCACGCTGTCCACCGGCACCAGCCAGAACCTGGTGATCTCCGGCACCGCGCTGACCAAGCTCGGCTTGACCGCCGGCACCACCAATGTCGGGCCGCCCGCCCTGTCCGGCGAGACGCTGACGATCAACGCCACAGGCGGGGGAACGGCGACCTCGATCACCTTCGGCACCGGCAACGGCCAGGTCTCGACGCTGAACGGATTGAACGCGGCGCTGGCCGGCAACAATCTGCAGGCGACGATCGATGCCGCGACCGGCAAGATCAGCATCACCACCACCAACGACGCGGCGTCCTCGACGATCGGCACGATCGGCGGTTCGGCGACCTTGAGCGGCGCGGCCTTCAACGGGTTGACCCCGGCGGCGCCGGTGGCCGATCCGAACTCGCAGGCGCAGCGTGCGAGCCTGGTCGCGCAGTACAACAACGTGCTGACGCAGATCAACACCACGGCGCAGGACGCCTCGTTCAACGGCATCAACCTGTTGAACGGCGACACGCTCAAGCTGACGTTCAACGAGACCGGCACCTCGACGCTCAAGATCACGGGTACCGTGCTGAACTCGGCGGGCCTCGGCCTGTCGACGCTGGCGGCGGGCACCGACTTCCTGGACAACGCCTCGGCCAACAAGGCGCTGACCTCGCTGACGACGGCCTCCTCGACGCTGCGCTCGGAAGCTTCGACGCTGGGTTCGAACCTGTCGATCGTGCAGATCCGCCAGGACTTCTCCAAGAACCTGATCAACGTGCTGCAGACCGGTTCGTCGAACCTGACGCTCGCCGACACCAACGAGGAAGCGGCCAACAGCCAGGCGCTGTCGACCCGCCAGTCGATCGCGATCTCGGCGCTGTCGCTCGCCAACCAGGCCCAGTCCAGCGTGCTGCAGCTCCTGCGCTAAGCCTAAAATCAGGGGGCAAACAAACTGGAGACGGCGGGGGAAACCCCGCCGTTTCGCTTTTCATATCCACTTCGCACGATTCCCCCGGCTTGGAGCAGCGTCCCCGCTTGCCTATGATAGCCCCGGACGAACAAGGGGAGCGCGATGCTGACCGTTCATCATCTCGGGAAATCGCAGTCGGAGCGGATCGTCTGGCTGTGCGAGGAGCTGGAGATCCGCTACGAGCTCAAGCGCTACGCGCGCGATGCGGCCACCATGCTGGCGCCTTCGGACTACAAGGCGCTGCACGGCATAGGCACCGCGCCTGTCATCACCGACGGCGATCTGGTGCTCGCGGAATCCGGCGCCGTGATCGACTACATCATCGCCCGACATGGCGGCGGGCGCCTCGCGCTGAAGCCGGATCATCCCGATTTCGCGCAATTCCTGTTCTGGTATCACTTCGCCAACGGCACCTTGCAGCCCAGCATGGGACGCAACATGATCCTGAACCGGCTGAGGCTGCCGGAAGACAATCCGATCCTCACGGTAACCAGAGCGCGCGTCGACCGCGCGTTCGATCTCGTCGACGCAAGATTGCGCGAGGCAGAGCATCTCGCCGGCCGCGAGTTCACGTCAGCCGACATCATGACCGGCTTTCCGCTCACGACCATGCGCTATTTCCTGCCCTACGACCTGAAACGCTGTCCCAACATTCTGCGCTATCTCGATCGCATCGGCCGACGCCCCGCCTACCGCCGCGCGATGGAGAAAGGCGATCCCGGAATGGCACTGCTGCTGACGTGAGCGCGACATGCCCAACTATATTGCCCTGTTGCGCGCGGTGAATGTCGGCGGCACCGGCAAGCTGCCGATGACCGAGCTCAAGTCGATGTGCGCGGCGGAGGGTTTTGCCAACGTGCAGACCTATATCGCGAGCGGAAACGTGGTTTTCTCCAGCAGCCTGTCCGCGACCAGGGTCAAGGCCGCGCTGGAGAAGCGGCTTGCCGCCTATGCCGGCAAGCCGGTCGGCGTGATCGTCCGTACCGCGGCGGAAATGGCCGCCGTGCTGCGATCCAACCCGTTCCCCAAAGCGCCGCCGAACTTCACGGTCGCGATCTTCCTCGACGAGGCGCCGCCGGCGGACACGCTCGCGTCCGTCCGCGGGCGGGCCGACGAGGAGGTCCGCCTTGGCAAGCGCGAGATCTACGTTGCCTATGGCGCGGGGATGGGACGCTCCAAGCTGAAGATCCCGGCGGCCACGAAAGGCACCGCGCGCAACATCAACACCATCGCCAGACTCGTCGCGCTGGCGGAGGCGCCCTAGCGGGGCAGCCCGGCGCGCACCCTACTCCGCATTCGCAATCGCATGCATCAGCAGGAGCGCGGCGAACACGACGAACATCGAGAACCAGTGGAACTCCACTGGAGCCATATCGACGATGCCGGACAGCCAGTCGATCGGAAGTCCGCCGACCCACAGGATCAGCACCGTGGTAAAGGCGACGAAGACCGCGTCGAGGACGCGCAAGGCGACCAGCTTCGACGTCATCGCAATGCTGACCGGCGGCGCGAGGCATGGAGGCCGACGATACGGCGGCCGGCGGCCTGCGCGGCACGATAGGCCAGCCTGCGCGCGACCCAGCGATCGAACGCGCGCCTGGCGTCGCCGAGCAGGCGGCCAGGCGCGACCATGCCGAGCGTGCCGATGGCAAAGAGATGCAGTGCGATCGAAATCGTGATGCTGGCGACGATCACCGTCGCCCAATCCAGTCTGCTCATGAACGGCTCCAACAGAGATCGGGACAAACGCCGCCAGTCCTGGAAGGCAGCTAATGCGAGCACGCCGCGATGTCTTGGATTGGCACGACATCCTGTCGGACGACGCGGCGACGCGGGCTCACGTCCGGTCGCCCCGCACCTCGCGCGGCGTCAGCCCGTACTGGCGGCGGAAGCGCCGGTTGAAATAGGACAGGTCGCCGAAGCCGACGTCATAGGCGATCGTGCTGATCGCGCGGTGGTCCGCGCCCGGGTCGCACAACAGCCGATGCGCCCGCGCCAGCCGCTGCCCCAGGAGATAGTCCGAGAAAGTGGTGCCGTCGGCCTCGAACAGCCGCTGCAGATAGCGTGGCGTCACGTTGAGGCTCGCCGCCAGGCTGACCACGGAGAGCTCGCGGTTGTGGCTGTTGGCAACGACGTAGGATTTCGCCAGCTTCAGCCGAACCGCGCGAAGCCCGCGCGTGCGTGCCGTATCGGCGAAATCGGGCGACGGGCCGACCGCGAGCGCCAGCAGATCATGCACATGACGGACCGAGAGGTTCATCAGCGCCTGGTCGATGCCGGCGCCGGCGGCCTTGAACAGCCATCCGGTATAGCTGGAGAGCAGACGCAGGGCGCCGCGATCCGCCGGAATCGGCCGCATCACGACATCGCCGACGCTGATCACGCTCGATTCGAACAGCGGCCGCGGCACGCGGATGGTGTAGGACTGTCCGACGCTCTTGCGATGAAAGGCGGCCTCCTCGCCGCCGCTCAGCACGACGGCCTCGCCTTCGCGCAGATCCTGTTCGCGGCCGCCGGAGGTGACGGTCACCGACCCCGAGCGGTTGTAGCAAAGCAGGATGTCGTCATTGCCGTCGGCGAGATAGACGCCGCGACGGGAGATCCGCACCGGAGAGGACGTGCCGTCCACGAGCTGCAGTCCGGGGAGCGCCATGGTGGAAAACTTCGCCTCGAAGCTCCGATCCCGCGCCGGCTCGAGGTCGACGCGAAACATCATCTGTCCATAGTGCTCCCGCCAGACGGCGATGCGGTCTTTTTCGGGAATGGCGCTGGTGGAAAATTCGACGATACGGTTCAAATCAGTCATGCGTATCAAGCCAATCGATTAAAACGTTAGCTTCCCCGCCGTGCGCATTCCTCTGCCCACGCCCCTGTTAGCCCCTTTGTGCGCCGCCCCGCATCCCCTGATCGGAGGACATCGGGCAGCCGCCGGCGGCTGGCACCAAAGCCGCTGTCGCGCTAGGCTTGGTCTTGGTCGCAGCCGTCCAAGACCCGGTGCGACCACGATGATCTCTGTCCCGTTCATTTTTGACAGGCGAGGACGCCAATGACACTCACGGGCAAATGCTTTTGTGGTGCGGTCGAGATCGAGGTTTCGGGCTCGCCGGAAGCGATGGGATATTGCCATTGCAGCTCCTGCCGCTCCTGGTCGGGCGGTCCGGTGAACGCGTTCAGCCTGTGGAAGCCGCAGGCCGTCCGGATCACTGCCGGTGCCGGCAACGTCGCGATGTTCCAGAAATCGCCGCTGAGCCAGCGGCAGTATTGCGCCAAATGCGGCGGCCATCTGATGACCAGCCATCCGCCGCTCGGCCTGGTCGACGTGTTCGCGGCCACCATTCCCGGCCTCGACTTCAAGCCCGGCGTGCATGTCAACTATGCCGAGACGGTGCTGCCGATTCGCGACGGTCTGCCGAAGCTGAAGGATTTTCCGAGCGAGTTCGGCGGCTCGGGCGAGATGATCGCGGAATAACCACCGTTCAACGCGGCGGCGCGGGCCGGCGCTTGCCGGCCGCCGGGCCTTATTCGGCCGCCACGACCAGCCGCTTGTCGAAGCGAATGGCGCGCCAGTCGAGCGAGCGTGAAAACGCGAAGCCCGCGCTGCGCGCCATGCACTTCATTTCCTGGTTGCTGCGCAGCGTCTCTCCGAACAGCTCGAAATTGCCGAGGCTGACGGCGCGGCTTTGCAGGGCATCGAGCAGCGCCGAGCCAAGACCGCGCTGCCGCCATTGCTCCGCAACCGAGATCGCAAACTCGCCGCAGCCTTGCGCGCGGTCGAAGCCATAGCTCGCCTCGCCGACGATGCGGTCACTGCGGGCCTCGCGCGATTCGGCGAGCAGCGTGAAGAATTCCGCCGAGCCGGCGTTCTTCAGGCAGTCGAAGGCAATTCTCGAAAAATTGCTCACCGCGCCCATGAAGCGGTTGTACTGCGCGGGCGGCGAGAGCTCCTGAAAATACACGGCGAGAGCCTCGAGATCGGCCACGGTCGCGGTGCGGATCCAGACCGGTCCTGCCGCCTCGATCACGATGGTTTGCGACACGCTCGTCATTTCACTGCGTCGGGCAGACGCCCGGCCTCTCGATGCAGCAGATCACATTCCGACATTGCACACCTCGCCAGGATTTGACCGCGCCGCATGCAGAGCACGACGCACGCCGACCGCACTTGGACGGAACCGTCAATCAAGCGGCGTCATACGAAGGTTGTGAGGTGGCGCACATAAGCCCGATCAAGACTGTGCTTGCTTGAACCTAAGCAGCCCTGCCGCGACTCATGACGGGGAATTCCGTCAACTGGCTGGGGTTCATCACATCGCGTGCCGCTGTCCCTGCGACGCGGCGCCTTCAATCGAGGAACCAACGTGAAGTGTGATCTCTATGTGCAGGCCGTCGAGGCGGTGTATGCCTGCGGCCATGAAGGGGAAGGCGTTTCTGCGGCGCTGGCTTTGACCAGCCAACTACTCGGCGCGGTCGGAGCAACGTTCGAGGTGATCGACAAGGCGACGCGTCAGCCGCTCGTGTTCTGTTCGGCCGGCCTGCCGCCGGTCGCCGGAACGCAATATGTCGAAGAATTCGCGGCTCTCTGCCCGCGCCACCCGCCGGTCCTGTCGCAGCAGCCCGGCCAACTGAGCTGGGACTACAAGTTCCTCGATGAAAGCGCGATGGATCGCGATCCCTTTTATTCCGATTTCCTGCCAAAAAACGACTTGCGCTATTTCATTGCCGCCGTGCTCGAACAGACGCCGGAAAGAATCGCTGTCGTGTCCGTGCAACGCTCCCGCCGCCAGGGCCATGTCAGCGACCGCGAGATCGCGCTGATGCAGAAACTCTGCCCGCATTTTCAGAGAGCCTACATGATGAGAGCCCAGCTCACCGCTGTCCCTGCCCGCACCGACGCCCTGGAGGATGCCTTCAACCTCTTGGCCGACGGCGTCGCGTTGCTCAGCCGCGACGGCCGGATCGTCTATGCCAACGAGGCGCTGCGCATGATGGCGGCGAGCGGCGGCGATTTCCGTCTCGACCGCGACACCGTAGCGTTCTCAAGCACCGAGCTGCGCAGCCGTTTCACGGCGGCGCTCGGCGCGGCGCTGCGCGCCGGCGATCCTTCCGCGGCCTTTGCGCTGACCGACTTCGCCGTGCCGCGCCAAGACGGCGCACCGCCCTACACGGTGTCGCTGCGGCCGCTGTCGCGGGCACGGACGGACACGCAGCACAATCCCGATGCGGTGGCGATGCTCCTGATCCACGATCCGCTGCAGCAGAATTCGGCGATCTGCCGCATGCTGCAGGAGCTCTACGGGTTGACCAGGGCCGAAGCCCATCTGGTGCAGGCGCTCGGCACCGGCATGACGGCGGTTGCCTATGCGCGCAGCCGGGGCTTGAGCGTCACCACGGTCTACACCCATCTGCGGCGGACCCGCGAGAAGACCGGCTGGCGCAGCGTCGCCGAGCTGACGCGGCGCTTCTACGAGCTCAACGTCGCGCTGCGCGCGAACTAGCTCTTTTCCGCATCACTCCCATGACGATCGCGCGATTGCAGCGGGCCGCGATCCATACGAGGCTTGCCGCAAACCAAAGACCAAAAAGGGAGAATGGTTTGATGCGGGCGATGGCGCACGTTGCGGCCGCAGCACTTCTGTGCGGCATCCATGCTGGTTCGGCCAGTGCCGATCCGCTGCCGCCGGGCGCGGTCGGTTACAACATCGAAGCGGTCGGCTACAGCAACCTCAACGACAAGCCCGGCTTCAAGATGTCGATCCAGAAGGTCGGCGAGCGCTGGTATCTCTATCTCGGCATGCTCTGGAACGAGGGCTGGCAGATCGTCGACGTCACCGACCCCAGGGATCCGAAGGTAGTGAAGGAGATTCAGGGTCCCGACAACACCGCGACCGACCAGATGGAGATCGCCGACGGCAAGATGATAACCGCGCTGGCGAAGATCTCGCCCGGCTGGGGCGGCGACCCCGCAAAACCCTTCGACGAGGGCGTGCTGATCTGGGATCTGAAGGACCCGCTCAATCCGCAGAAGCTCGGCCAGTACAAGACGGGCTCGCTCGGCACCCACCGCAACGGCTATGCCGGCGGCAAGTACATGCATCTGTCGGCGCAGATGCCGGACTTCAAGGGCAACATCTACGTCATCGTCGACATCTCCGATCCGGCGCATCCGAAGGAAGCCGGGCGCTGGTGGGTGCCGGGCCAGAAGGACGGCGAGACACCCGCCGCACCGCCCGGCACGGTGATGCATGGGCCCGCCTTCGTGGCCGGCAACCTGTCCTATCTGCCTTACGGCGGCGCGGGGATGATCATCCTCGACATTTCCGATGTCGCGCATCCGAAGAAGGTCGGCCAGCTCTCGATGAGCCCGCCCTTTGCCGCCAATATCGGCGTGCATACGGTGATCCCGCTGCCGGAGCGCGGCATCGCCTTCATCAATTCCGAGGCGATCCAGGAGGATTGCAAGGAGCCGTTGCAGCACGCTTCCGTGGTCGACATCTCCGACCCGGCGAAACCGCGGCTGATGGCGCTGTTTCCATTGCCGCTGCCGCCGGCGGACTGGCCGATCAAGAGCTTCTGCGAGCGTGGCGGGCGCTTTGGTCCGCATAACCAGAACACGCTGTTGCACAATCCGTTCGTGCAGCCGCAGGGAAACCTGGTCTACCTCACCTATTTCAACGCGGGCCTGCGCATCTATGATGTGGCGACGCCGACCGCGCCGCGCGAGGTCGGCTATTTCCTGCCGCCTGATCCGACCCGTCGCTACGGCACCTTTCCCAAGGGCAAGCTGGTGGCGCAGACCGAGGATGTGCTGGTCGATACCAGGGGCTACATCTACATCACCCACAAGAACCAGGGGCTTTGGATCCTGAAATACACCGGCAAGTGAGCGGCGCCGATCGATCCCGCGATCTGCCTCGACGCTTTAGTCCGCCTCACAGGCTCGGCGCCGGCTCCAGCGCCAGCGCGGCGAGCCCGCCGAAGCGGCGCTCGCGCCGATGGAAGGAGGCAAGCGCCTCGGCGAGATCCTGCGCATCGAAATCCGGCCACATCCGGTCGGTGAAGTGCAGCTCGGCATAGGCGCCTTCCCACAGCAGGAAATCGGACAGCCGCTTCTCGCCGCTGGTGCGGATGATGAGGTCGACGTCGCGCAAGCCCGCTTCGCCGGTCACCAGCGCCGAAAAAGCTTCGCGTGTGAGATTGGCCATGCCGGCGACCCGCGCGGCGGCGGCAAGAATGGCGTCGCGCGCGGAATAGTCGACCGCGATGCGCAGGTGCAGCGCCGCGCCGCCTGCGGTCGCGCGCTCGGCGCGGGCGATCGCGGACGCGATGCCGTCCGGCAGACGGTCACGCCTGCCGATCACGGAGAGGCGGACACCGTTCCTGACCAGGCTCTCGACCTCGTTCGCCAGATAGAACCGCAGCAGCGTCATCAGCGCCGCAACCTCCGCCCTCGGCCTTCGCCAATTGTCGGTCGAGAAAGCATAGAGCGTCAGTGTACCGACGCCCTGATCGGGCGCCGCCTCGACGATCCGGCGGATCGCCTCGACGCCGGCCTCATGCCCGCGCGCCCGCGACAGGCCGCGATGCGTCGCCCATCGGCCGTTGCCGTCCATGATGATGCCGACGTGCAGTTTCTGCTGCAGTTTCTCCTGTAGTTTCTCTTGTAGTTTCTCTTGCGCCGCAGCCGGCCGCTCGGAAGCACGATGACTTTGCATTGCAAAGTTCCTGTCTAAAAGGGGGGACGATCAGGTCGGCAGGATGCCAAGCCGGGCCAGCGCCGACTGCTCGCGGCCGGCGGCCTTCGCCGCATCGCGCACCAGGCGCTCGAGCACGGCGAGATAGTCGAGGAAGCGACGGCGGCCGGCCTTGGTCAGGCGGCAACTGGTATGCGGCCGGTTGCCCTCATAGCCCTTGGTGACCTCGACGAGGCCGGCTTCCTGCAGCACCTGCAGATGGCGGCTGAGATTGCCGTCGGTCAGCCCGCAGAGCTGCTTGAGGTCGGCGAAGGCGAGCCCCTTGGGATGGGCCATCAGCGAGGTGAGCAGGCCGAGCCGCGCCTTCTCGTGGATCACGCGATCGAGCCCGTCATAGGAGAACGGGGCGCTGTCAGTCTTCGGCATCGCTGTCTCCGGATGCGAAATAGATGATGGCGGCCATCAGCACCTGTCCCGCCGCGAACGGCAGGCCCATGGTCCATGGCGAGAGCGTGTGGCTGTGGCTTGCGATCATCACGACCGAAAAGCCCGCGACGAAATACCAGGCGCCGGCGATCGCGACGCTGCGCGGCAGCGAGCGGACCGAGGCGAAAATGCCGAGCGAGACCAGGATCTGCCACAGCCCCGGCAGCATCCACAGCGTCTCCGGCGCGAATTTCCAGAGCACCGCCGCGAGCAGCACGCCAGCCACGCCGGCGGGCAGGAACTGCTCGACCGCCTGGTGGATCATCGCGTCGGCAAGGCCGGAATGATGGCGGCGCGAGCGCGCCCGCATCTCGATCCAGATCATGGCGGCCGACAGCACGGCGGCCACCGACCAGCCGGCGAAGAACAGGATCGGATTATGCGTGGGATCGGCGAGCCAATGGTGCTGCAGGATCGCGGTCAGGAGCGCGACCGCGCCGGTCGCGGCAATTGTCGCCGGGCCGTAGCCGCGAAACGCGGTACCGGCCGCGAGCTGGCTGCGAATCGCGACGATGTCGGCCAGCGCCTTGTCGAGATCTCGCATCCGAAAAGCGGTCCCATTAACTTTGCAATACAAAGTATACCGGGCCGCAAGGCAAATGCAAGGGTGCCGGCGCGGGCCGCTCCCTCCCGCGCGACATTTCTGCCATGGCTACTTGCGGTTGCCATCCGGCCGTGCGGACCCGTAAGATGCCGCGGGTCAGTTGCTGGGGGTGGTCATGATACGGTCGTTTGTCGTCGCGTGCGCGTTCCAGTTGGCGGTCGCCGCCACCGCGCAGGCCGCAGGCCCGTTCGGGAGCATCCGCGTCGGCAACTGGGTCGGGGGCGCGTTCACCGACGACAATAGCGGCGCCTTCTCGCACTGCGCGGCGACCACGACCTATGCCAGCGGCGTGTCGCTCGTGGTCGGCCAGAACGCAACCAATTCCTGGCTGCTCAGCTTCGCGAGCTCCGCCTTTCGCTACACCAAGGGCGAGGGCACCCAGATCGACGTCCTCTTTGACGGCCAGATGCCGGCGCGACTGTTTGCAAACGCCAATTCGCAGATCATGACGACCGCGATCCTGCCGCCGAACATCGCGCGCGTGTTCCAGAAGGCGAGCCTGATGGTCGCGAATCTCGGCGGCAACACGCTTCAATTCAATTTGACCTCGACCGGTCCATTGATCGCAGCGATCGCCACTTGCGTCGCCAAGGTCAAGGCTGACGGCATCAATAGCGCCGGCGATTTCTCCGCGCCGAAGATGGCATCCGCAGGAAAGCCCGCCGCGCCCGGCGATGCGTCGGCGCCCGGGAAGCCCGCGCAGCCCGTCAGCAAGAGCGGCACCGGTTTCGTGATCAGTCCGCAGGGCCACATCGTCACCAACCAGCACGTGATCTCGGGCTGCAATGCGGACAGCATCCGCGGCAATCTCGGCGGCCAGCCGGCGAGCCTGCTGCGGGTCGTCTCCAGCGACGAGCGGAACGATCTTGCGGTGCTGCAGGGGCCGGCCGATACCTTCAAGAGCTATGCGAGGATTCGCGACCGATCAATTCGCTCGGGCGATTCCGTGGTCGCGATCGGCTATCCGTTTCACGGCCTGCTGAGCTCCGACTTCACCGTGACCACCGGCATCGTCAGTTCGCTGAGCGGCACCCTGAACGACACACGCGTTCTGCAGATCAGCGCCGCGGTCCAGCCCGGCAACAGCGGCGGGCCGCTGCTCGACACCAGCGGACTCATCGTCGGCATGGTGGCGGCGAAGCTCGACGCCCTGCGGGTCCTGCGCGTCACCGGCAATATTCCGGAAAACATCAACTTCGCCATCAAGACCGGCATGATCCGCGATTTCCTGGATAACAGCGTCGTGCCGTACGAAACCGCAGCCACCGGAACCGAGCTCAAGACCGCCGAGGTCGCGGACAAGGCCCGCGCCTTCACCCTGCTGATCACCTGCACCGGCAAGGAACCGGCCGAGGCGAAGAGGTAGTGCTAGAGCATCGGTTCTGATGCTCTAGCATTCTTGTTTTGACGCGTTTTCTTCACGCGAACCGGTACCCACTTCGCTCGAAAACGCTCTGGCTGCAGCAGCTAACCGGCGCGCACAGGAAAGCGCGTCAAGCGCTCATGCCCGAAATCTCAGTCGTCGTAGCCGGGATAGCCGTACCAGCCAAAACCGGGAGAGTAGTAGCCGGGCGCCGCATAGCGCGGCCGCCGCGGTTGCTGCACGCGGAAGGCAACACGCGGGTTGATGTTGCAATAATCGAACGTGCCCGACGCGGTCGCCTGGCACTGCTCATAGGTCTGATAGGCGCATTCGCCGGGAATCCCGTGCTCCCTGCCCTGCAGGCACCACGGGTAATCATAGGCCGCAGCCGGACCTGACGTGGCGATGGTCGCAGCACCAGCCGCCGTCACAGCCATCATCGCCAACACAAGCTTGCGCATCTGAAAAACTCCTCACCTCGCGGATACCGCCGTCTGTCGGGTCAATTCTAGCATCGGCGAGCGATCATGCCGATCACTCTACCTTGAGGCCGGCGAACTCGACCACCTTCTTCCACTTCTCGGTTTCCGCCTTGATCATGTCGCCGAACGCTTCCGGCGACTGGATCAGCGGGTCGCCGCCGAGATCGGCGAGCCGCGCCTTCATGTCGGGCTCGGCGAGCACCGCGTTGATCTCGCTGTTGAGCTTTACGATGATTTCCTTCGGCGTGTTCTTCGGCGCCCCCATGCCGAACAGCGCGCTCGCCTCGTAGCCCGGCACCGTCTCGGCGATCGCCTGCACGTCGGGCAGTTGCGGCGAACGCTGCGTCGTGGTGACGCCGAGCGCGCGCAACGCGCCGGAACGGATATGCTGGATGATCGAGGGCATGTTGTCGAAGATCACCTGCACCTGGCCGCCGAGCATGTCGGTGATCGCGGGTGCCGCGCCGCGATAGGGCACGTGCTGCATCGTCGTGCCGGTCATCGCCATGAACATCTCGCCCGACAGATGCACCGAGGTGCCGTTGCCGGAGGAGGCCATGTTCACCTTGCCGGGATTGGCCTTCACATAGGCGATGAACTCGGCGACGTTCTTCGCCGGCACGTCCTTGTTGACCGTCATCACGTTGGGCACGCGGTTGAAGGAGGCGACCGCGGCGATGTCGCGGACGAAGTTGAACTTCAGGTTGGTGTAGAGCGTGGTGTTGATGTAGTTCGCCGGGTTGACCAGCAGCACGGTGTAGCCGTCCGGCTCCGCGTTCACCGCGGTCTCGGTGCCGATATTGTTGCCGGCGCCCGGCTTGTTCTCGATCACGAATTGCTGGCCGAGCCGCTCCGACAGCCGCTGGCCGATCAGCCGCGCGATGATGTCGGTGGCCCCGCCCGGGGGATAGCCGACCAGGAACCGCACCGGCCGCGTCGGATAGTCGAGCGCGGATGCGCCGCGCGCCGACGCGAGCAGGGCCGGCAGGCCGATTCCGATCAGGCCGAGAGCGCTGCGGCGTGAAGTCATGCGGTTTCTCCCAGGATTTTGTTCGTTGAAGTGAAGGCGTTGTGCGTTGTAACAAACAACATCATGCACGACCAGAGCAGGCTAGTGGTCCGATTCTAACATTCGCTATCCGCTTTTGCGCTCCACGAGATGCGACGAAAGGATAAGCCATGACCGTGACGGTGAATGCGCTCGACCACATCGTGATCAACGTCGCCGACGTCGCGCGGACGGCGCAGTGGTACCGCGCCATCCTCGGCATGGAGGTCAAGGTGTTCGATCCGGGTGAGGGCAAGCCGAAGCGCACCTCGCTCGTGTTCGGCAGCCAGAAGATCAATGTGCGGCCACGTGACGCCGGCACGGTCGAGTGGTTCACCGCCGATCACGTTGCGGCCGGCAGCGACGATCTCTGCTTTCTGACGTCGAGCACACCGGACGAGGTGGTCGCGCACCTCAAGGCCCATGGCGTCGCGATCGAGGAAGGCCCGACCAGGAAGCAGGGCGCGCGCGGCATGCTGTTGTCGGTCTATTGCCGCGACCCCAGCCTGATCGAGATTTTCGTCCTACGAGAAGTGAGGCGCTGGAGCGTTTTCGAGCGAAAGCCTGCCCCGAACTTGATCCGGGCTGGGCACCGGTTCGCGCGAAGAAAACGCGTCAAACCAGGAATCTGGAGCATCGGTTCTGATTCCATCAGAACCGAACATGCTCTAATACGCGCCGAAGGCGACCGGGCGGAACGCCTGCAGCAGCTGCTGGTCGAGCTTGCCGCTCATGCCTTCCATCAGCGCAAAGGCGCGCGCATGCGTGAACGGCATGCGGTAGGCGCGCTTCTCCACCAGCGCCGCGTAGATGTCGACGATGGTGGTCAGCCGCACGATGTCGCTGATCTGGTTGCCCGAGAGCCCGTTCGGGTAGCCGCTGCCGTCGAGCATCTCGTGATGGTGCAGCACGACGTCGAGCATCTCCGCGGGGAAACCGCCCTGCGCCGCCAGCGCCTCGTAGCCGCGGCGCGGGTGCTGGCGGATCTCGTACATCTCTTCCTCGGTGAGCGGCGTCTTCTTGTCGAGGATCGCGACCGGCACGAAGGCCTTGCCGATATCGTGCAGCAGCGCGGCGCGCGCCAGGCGCCGCTGGTCGTCCTCGCGCATGCCGAGATTTTGCGCAAAGGCGACCGCGAAGCCCGTCACGAACAGGCAATGGCGATAGCTGTCGATATGGTGGCAGCCGACCGCGGTCAGCCATTCGCGCAGCGAGGTGTGCTTGATGGCCTTGAGGATCTTGTTCTCGGCCTGCATGACGTCCTCGATCGTCAGCGGCTCGCCCGCCGGCAGCTTCTCGAACATCTTCACGATGACCGCGTGCGCGGCCTCGACGCCACGGTTCAGCGCCTTGCCGCGGTCGGTCGCGTCATAGGCGGCGCTGTCGGGGAATGCGGCGCGGACGCGCTGCAGAATCGCGGCTGCGTCGAATGGCCGCGAGATGGTGTCGGTCGCGCCCAGTGCCCAGGCCTGCATCGACGCGTGGTGCAGCGCATCGGCGAGCACGAACAGCCGCGGCATGCTGCGATAGGCTTCGCCGCGCAGCTTGTTGCGGACGCGCTGCACGCTCTCGGCCGAACGCAGGTTGATGTCGACGACGATGCCGGACACCTCGCTCGCCGGCTTGTCCGGAATGTCCGACGTCGCAATCGCCTGAACCTCCCCCACCGAGCGCAGGATATGCGCAAGCTCGTTGCTCTGGTCGGCCTGGTCAGAGGCAAGGAGAAGATGGCGCTTGGGCTGTTTCTGGGAGGCTGAGGCGGTCATGGATTTCCGGCAGCTTGCGAGGGACGACTGGTCACGCAACTTACCGACAATGGGTTCCCTGCCGCTTAATGGGCGTCATGAACGGACTTGCTCGATGAAAGCTACAATTTTAGCGAATGCGCCTCGCGCAAAAAAGTCCGCCGGAGGCTTGCTCCGGCGGACCGTGGTCGTGTTCGCGTGCTGACGCGCCTTACGCCTTCATCGCCGCCTTCACCGCCTCCGCCGAGATCGGCAGCGAGCGCACACGCGCGCCGACCGCGTTGAACACCGCGTTGCCGATCGCGGGCGCGACCACCGTCACCGCGGGCTCGCCGACGCCGGTGGCGTGCTCGCCATTGGCGATCACGGCAACCGCGACCTCCGGCAGCTGGCTCATGCGCAGCGGCGTGTAGCTGTCGAAGTTGGTCTGCTCGATGCCGCCGTCCTTCAGCGTCGCCTTCTCATAGAGCGCGAGCGAAAGCCCCCACAGCGCCGCGCCCTCGACCTGGGCGCGGATGTTGTCGGGATGCACCTGGGTGCCGACGTCGGTGGCCACGGTCAGCTTCTTGACCTTGACCTCGCCCGATGGCGCGACCGCGACATGGGCGACGCAGGCGGTCCAGCTTGCGGTGGCGCGCTCCTGCGAGGAGACGCAGGCAACGCCCATGCCCTCGCCCTGCGGCAGCTGCCTGGTGCCGTAGCCGGCGAGCCCCATCGCGGCGAGCAGCGTGTTGCGCAGCCGCTGCGCGCCGCCGGCATTGGCGCCCTTGCCGTCGAGCATGTCGATGCGGTACTGCGCCGGGTCGCGTCCGACCGCATGCGCGAGCTCATCGACCATGCTTTCGACCGCCCAGAACGTCCAGCCCGGCGCCACCGAGCGCAGCTGCCCCGACGGCGTGGCGGTATGCGCCATCTCGTTGAGGATCGCCCGCACATTGTGATTGGGCACGGTGTAGAAGAAGTCCGCGCCGTTCACGGTGAACGCATCCAGCGAGCCCTTCTTGTCGACCGAGGGCGACAGGAAGTCGGGAATGCCCCAACGCTTGGTCGGCCACGCCGAAACCACGTCGTGGTTCATCGCGATCAGCTTGCCGTCGCCGTCGAGACCGGCCTTGATCTTCTGGTAGGTCAGCGGACGCGAGAAATCCATCGTCATGTCGTTCTCGCGCGAGTAGATCACCTTGACCGGCTTGCCGACTGCTTTCGCGGCCTGCACCGCCGGCACCATCATGTCGGCATCGAGCCGCCGGCCGAAGCCGCCGCCCAGCCACATCTGGTGCATGACCACGAATTTGGGATCGATCCCGGCCGCACCGGCGGCGATCGCGCCGGAGCGCGTCGCGAACTGGTTGCCGGAATAGACGTGCAGGATGTCGCCCTTGAACTCCGCCGTGGCGTTCATCGGCTCCATCGGCGCGTGGATGTTGATGCTGGTGGTGTATTCCGCCTCCAGCACCTTCGCGGCGGTGCCGAGCGCCGCCTTGGTGTCACCGTCCTTGACGAAGAACTCTCCGGAATCGTCGAGCGCCTGCAGCCTTTTGGCTTCGGTCAATAGCGATTCACTGGTCAGCTTCGCGTTCGGACCACCGTCATAGGCAACCTTCAGCGCATCCGCCGCCTTGCGCGCATTGGCATAGGTGTTGGCGACCGCCACCACCCAGCCCGTGGTCGTTCCCGTCTTGTCGTCGAGCGTCACCGCCTTGATGAAGCCGGGCAGCTTTTTCGCGGCACTGTCGTCGACCGATGTCACGGTCGCGCCGTAGCGCACCGGCGGAGTGACGACCGCGCCGTACACCATGCCCGGCAGCATCACGTCGATGCCGTATTTCGCCGCGCCGTTGGTCTTGGAGGGGATGTCGAGCTGCGGCACCGAGACGCCGATCAGCGTGTACCGGTCCGGCGTCTTCAGCTTGATCGCCTTCAGCTCGTCCGGCGTGAAGGTCTTGGTCGCCTTGCCGCTCTTGACGACGTCGCCAAAGCTCATCTGCTTCTTCGCCTTCGCATGCGCGATCATGGAGTCGCGCACCACGAGCTCGGAAGCCGGCACGCCCATGATGCCGGCGGCCGCTTCGGTGAGCGCGATGCGCCCCGCGGCGCCGGCACGGCTCATCGCCTCGAAATTCATCATGGTCGACCAGCTGCCGCCGGTGATCTGCACGCCCAGCACGGGATCGTTGAATTTCGGATCGTTGGAGGCGAGCTGGACCCGCATGTCCTTCCAGTTCGCGCCGAGCTCTTCGGCGACGATCTGCGCCATGGTGGAGGCGATGTGCTGGCCCATGTCGGCCTTGCCGCAGGTCACGGTCACGATGCCGTCGGGCGCGATCGAGTACCAGACGCTGGGATCGAAATTGGCGGGCGCGGCGAGCGCCTGGTCGGCGCCGAGCATGCCGGGAACGGCGGAATAGCCGAGCGCGAGCCCTGCGGCCGCGGTGCCCACGAGGAAATGGCGGCGGCTGAGATCGGCCGCGTCGGGCTGACTGATCCTGGTCTTGTCGATTTTCACGTGGCTGTTCATGTCGCCCTCCGCTCGCCGGCGTTGGAGGCGGTGCGCATCTCGGACGCGGCCCGCATGATCGCCTTCTGGATCCGCGAATAGGTCATGCAGCGGCAGAGATTGCCGTCCATGGCGTCGACGACCTCTTCCCGCGTCGGGTTGGAATTCTTGGCGAGCAGGGCTGCGGCCTGCATGATCTGGCCCGACTGGCAGTAGCCGCATTGCGGCACCTGCTCGGCGATCCAGGCCTTCTGCAGGGGATGATCGCCCTTGGGCGCGAGCCCTTCGATGGTGGTGATCTTCTTGCCGACGGCGTCGCCGAGCGCGGTCTGGCACGAACGCACCGCCTCGCCATTGATGTGAACCGTGCAGGCGCCGCACAGTCCCGCGCCGCAGCCGAACTTCGTGCCCGTCATCTGCAATTGCTCGCGGATGACCCAGAGGAGCGGCGTATCGTTGGCCGCCTCGACGGACATATTTCGTCCGTTGATATTGAGACTAGGCATTAGAGCATCCCCTTCCGGTGTACGAGGCCGCTTACGGCGGCAGTCACTTTTGGGTAACCGGCACCCACCGGGCCAGTGTCGGAGCTGGGAAGAATGATCGCGTTCGTTTGCGGTGGCAATCCGATTCGGACTCCCGCTGTGCGGGTAAAAATGTTTTTGAAAATTTTGCTTGTGCGCTGCGACAAAAAACTTGTCACAATCTCGCCGAACTGCGCCGGATTTCCTCACCCGGCAAAGCCGCGATACAGTTAGCGCGATCGAAAAAAGCCGGAAGAGCTTCATGCCAACCATCGACCGCGACGGGGTCAAGATCCACTACGAGGTGCATGGCGACGGCCCGCCCTTGATCCTGACCCACGGATTTTCCGCGACATCGGCGATGTGGGCGGATCAGATCGAGGCCTTGGCGCAACGGCACACGCTGGTGCTGTGGGACATGCGCGGCCACGGCCGTTCCGACTACCCCGACGATCCCGCCGCCTACAGCGAAGCGCACACCGTCGGCGACATCGCGGCGCTGCTGGACGCGGTCGGCGCTGCCAGCGCCATCGTCGGCGGGCTTTCGCTCGGCGGCTACATGTCGCTCGCGTTCTGCCATGCCCATCCCGAGCGGGTCCGCGCGCTCCTCATCATCGACACCGGGCCCGGCTTCAGGAAGGACGACGCGCGCGAGGCCTGGAACGCTCGCGCGCTCGGCATCGCGGACCAGTTCGAGCGCGAGGGGCTGGCCGTGCTGCGGTCGGCGAGCCGCGAGCGCGCGACCGCCATCCATCGCGATGCATCGGGCCTGGCGCGCGCCGCGCGCGGCATGCTGACCCAGCGCGATGCGCACGTGATCGAGCATCTCGCCGCGATCAGGGTGCCGGCGCTGGTCGTGGTCGGCGCCGACGACACGCCGTTTCTCGCCGCCTCCGACCATATGGCAGCGAAGATTCCTGCCGCCCGGAAAATCGTGATCCCCGCCGCCGGCCATGCCGTGAACATCGACCAGCCGCAGGCGTTCATCGATACGGTCCTGCCGTTCCTGCACGGCCTGCCGCGGGAGGCCGCGGCGGAGTCCGCGATGCGTTCCTGACGGCGCCGCCCAAACGACGATCCCTCAACCCTCAAACCAGATGGAATAGACCGTGGGAAAAGACATCAAGCTGACGGCATCGGACAAGTTTCAGCTCGGCGCTTATCGCGCCGATCCAGCGGGCGCGCCCAAGGGCGCGATCGTGGTGATCCAGGAGATCTTTGGCGTCAACCACCATATCCGCAGCGTCTGCGACCGGCTGGCCGCTGAAGGCTATGTTGCGGTTGCGCCATCGATCTTCGACCGCATCGAGCCGAATTTCCAGAGCGGCTATTCGCCCGACGAGGTCGCCAATGCACGCAAGTTCGTCGCCAATCCGGATTTCCCGGCGATGCTGCGCGACACAGAGGCCGCGATCGATTCCGTGCAGAGCGTCGGCCCGGTCGGCATCGTCGGCTTCTGCCTCGGCGGCAGCATCGCCTATGCGGCGGCGACAAAACTCTCCGGGCTGAAGGCGGCCGTCGGCTATTATGGCGGCGCCATCGTGCGCTTTGCCGACGACAAGCCGAAGGTGCCGACCGAGCTGCATTTCGGCGAGAAGGATGCCGGCATTCCCCTGAGCGATGTCGAGGCCATCAAGGCGAAGCGGCCGGAGGTCGAGATCTACATCTATCCGGGTGCCCAGCACGGCTTCCATTGCGACGAGCGCGCGAGCTACGACAAGAAGAGCGCCGACATCGCCTGGCCGCGCACCCTGGAATTTTTTCGGAAGCACTTGAGGTGACGCGCAGCGTCAATCTGGTCTGACGACGGACTGCGTCCTTCGTCAGAACCAGCGCTCGCCCACCTGCACGGTGTCGCCTGGACCGAGCGGGGTGCCGAGCGGCACCGAGGTGCGGCTGGGGCCGCCGGCATTGCTGTGGGTGAGCGTCACCACGTCGCGGCGCGCACGCGGCGAGAAGCCGCCGGCGATCGCGATCGCGCTCTCGACCGTCATGTTGGGGACGTAGGGGTATTGGCCGGGCGCCTGAACCTCACCGAGGATGAAGAACGGGCGATAGGCCTCGATCTCGACCGCGACCGACGGCTCGCGGATATAGCCGCGGCGCAGTCGCGCGCCGATCTCGGCAGCCAGGCCCGCGGGCGTGCGGCCGCGCGCCGGCACCTGTCCGATCAGCGGCATGGTGATCGAGCCGGCGGCATCGATCGCATAGGTGTTGGTGAGGCCTTCCTGGCCATAGACCACGACGCGCAGCTTGTCGCCGGCATCGAGCTGATAGCCGCCGTCGTAAGCCACCGGCGCGGGCGCCGCGGCGTAGGCAACGGGCGCCGGCGCGTAAGACGGCGCGCGCGTGGAGGCAAAGCTGTTGCGCAGCGCGCCGATCGCGCCGCCGCCGCTCGCACCGGCCGCGGCCGGCTGGTTATAGAGCGGGCCATAGGCCATGGTGTCGAGATCGCCGGGACCCGCGACCGGATATGTCGTCTGCATGCAGCCGGACAGCGCGAGCGCGACCGCAGCGGCAATGATGGGCAATCGAAACGCGCGCACAGCCCGCACCCCTTCAAGCGAGATGCCTCAGTCTTGCACCGGTTATGGTTAACAAACGGTTTTCGCGAGGCACCGTGCGCCAAGTCTCGCTCTCCCCGCTTGCGGGGAGAGGTCAACTGGTCCGTGGGCAGACCGATCGAAAGGATCGCGATCGAGATCAGGCGGCGTTGACGCCGACCCCGATCGGGCAGGACACGCCGGTGCCGCCGAGGCCGCAATAGCCGGCCGGGTTCTTGGCCAGATATTGCTGATGATAGTCCTCGGCGAAATAGAACGGCCCGGCGGGCGCGATCTCGGTCGTGATGGAGCCAAGCCCCTTGGCGGCGAGCGCCTTCTGATAGAGCGCCTTCGACGCCTCGGCGGTTTTGCGCTGGGCTTCGCTCGTGGTGTAGATCGCCGAGCGATATTGCGTGCCGACGTCGTTGCCCTGGCGCATGCCCTGCGTCGGGTTGTGATCTTCCCAGAACGTCTTCAGCAGTTTCTCGTACGAGATCTTTTTCGGATCGAACACGACCAGCACCACCTCGGTATGGCCGGTGCGCCCCGAGCAGACCTCTTCATAGGTCGGGTTCGGCGTGTGGCCGCCGGCATAGCCGACGGCGGTGACATGGACGCCGTCGCCAAGCTCCCAGAACTTGCGCTCGGCGCCCCAGAAGCAGCCGAGCCCGAACACCGCCTGCTCCGAACCTTCCGGATAAGGCGGCTTGAGGTTATGGCCGTTGACGAAATGCGTGATCGCGGTCGGGATCGGCTGCGAGCGGCCGGCCAGCGCCTCGGCGGCACTGGGCAGCGCGGTGGTCTTGCGCATGAACAACATGGATGGTCTCCAGGCGGCAATGAGGACGCCGTCCGCGACGGACGCGCGCGTCCCTGCTGTGAGCCTTTATATAGGTCTTTACGGGCGGATTGGCACGTCCGTTACGCCGGGAGCCTCTGGCGGGCCCGGCGTCAGTCGCGCGAATAGCCGATCAGCGGCTTGCGCGGCCGGAACAGGATCATCAGCACAAGGCCGATCACGCCAAGCACCGCAAAAACCGGCTGGTCCAGCACCACCCGGACCACCCAGCCCCACAGCCACGGCGCGTGGCCCTCGACCCAGGTCCGGAAGGCCTGCTGGCTTGCCTGGTTGATGTCGTTCCAGAACTGGCCGAACCGGGTGAAACGCAGGCTCTGGTCGGCGACGAAACGCGCCCCGTCATAGACCAGGAAAATGAATCCGCCGGCCAGCAGCAAAAGCCCGATAAATCGGAAAAACCCGCGGATCATGGCTCACCTTATATAGACCGGATGCCAGCCATTACCGGGGCGACCGTGGAAATTCAACCTCGTCAGTGGCTTATCCAACCCCCGGAGACGCTTTTCGCGGCCAAAGCGAGGGCGGAAAGCGTTGACGCTGCCAACCCTCGCCTCTATAAGGGCGGCGATGGCGGCGGGCGCAATCCCGCCGCCGCTGTTCTTTGAGCGGCGCCGCCAGATGGGCCTTGTTGCCCGCGGGGCAGGCTTGCTCGAGAATATGCTAGTGTGGCGGTTCAGAAGTCCGCATCATTGTGGCCCACGAATTCGTCATGCGGACTTCCGAACCAAAGCCACACTAGGTCAACACGTCGCTAGTGTGCTTCGATTCCGAAGTTCGCAAACGGGGGCCCGCACAATGATGCGGACTTCGGAATCGAGACACTAGCGACAACTTGAAGCTTGGATCACAGGACTGAGCGGCCGGTGCGCTTTCAGCCGACCAGCAGCGACCGGTCACCGAAGGACATTTGAGATCATGGCCAATACCACTTCCGCCAAGAAGGCGACGCGCAAGATTGCCCGCCGCACCGCCGTCAACAAGTCGCGCCGCACCCAGATGCGCGGCGCCGTTCGCCAGGTCGAAGAGGCGATCAAGAGCGGCGACCGCGCTGCAGCAGTAAAGGCGATGGCGCATGCCGAGCCGGCGCTGATACGCGCAGCGCAGCGCAACATCGTTCACAAGAACAATGCCAGCCGAAAGGTGTCGCGCCTCACGCGCCAGATCGCGAAGCTGAAGTAGACCGATCGCGAATAAACTGATCGAAACGCATATTCGTCACTCGAGCCCGGCATGCGCCGGGCTCTTTGCTTTTCAGACGACGCATTGTGACACGAAGCGGCACACCTTTTGTCGCCACGCACCGCATTCATGCTTTGCGCGCCCGTAGTTTCACTTGATGCAGTTTTGCCTCACCTGAAACACGGCGATGCATTGCGAGAAAGCCAATGATGACAGGGACAAAGGCAATGCGGCGATCGATCGCATGCTGCGGCCCGCGTGGGAGTTACCCTGCAAAAAGAGTCGCAAAAAACTCCGCTTCGATAATCACTTATCCCCATAGCGAAACGAAGTATTTGGAAAATTCGGTTTAGCCGCGTTCGCTTGAAGAATTTGTGAATTTTTTTTGGCCAGTCTTGCCAATTGTGACGACGCGCGTGACATGCGCGAATCTGTACGCTGATTCAAAAACTTGCTTTCAACTTTGGAAACCTTTTCGCCGCGACTGCGAAGCCGGCGATGGTTCTTCGCGCGCCCATCTTGAATCAAATGCATTGCGAGACGACACGCATCGTGTAATTTCAATTTCGTTCGCGGCGCCTACGATCTTGAGACCAGCGCGGTTTTAGAAACGAGGCGGACGTGCAAATCGGCGGCGGTGTGCGCGTTGGCGGCGCTTTCCAAGCGATTGTCGAGCCGTAGCCCATAGCAATATGGGAGCGGGAGTCCTGTGTCTAAATTTCTCGAGCGAGGCGTTTTTTTCGTCTCCGCTGACCAACCAGAGAAATAAGAAGCAGGACAATCGGCAAGAAGCGGAAACGAAGCTCAGGCGAATGGGTTAGTGACGGGTGAACAGACGGCCTTGCGGCTGACACTGTGTTTGCACGGGGCTGATTTTTGTAACACGCAGGATGACAACTTGCCGTGAGCAATCGCGGCGAGGCGGGGAGGTTGCATGCTTTACGGAAACATCGCGGTATTCGCTTCGAAACCATTTTCCACCGATGCCGTAACGGATGCGACAGGCTCGTCCTGCGCGGAGGCACCCACCAGACCTTCGAGTATTTGCTGACCTCGCCGGCCTTTTCTTCGATCCAGCATTGATGTCTGCCTGACGGCGGTTTCGCCGAACGGCGTCTCATGCCCGGACGACGGAAGGCTCGCTTGAGGTCGCGTCACCGCGGGAAACCGGCAACTACTCTCGCGGGGCGCATCACCAGCCGCCTTTACTCTCTACGGAAAAGTTCTCAGACA